>VFZW01000001.1 GCA_016871055.1 Acidobacteriota bacterium
AAGGCCGACCGCGCTATCGAGGACATCGTCAAGTTACTCGCTGCGTAACTTCGTTTGTTGCAGTACTCTGATTTAGAATCTTCGATTCTAGAATCTAACGCTGCCGGCGTTGACGACGCCGCCGCGCACGAACGGCTTGTGGATGTGGCCGTAGGCAACTAGCCGTCCCTGTATACCGGGATCGTCCTCGGCGAGTGCGCGCCACGGATTGTCGGGGCTTGCGTGAAATAACGTGAATAGCTCGTGCGAACACACTTGGGGCAACGTACGCAACCACGCAACACGATCATCCCCCAGCGCCTCACGAGCAAAATCTGCCAACTCGGAAACGACCTCGCGAAACGCCGGCGGCACACTTGCGATCGTTTCTGGCGCAAACACTGTCTGGTCGGTGTTGCCCACAACGCCTTGCCATCCCAGAGTGCGGATGCAGTCGACAACTTCACACGGCCCGGAGCCGCTGTCAGCGAGGTCGCCGCCATGCATCACCAGGTCGGGCGACATCGCGCGGAGATCCGCGAGGACCGCCTCCAAAGCCGTGATGTTGCCGTGAATGTCCGAAACGATCGCAATGCGCATTACTTCGGAAGCCGCTTGAGGACCTCCGCAGCGAAACCTGACGCGCGTTCCGTCGACGTCATCACCGCAACCGTGATCTTGCGCGCGGGATCGATGTAAAGATACGTGCCGAACGCTCCGCCATGCCCGTATGCGCCGTCTTCAAGCAGTTGCCAGCCGAGCCCGTAGTTCTGCTTCAGCGATCCGGTCTGCTTCGCCGTCATCTCCTTGCGCGCCTTGGCTGAAATCAACTTCGGATACGCTCGCGCGAATCGCAGCAAGTCGTCGGCATTGCATGAAATGCCTCCAGGCACGAGCACAAATCGTCCCTTATAAGCGGCGGCCTTCATCCCAGCCGGCTCAAAGACAACTCGCTTCGCGAACGCATCAAAACCTTCTCCCGTAATCTTTTCCGCAATGCGCCCAGCCACGCAAAACGAGGCGCCGCCGTAGCGATAGGCCTCGCCGGGTTTGTAGGCAAGCGGTTCGCGCAACACTTTGTCGACGGCGTCGGCGAGCAGCTGTTGTGGATTGCGGATCAACTTCAGCCGCTCGACGTCGTTATTGCCGAAGATGCCCGACGTATGCGAGAGCAGTTGGCGGACCGTCGAAGACTCAGGAAACATTGGAAAGAAATTCGAGACGGGATCATCGAGCGATAGCTTGCCCTGATCGACAAGAGTCATGATCGCCGTCGCCGCGATCGGCTTGGATGTCGACGCAAGGGCGTAGACATCTTCCCGCTTCGCACCACCCGCGGACTTTTCGTACACGACCTTCCCTCCCCGCTCCACAACCACGACCGCATGCGGCACGGTCTTCTTCGCGATCGCGTCGTCGATATACGCATCCAGCGCGCCAAACAGGTTCGCCGCCAACAAGAGCAGGGCCACAACAGCGATAATACCCCTCATGTACCGTCTTGTGTTGTTCGCGGCCTCACTCGCCGCTCAGGACTCGCCGATCCTCCCGCAGCGCCCCGCCTTCAACGGAACCGACATCGTGTTCAGCTACGCAGGCGATCTATGGCGCGTTGGCAAGGCAGGCGGCGCGGCCGTCCGACTAACGAACGGCGCCGGCGTCGAGTCGTATCCGCGCTTCTCCCCAGACGGCAGGACAATTGCGTTTTCCGGCGAATACGACGGCAACTTCGATGTCTACACCCTCCCTGCAACCGGCGGTGTACCGAGGCGAATTACCTATCATCCCGGTGTCGACGAACCCGCCGGCTGGACCAACGACAGCAAGCGCGTCTTGTTTCGATCGGCGCGCGAGGCCTACTCCGGGCGTTTGAAGAACCTGTTTCTGGCGCCTGTCGATGGCGGCCCGCAAGAGATGCTGCCGTTTCATGCAGCCGTCGCCGGTTCGTACTCGGCCGACGGCGCGCGCATCGCATACATGCCCATCGGCTTCTTCCGCCCGCCGCACAGCTACGACTCTTGGAAGCAATACAACGGCGGCAAGACAACAAAGATCTGGATCGGTGACTTGAAGGATTCGTCGATCGTTGAGATCCCGCGCGGGCCCGGCAACGACTCCGATCCGATGTGGATCGGCAATGAAATCTACTTCCTTTCCAGCCGCGAAAAGGCTGTCACGCTTTTCGCCTACGACATCTCTTCAAAGCGTGTGCGCCGCGTCATCGAAAACAAAGGCCTCGACTACATCTCCGCCTCCGCCGGTCCGGGCGCGATTGTGCTCGAACGCTTCGGCGGCGTCGAGTTATTCGACCTCAGAACGAAAAAGCTGACAAGTGTTCCGATCATTGTCGAGGCCGACCTGCTCGAAGTACGTCCGCGTTTTGAAAAAGGAGGTGACTCGCTGCGTGGTTTCGCTATCTCTCCCACGGGCCGCCGCGCCGCTTTCGAAGCGCGCGGCGAGATCGTCACCGTTCCCGCCGAGAAAGGCGACGTACGTGTGTTATCGAATACGCCCGGCGCGCATGACCGTTCGCCGGCGTGGTCGCCCGACGGCAAATCGATCGCCTGGTTCAGCGACGAAACCGGCGGCTATGCGTTGCACATCCAGGATCAAAATGGCGCCGGCGCGAAGCGTGTGATCAAGATGAGCGACAAGCCCGGGTACTACTTTTCGCCCGTCTGGTCGCCCGACTCGAAATGGATCGCGTGCGAAGACAATCGGCTTAACCTGATGCTCGTCGAAGTGGCGACTGGCGCCGTCAACAGCATCGCGACCGATCACTTCTACGACACTGAGCGTACATTCAACGCCTCCTGGTCGCCCGATTCCAACTGGATCGTCTACACAAAGGAATTGCCTTCGCATTTCCACGCTGTGTTCGCCTATTCAGTGAAGGACAAGCAGGCGCACCAACTCACCGATGGTTTAAGCGACACCCGCTTTCCCGTTTTCGATCGCGATGGCCTCTATCTGTACTTCACGGCTTCAACCAACATCGGCCCGACACTCGGATGGATCGATATGAACTCGAATCCGTATGCGACCACCCGCAGCGCGTATGTGATGGTATTGCGCAAGGACACGCCCTCCCCGCTCGCCGCCGAAAGCGATGACGAGAACGCGCCGAAGCCTGAGGACCTAAAAGACAAGTCCGTACGGATCGACGTCGACGGCCTGAGCCAGCGCATTCTCGCGCTGCCCGGCGGCGCCAAGGACTACGCACGTATCGCGGCTGGCAAGGCCGGCGTACTGTTTTTACAAGTCACCGGCGAAAACGGCGGCCGGATCGAAAAGTTCGACCTTAAGACCCGCAAGTCGACTCCGTTCGCAGAAGGCGTTAACGCCTTCGACGTCTCCGCCGACGGCGAGAAGATCCTTATACGGAAGAGTGCGTCGTGGCAGATCATCTCCACCGCGTCGCCGATGAAGGCCGGCGAAGGCGTATTGAACACCGCGGCGATCGAAGTGCTCGCAAACCCGCGTGAAGAATGGAAGCAGATCTACCGCGAAGCGTGGCGCATGCAGAGCGAGTACTTCTACGACCCGAAGCTGCACGGTGTCGACGCCGCTGCGATGTCGGAGCGATATGAGAGATATCTGAAGGGAATCGGCTCACGCGCGGATCTCAACTATCTGATCACCGAAATGCTCGGCCACATGGCCGTTGGCCATCTCTACGTGCGCGGCGGCAAAGTGCAATCAGCCAAGGCGGTACCCGGCGGACTGCTCGGCGCCGATTACGAGATCGCCAACGGGCGATATCGAATCAAGCGAATTTACAACGGCGAGAATTGGAATCCGGCGCTAAAAGCCCCACTCACTCAGCCCGGTGTCGACGCACGCGTCGGCGACTACGTGATTGCAATCGACGGCCGCGACGTGCGCGCCGGCATCGAAATTCACGCCTACCTCGAAGCGAAAGCGAACAAGCAGGTGCGCTTAAGACTCGGCGCCGATCCCAAGGGCGCGGACGCTCGGGAATTCACCGTCGTGCCCGTTGCCACCGAAACGCAATTGCGTTACTACGCGTGGGTCGAAGCCAATCGCCGTCGAGTCGACCAAGCTTCGAACGGCAAACTCGCCTACGTCTACATGCCCGACACCGGCGACCAGGGCTATGCGAGTTTCGTACGCTACTTCTACGCACAGTCAGGCAAGGAGGGAGTCATCATCGACGAGCGATTCAACGGCGGCGGTCAAGCGGCCGACTACGTCATCGACGTCCTGCGCCGTCAGCCAATGAACTCCTGGCGCACGCGTTACGGCGCCGATACAACAACACCCGTCATGGGCATCTTTGGCCCTCGCGTGATGATCATCAACGAACACGCCGGCTCAGGCGGCGACGCATTGCCCTACTACTTCCGCTTCCACAAGCTAGGCCCGCTTGTCGGCACGCGCACGTGGGGCGGGCTTGTCGGAATTCTCGGTTTTCCGCCGCTAATGGACGGCGGCTCGCTCACCGCGCCTAACTTCGCCTTCCGCAATAACGACGGAGCTTTCGACGTCGAGAACAAAGGCGTCGCGCCCGACATTGAAGTCATCGACGATCCCGCGCAGGCGCGCCAAGGCCGAGACGCACAACTCGAAAAAGCGATCGCCGTCGCGATGGAAGCGCTCGCAAAATCGCCTGCAAAGAAGCCCGCCGAACCGATCTACCCCAACTACGCCAAATGATTAACTACGATCCCCATAAGTGGCTCGACCACTTCTTCGATATCCGCGGTTCGCTTGTCCGCGAGATCAGCGTGCGAGTCGGACTGTGCGTCGTCTGGTCCGCCGGAGTCGTCGCGTTTCACAAGCATGTCTTTCCCGTGGGCATGCCGTCGACACTGCACACATTGATGGGCGTGGCAATGGGCATGCTGCTGGTCTTCCGGACTAGTTCCAGCTACGAACGATTCTGGGAAGGCCGCAAACTCTGGGGCGGCATCGTCAACGAGACACGCAATCTCATCCGAGGCGCCTGCGTCCATTTTGGCAACGATCGCGATCTCCTCGCGCTGCTCACGCGCTGGACCTCCGCGTTTCCTTGGGCGTCGATGAACGGGCTGCGTGGCGTCGACGGCCTCGGCCCGCAAGCTCACGAGCTTCCGAAAGACCAGGCGAAAGAAGCGATCAACGCGCAACACACTCCGCTCGCCGTCGCGACGCGCATGTCGGAGTGCCTCCGCGCCGCGCGCGACAAAGGCCTCATCTCCGACATCGTGTTGACCTCGCTCGACTCCAACATCCAACAACTCGTCGACTATCTCGGCGGCTGCGAACGCATTCGAAAAACGCCAATGCCCTTCGCCTATGCCGTGCATCTCCGACGCGCGTTGGTGATCTACTGTTTCTCTCTGCCGTTCGCGCTCGTTGAAACGTACGGGTGGACCACGGTCGTCGACGTGCTCCTGCTCGCCTACACATTCTTCGGCATCGAAGAAATCGGGGTCGAAATCGAAGGCCCCTTCGGTCACGATGACAATGATCTCCCGCTCGAAGACATCTGCGAGACCATTCATAAGAACCTCTACGCCCTGGCCGGCATCGAGAGGCTTGAACGCGAGAAACTGCCCGAAGGCCTTTAAGAATGTACCCCAACCTGCGCTGGCTGATGATCGGCCTCGTCTTCGTCGCGACGCTTATCAACTTCATCGACCGCCAGACTGTGTCGACGCTCGCGCCGATTATCACGAAAGAGCTCAACCTCTCCAACCAGCAGTACGCCGGCATCGCGTCGTGGTTTCTCGTTGCCTATTCGATGAGCCACGCACTCTCGGGCCGGGTCTATGACCGCATCGGCTTGAAGCGCGGCTTCTCGCTGTCGATCACTCTCTGGTCGATCGCCGCGATGGCGCACGCCACCGCGCGCTCAGCCGGCGCTCTCAGCGCGTTTCGATTCCTGCTCGGCCTCGGCGAAGCGGGGAACTGGCCCGGCGCGGCGAAAGTCTGCACCGATTGGTTTCCAGTCAAGGAGCGCGCGTTCGCGATGTCGATCTTCAATAGCGGCGCGGCTCTCGGCAACGTCATCGCCGCGCCGATCATCGTGTTCCTGCAACATAGCTACGGCTGGCAGGCGACGTTTCTAATCACGGGATCGCTCGGTTTCATTTGGCTTGCACTATGGCTATGGCTGTATCAACCGCCCCGCGAACATCGCTGGCTGACGCAGGCGCAACGCGAAGTCTTCGAAAAGCCCTCGCCCGCCGAAAAGACGCCGTGGTCGAAGCTCATCGAACAGCGTCCCGTGTGGGGCATCGTGCTCGCACGGTTCTTCACCGATCCCGTGTGGTGGCTCTATCTCAACTGGTTGCCGCTGTACCTCAGCCGCGTGCACGGCCTCGATTTGAAGTCGATCGCCGCCGCGACAATTGTGCCATTTCTTGTTTCGGACGTCGGTAGCCTTGCCGGCGGCGGCTTTGCGGCGTTGCTGATCGGCCGAGGTTGGTCCGTCGACAAAACGCGCAAAACTCTGATCGTAATCGGCGCCGTCTGCATGGCCGCGGGGGTTGGCGTGGTCACCGCGCACAGCGTCTACGAGGCGCTCGCGTGGATTTCCGCCGCAACATTTGGCTTTCAGTTTTGGGTTAATAACGTGCAGACGCTTCCTTCCGACTACTTCGCGCCCGAGTCGGTCGGCAGCGTCGCGGGCATGGGCGGGCTCGGCGCGGGCGTCGGCGCGCTGCTGTTCACGCTGTCCACCGGCTGGCTGGTCGACAACTTTGGCTACACGCCGGTCCTGGTCATTACCGCCGTGCTGCCAATCGTCGGTACGATGCTCCTGTTTCTCCTCGGCGGCCGCGTTCGCCGCCTCGCAGAGATAGGATAGGAGTGCTCACATGGCCCCCGCCGTCTTCATCCTGCTGCTCGCCGCCGATGTCTTCCCGCATCAGACACATGGCAAGCTCAACCTGAAGTGCACTTTTTGCCACACAGGCGCGGAGACGAAAACCAACTCCGGCATCCCGGAGCGGAAGACCTGCAAAACCTGCCACGTCGATAAGGCCGAACTCACGCTAACGGCCAACCGCCGCTACAAACTCGCCGACTGGGTCTTCTTCAGCCACGCGCGCCACGCTGCCGCGAAAGTCGAATGCGCTGCCTGTCACGGAGACGTGAAGAGCGCTTCGATGCCCGACAAGCGCGCCGTCACCAGCATGAACGCCTGCGTGACCTGCCATCGTGAATCCAAGGCGAAGCTTGTCTGCAACTCCTGCCACGAACTAGCCCAATGATTGCAGCGCCGTGACAATCGCCGCCGAGTAGATATCATCGGCCGAACAACCGCGCGACAAGTCGTTGATCGGTCTCGCCAGCCCCTGCAAGAATGGCCCATACGCCGCCGCGCCGCCCAATCGCTCGACGAGCTTGTAGCCTATGTTGCCAGACGCCAGATCGGGAAAGATCAGCACGTTCGCCCGCCCGGCCACGCTCGAACCTTTCGCCTTCGACGCCCCCACGCTGGCGATCAACGCCGCATCGGCCTGCATCTCGCCGTCGATGTCTAACCGCGGCGCACGCTCCCGAGCGATCTTTACCGCCTCTTGCACCTTTTCGACGAACGGATGCTCCGCGCTGCCTTTGGTAGAAAACGACAACATCGCCACCGATGGCGCCGCACCCGTGATCGCTTCAAACGTAGCGGCGCTGGCAATGGCGATCTCAGCAAGCTGCACCGCATTCGGATCGGCCACGATCGCACAATCGGCAAAAGCCAGCACGCCCTGCGCGCCGAACGCTGTATCGTTCACGCACACAAACATCGACGACGAGACCGTTCGCACGCCCGCCGCCGGCCCAACGCAATGCAATCCCGCGCGCACCGTATCGGCCGTCGTATTCACCGCTCCGCCAACGAAGCCATCCGCGTCGCCAGCCGCCACCATCAACGCCGAAAAATACAGCGGCGTCTTCGCCAGAGCACGCGCTTCAATCTCCGTCATCCCCTTAGCGCGGCGGCGTTCATACAGCACACGCCAGTAACGGTCATTGCCTTCGGTTACCAAGATCGGTTCCGCGAGCCGCTCCTCGCGCATTCTGGAAGCGGCGCTTACAACACGCGCATCGCCTCCCTCCGGGAATACGATGCGGCGCAAACCCGGCTTCCGGGCGAGCCTTTCCTTCTGCCGGTCCAAAAATGCGAGTGCCGATGCGGGCGCGTTCATGAAACGACTATTGTAACCGGACCGTTCTGCGATAGACTGGAAAATTCTATGCGTAAAAAAGTCACAGTCGTAGGCGCCGGCAACGTCGGCGCCAATTGCGCCCTTCGCATCGCCGATAAAGAGCTCGCCGATGTGGTCCTCGTCGATATCGCCGAGGGCATCCCGCAAGGCAAGGGCCTTGATATGCTCCAGTCCGGGCCCGTCGAGGGCTACGACGTCTCGATCGTAGGCGCCAACGATTACGAGCCCACCGCCGGCTCCGACATCGTTGTGATCACCGCCGGCTTCCCCCGGAAACCGGGCATGAGCCGCGATGACCTACTGATGGCCAACTACGAGATCGTCAAGACGGCCACCGAGAACGCGATGAAGTATTCTCCGAATGCGATCTTCATCCTGGTTACGAATCCGCTCGACGCCATGTGCTGGACCTCTTGGAAAATCTCCGGACTCCCGCGCCACAAGGTCATCGGCATGGCCGGCGTGCTCGACACCGCTCGCTTCCGCACGTTCATCGCTGAGAAGCTGCAAGTCTCGGTTGAGAATATTTCGGCTCTCGTGCTCGGGGGCCACGGCGACACCATGGTGCCGATCACGCGTCTCACCAACGTCAGCGGCATTCCGTTGAGCGAACTGCTTGACGCCGAAACGATCAACGCTCTCGTCACTCGCACCCAAAACGGCGGCGCCGAGATCGTCAAGTATCTGAAGACCGGCAGCGCCTACTACGCTCCGTCCGCGTCGACGGTCGAAATGGTCGAGTCCATCCTCAAGGACAAAAAGAAGGTGTTGCCGTGCGCCGCGCTGCTTGAAGGCGAGTACGGTCTCAACGGCATCTTCTTCGGAGTACCCGTGAAACTTGGCGCAAGCGGCATCGAAAAGATCTACGAAGTGAAGCTGACCGATGACGAACAGGCCGCAATCACCAAGAGCGCGGCGGCTGTCAAAGAACTCATCGACGTGCTGCAGCAAAAAGCGCAGTGACGCCGACGCTGTAATCGTCTATAATTCGAGAATCCCAAATTTTGAAGGACTCATAACGACATGGATCAGGGAACCGTCCAAATCGTCGCCGGCATTCTTGCCGTGCTTTGTGTTGTCGTGATCATCATTCGCCGTAAGGGCAAGGGCGGAAGCGCCAAGGCCGAAGACGACTTTTGATTCTCGCGTGAGCTCTCAAACGAAACAGTTGGCATGAGCCAAAGCAACGGGTGTGTGTCTCTACACGAGTCCAAGCCAAGTATCGATCACCGGTTTGCCGCTTTCCGCCTCCGCGTCGGCGCCTCCAAGATCCATCGATGGGGCATCTTCGCGGAGGAATTTATTCCAAAGGGCCGCAAGGTCGTTGAATACACGGGCGAGAAGATCAGCCGGCGCGAGACGAAGCGCCGCGCCGAAGAGCGCGCGCAGATCTATCTCTTCACGCTCGACAGCTACTGGACGATCGATGGCGCCGTCGACGGCAGCGGCGCCGAGATCATCAACCATTCCTGCGAGCCGAACGTCGCTTCGCGCATCGTGCGCGACCACATACTCTACTATTCGCTCCGCGACATCCAACCCGGCGAGGAACTGCTCGTCGATTACCGCTTCGGCTACGACGAGGAAAAGCTCCCGTGCCATTGCGGCGCGAAGACCTGCCGCGGCCTGATGAATCTACTTCAAAAAGAGTAGGGCAGCGAGCCAAATCCGCATCGAATCCGCCGCCGTGACATCCTATAGACAAATGCTCTCCGTCACCATCCAAATCGACGGCATGCACTGCAACGCCTGCGTCGCACGAGTCACGCGCGCCCTCGCAAAGGTCGAAAGCGCGCGAGTGCTGCAGGTCGAGGTCGGCCAAGCGACCGTCGAAATCGCCGACCCAACCGCCGCCGTCGAGGCCATCGTCAAAGCCGGCTACCAAGCCCGCGCCAAGTAAATGGCGCAGCGCCAAATCCTTCTGCCCATCGAAGGCATGTCCTGTGCAGCGTGCGTCGGCCACGTCGAAAAGGCGCTTAAAAGCGTCGACGGTGTCGCCGATGTCCGCGTCAGCCTGCTCACCAGCGACGCGCGCGTACAGTACGATGACGCCCGTGCCAATACCTCTGTGATCGTTGAAGCAATCCGCGACGCCGGCTACGACTCCAGTGAATCCGCCATCGCCGAGGGCGACTACCCTGCCCTCAAGCGGAACGCGGCCATTTCGCTCACGCTTGGAGCGGCAGCGATGGCGGCCATGCCGTTCGTCGACCACGCTAACACCACCATCGCATGGCTGCAACTAGTCGCAGCCGCGTTCGTCATGACTGTCCCCGGGCGCGAGTACTTCGTCCGCGCCGCGCAAGGTCTTCGCCATAAGCGCGCCGACATGGGCACACTCATCGCCACCGGCACCGGCGCGGCGTTTCTCTATAGCTCCGCCGCCACCATTCAGCCGCACTGGTTTCACGCTCGGGGCGTCATGCCCGATGTCTACTTCGAAGCCGTTATCTTCATCATCGCGCTCGTGCTCACCGGCAAGGTTTTCGAAACGCGCGCCCGCCGCCAGACCGCCGCCGCGCTTAAAGGCCTTGTCGAACTGCAACCGCCAACCGCTCTTGTAATCAAGGACGGAACCCCGCGGGAAGTCGCCATCGCATCGATCAACTCGAGCGACATCGTGGTCCTCCAACCCGGCGCTCGCGCCGCTGTCGACGGGGTCATCGATACGGGCGAGTCCTCCATCGACGAATCGATGCTCACGGGCGAGCCTATTCCCATCTCGAAACGTCCAGGCGATCTTGTTTCGGCGGGCACCATCAACGGCCTCGGCGCGCTGACTGTCCGCGTCACCGCTACCGGCGCCGCCACCACGCTCAGCCAAATCGCACGCGTTATGCGCGAAGCGCAAGCCACACGAGCGCCGATGCAGCAACTCGCCGATAAGGCCAGCGCCATCTTCGTACCTGTGGTGATGCTGATCGCGCTCGCGACATTTGTTGCCCATCTTATTACGGGCGCCGATACCGGCATCGCGCTTGTGCGCTCGGTCGCCGTGCTGATCATCGCTTGCCCCTGTGCGATGGGCCTTGCCGTTCCCGCGGCGATCATGGTCGCCACCGGCCGCGCCGCACAATTGGGCGTGTTGATCAAAGGCGGTGAAGCCCTTGAGAAACTCGCCGCCGTCGATACCGTTGTGCTCGATAAAACCGGTACGCTCACTCAAGGCCGCCCAGCCGTGACGAAGTTCGAAGGCGATGCCAGAGCCCTTCCGCTCATCGCTGCCGTCGAACGAAAATCCGAACACCCGCTCGCGCGAGCCATCATCAACTACGTTGGCGGTACCGCACGCAACACGGAACGCTTCCAAGCCTTCCCCGGTAACGGCGCCGAGGCCACGGTTGACGGGCGCCATGTGAGGGTCGGCCGCCCCGACTGGGTCGGCGGAGGCGATGGTGCAATCGCCGCATCAATCGACGGCGAGTTGGCTGGCTCGTTCGAAATCGAGGATCCAATTCGAGACGAATCGAAAGCCGCCATCGGGGCACTCAAAGCCGCCGGCATAGAAGTCCATATGCTTACCGGCGACAGCTCCCGCAACGCCAGCCGCGTCGCGCAGGCCCTTGGCATCGAGAGCTACAAGTCCCGCCTCCTGCCCGTTGAAAAGTTGCAACACATTGCCGAACTGCAAGCCAAAGGCCGTACGGTCGCCATGATCGGCGACGGCATCAACGACGCCCCTGCGCTTGCAAAAGCCGATGTTGGAATCGCCATGGCGGCCGGTTCCGGCATCGCGGTCGAAGCGGGCGATATCACGCTTCTGCGCTCCGATCCCCGTGCCGCCGCCACCGCCGTCGCCCTGGCCCGCGCAGCTACAAGAATCATGCGGTCGAACCTCTTCTGGGCGCTTTGCTACAACGCTGTGGGCATTCCCATGGCGGCGATGGGGCTGCTTAGCCCCATCATTGCCAGCGCCGCGATGGCCATGAGTTCGATCAGCGTCCTCGCCAACAGCCTGCGATTGCGCAGGTGGCAGGGTGATCGATAGCTACCTCGAAGGGTAAAGCGCCGCCCGATGGGACGATTAGTATGCCGGTTGGAAGGGCCAATTCGCGGTTGTCGTGTACCCGCCGTCGACGGCGATAACCTGGCCGGTCACGTAGTCAGAGCCGGCGCTTGCTAGGAAAACCGCAAGGCCGGCGAGGTCCGCCGGAGTTCCGATCCGCGGATTGGCCTGGGAGCCTTGCAACCAATCGTACATATGCTTGGGTTGCCACATGTCCTTGTTCAAGTCCGTCAAGATAAAGCCGGGCGCGATGCAGTTCACCTGGATTCCGTGGCGTCCCCATTCGGCGGCCTGCACGCGAGTGAGCCCGGCGATGCCAGCTTTGCTCATGGCATAGGGTGCGAGATAGGGCAGGCCGAGTAGCGACATCAAGCTGCCGATGTGAATAATCTTGCCGCCCTTGCCGCGTTCAACCATGCCACCGCCGATCTGCTGGCACACCTTGAAAATGCCATGCAGGTTCGTATCGAGGATACGCGTGTATTCTTCGGCGGTGTAGTCCTGCATGCGGCGGCGCACGTTGGTACCGGCAACGTTGATGAGAATATCCGTCGACGACCTGAATTCAGCCGCGAAGGCCGCGATGGATTCGTCGCTTGTCATGTCGACCGTGCGCGCTTCAGCGGAATGGCCAGCGGCCTTCAGAGCGGCGACTTCTTCGGCGAGTTTGTCGGCCGAACGCGCGGCTAGGATCGTATGCGCACCGGCGGCGGCGATTTCCTTGGCGATGGCGAGACCGATGCCTCGCGAAGCGCCGACGACGAGGGCGGTCTTGCCCTTCAATGAAAAGAGAGTTTCAAGCGACATGTTCTGAACGTATCCGTTGTGTGGTTTTGACGACGATCAGCGCGCCGAGATACAGCAGGCCGCCGACAAGAAGGGTTTCGCGAAGTCCGAGGTAGATGGCCAGGAAGATCGCTCCGCCTGAGCCGAGCACGCTCGACGCGGCGTTGAGTGACCACGCCCAGCGCACTGACGGATGATGGAATTTTTCGAGCCGTGCTAGACCCTGCGGAAACGGCATGCCCATCATAAAGCCCGCGGGCGCGATCAGGGCAATCGTCAGCAACGCCTTCACGCTAAGCGGAAGGCCGACGAGTGCGCCGGTTACCTTCGCGGCTACGATTGCAAGAATGATAACGAGCACGGCGACCGCGGCAAGCGCGCGCATCAACTTGCCGTCGTCGTTACCGATGAACCGGCTGCTCATGGCGCTTCCGAGGCCACTCGATACCAACATCGAAAAGACGATCACGGTAAGGGCGTAGGTGGGGTGTCCGAGGAAGAGCACGAATTTCTGAATCAGCGCGACTTGAATCAAGATGTAACCGACACCGATGCAGAGAAAGTACATGAGGAACTGCAGCACGCCTTTTTCGCGCGGCAGTTTGGTACCGAGCACAAGCGGTGGAAGGGCGAGTATGATCAGCGTTGCCAGAAGACTGACGCCGACGAGAGAGAACAGCATCGGCACGGCTCGATTGATTTTGTAATCGGCGCTGTCCTTGTTCATCGCCGTGATGAACTCCCAGAGATCGCGCGGCTGCACGGTGTAGAAAAAGAACGGGCGGTTGTCGTCGACCGGCGAGACGTCGAAGGGATAGTTTTCGAGCCACGCGTCCAGGTCTTTGGCGCGCAAGGCCTGGCCGAAGGCGTTCGTTGCGCCGGTGGTCGGAAGGCAGACGGTTTGCAATCGAGCGTCGGAGATGAATCGTTCGGCACGGTTGAGATCGTCGTCGGTGAAGGGCTTGCGGCTGATGAGGACCGTGTCGCGCGCGCCCCAGCCTTCAAGCTCCTGCTTGGAGCCTTCGCGGACAACCATGACGTGCTTCCAGGGTTCGTGCTCGCCGAGTTGCGCAAGCGCTTCGCGGGCGAGCGTTAGTAGACGAACGGATTCGCGCGGGGGCTCAAAACCCCAGCGGGTGATGGCGAGGACGCCGTCATCATTGAGATGCGAGAGGTAGTCGTAGAAGGCGTCGGTGGTGTAGAGATTGTTCTCAGAGAGAGCGAAGGCGCCGGCGGCGGTGGAGGCCCATGTATCGACGAGAGTAGCCTGCAGAACCGTGTACTTCTCCGTGCTTCGGCGCACAAAGCTGCGGCCGTCCTCGACTTCGATCTTGATGCCGGGGCGCTTGTAGAGGCCTTTGCTCATCCAGGCCATCTCCCCGCGCATCACGTTGTTGGCGATGATGGGGTTGATTTCGACGCCGGTGATATCCTTGCTGCCAAGCGTAACGGCGCGGGCAACGTCCCAGCCGCCGCCTGGGCCGATGATCAGCGTCTTGGCGCCAGGCCGCATCTGATACGGGAACGACGGGCCTTGCAGCGTGAGATTTTCTTTCTGTCCGGGCGAGAGCGCTTCGAGAGGAAAATCGAAGATACCGGTGGAGGCGTCGGCGTCGATAACGATTTGGATCTGGCCGCTCGATTTTTCCTTAACGACGGCTATGCGGGAGAACGTGTTCCACTTGACCATCATCTCGTTGGCGAGTTCCTGGCCTTTTGCGTAGCGCACGTCGATCCAGTGCTGTTTGGCATTAAGGACAACAAACGCAACAAGCGCGAGCGAAAAGGCAACCGATGCCGCGCGCGAAGTGCGGTTGCCGTCGAGGTTGTACCAGACGCTGGCGCCAGCGGCGAAGAGCACGGCCGCAGCCATGACGGTGTTAGGGCCTCCGACGTTGTTCAACAGGGGGATCAGCAGCAGGCAGCCGCCTGCCGCGCCGGCGAGATCAAAGAAGTAGACGCGGTCGATGCGCTCGATGGTCTCAGAGATGGCGAGAGACACGATCGCGCCGGCGAGGAAGAAAGGCAGCGCGCTGAAGAAATAGACGGCGGCGAGTGTCGTGTTCGACAGTTCCGTGCCGCGCGTAAGGATGAAATAGAGACTGGCGATGGGTACGACGGCGTTGATCAGTGAGAGGCGCCCGAGTTTGGCGAAGAGCGTGCCGCGCTGCGCGGCGACGACGTAGGAAAAAACGCCGCCAGCGCCGAGGCCGAACAGGGCGATCGAAATGGCCAGAAACGCAAAGTGGTAGTAGAAAACCACCGAAAAAATGCGGGTCATCGCGAGTTCCAGCAACAGCGTGGCCATGGTGGTGATGGCAACGCCGAGGTAGACTTGCGGCCAGCTAATGGGCGAAGCGCCTTGCGCGGTCGTAATTCTCGACAAGTACCTATGTTAAATGATGGAGGGCGGGCGGTGCTCGATTCCTGCTGGAATTCCGGCCAAGATGAGCACCGCAGTCCTCGTTCCCTTTGCTGAGTATTTGCCCCAACTGCGAATACATCGAAGGCCGTTTAGTGAAGCGCTAAGTGGGTGAGATTGGACATGGCGATGCACAGGGCCGGACGTACGCATTTACTGATTTCAGGCGCGCGGAGACATCCCCGAAAGATGGCCTGCTTCGGAATTTGGCAGGGGATCTTACCGTGCCCTTAAGCGCAGTTTTTGCCGAAGCGTAGCACGCAGTCCGGTTAGCGAATCAACGACAGGAACTCGTCGCGGGTTTCCTTGCGCTCGCGGAAACAGCCGATCATCGAACTGGTGACCGTTCCCGAATGCTGTTTCTCGACGCCCCGCATCATCATGCAGAAGTGCTGCGCTTCGCAAGTTACGGCGACGCCCTTGGGCTTCAAGGTCTCCATCAGAGTTTCGGCGACTTGCTGCGTCAGGCGTTCCTGCACCTGCAGTCGTCTTGCGAGAGCGTCGACGATGCGGGGAATTTTGCTGAGTCCGATGACCTTTCCGTTCGGGATGTAGGCGACATGCATCTTGCCGAAGAATGGCAGCATGTGGTGCTCGCACAAGCTGTAGAACTCGATGTCCTTGACGATTACCATTTCGTCGTAGTCGACGGTGAACAGCGCCCCGTTGACGAGTTTGTCGATGTCGATGGAATACCCGCTAGTAAGGAACCGCATCGCCTTGTCGACACGTTCGGGCGTTCGGACGAGCCCTTCTCGATCAGGGTCTTCACCGAGTTCGGATAGGATGCCGCGGATTGCACCGGCGATGTTTTGCTCACTCATACATGAAAGTTGATGACATCCAGTTCGATCACGTTGCGTTTTGTTTCTTCCACGCGGATATGCGCGAGTCTCGGCTGCGTCCACGGCCAGGCGGCCTGCAGGCGGCGCTCGATGACGAACGCGATGTTCTCGGCGGTCGCCGGCACTTCCCGCAGCGGCTCGACATCCATGTTGATGTAGGTGTGATCGAACAGTGCGATGATTTCGCGGTAGACGAATTCGTCTAGCTTTCCCTGGTCGACGGCCACGCCAGTAGAAGCGTCGATGGGGCCTTCGACGGTGACTCCCAAAACGTAGTTGTGCCCGTGGCCGTGCGGGTTGTTGCATTTGCCGAAGAGCCGTTGATTCTCCTCGTCACTGCGGTTGGCGAGGTGAAGCCGGTGCGACGCGCTGAAGCGGTAGTTACGTGTAACGCGGACCATGTTAGCCGCCGTAGTAGTCGACAAAAGTGTCTTCCGTCTCGTAGAGACGGACGCTGTGGAGGCGCGCGCGGCCGTCGGCGAAGTGCGGCGCGAGACGGCGCCAGATTTCGAGCGTGACGTTTTCCGTTGTGGGGATCACCTTGTCGAAGGGTGGGACTTCGAAGTTGAGATGGCGGTGGTCCATGGGGTCGACGACCTCGCGGAGCATGACGTCCTTCAGATCCTTGAGATCGAAGATCATTCCGGTCTCGGGATCGGGATCGCCCTTCAGAGTGACCTCGAGAACGTAGTTGTGGCCATGGCCGTTCGCGTTGGCGCCCGGACCGTAGAGAGACTGATTCTCTTGGGCCGAGAGTTTTTCGTTACGGCAGATGTGAGATGCGGAGAATTCGGCGCGACGGGAGATGTACAAGGTGATTCAGTACAATTATAAGGGAATGAGTATAGACAAGGCTTTGCGATTGAGCTTGGTCGTGCTGACATGCGCGCTGGTGGCGGTGGTTGGCAGCACGCTGCGGGACCGCATTGTGAACGCGGGCGACTCGGCGCCCGATTTTTCGGTGACTACGGCGAGCGGCAAGAAGATCTCGCTCGATTCGTTCGGCGGCAAGGTGCTAGTGCTTAATTTCTGGGCGACTTGGTGCCCGCCGTGCCTGTCGGAATTGCCGTCGTTGAACGAGATGGCGTCGACTTTGAAGAACGACGGCGTGGTCGTCCTCGGTATCAGCGTCGACCAGAAAAAAGACGACTACGAGAAGTTCTTGAAGAAGGTCACCTTAAACTTTGAAGCGGCGCACGACCCGTCGGCCGATATCAGCGTGGAGTACGGGACGTTTAAGTATCCGGAGACCTACGTCATCGACCGCAACGGTAAAGTGCTCGAAAAATTCATCGCCGACCGCGACTGGATGGACCCGCAGATCATCGCGCGCCTGAAGGGATACGCAAAATGATCGATCCGGATGTGAAGCTCTGGCTGGTGTCGATCGCCGGCCCCGGCAACGTGTTGGACAGCGAGAGCGACTTGCGGCTGTATGAGTACGACGGCAGCGTCGACAAGCACCGGCCCGAAGTCGTCGTCTTCCCGAAGACCACCGAGCAGGTCGTCAAGATTGTGAACCTGGCGCGCGAACGCGGGATTCCGTTTGTCGGCCGAGGCGCGGGCACGGGATTAAGCGGTGGCGTGATTCCGCGAGCGGGCGGCATCATGATTTCGTTCGCGCGGATGAACCGAATCGTTGAGATCGATTTGGAGAACGAGCGAATCGTCGTCGAACCGGGCGTCGTCAATTTGGATGTGACGCTGGCGGTGCAGAATCAGAAGTATTTCTATGCGCCGGACCCGTCGAGCCAGCGCGCCTGCACGATCGGCGGCAACGTCGCCGAGAACGCCGGCGGGCCGCACACGCTGGCCTACGGCGTGACGACCAATCACGTATTGGGCATCGAAGCCGTGTTGCCGGATGGCAGCGTCATCCAATGCGGCGGCAAAGGCCAGGACACGCCGGGTTATGATCTGGTCGGCTTGCTGACGGGATCGGAAGGCACGATGGTGCTGGTGACGAAAGTGATCCTCCGCTTAATGCGCCAGCCGGAGTTGGTGAAGACGACGTTGGCGATTTTCAATTCGGCCGATGACGCCGGACGGACCGTTGCCGAGATCACCGCGCGGGCGATTACGCCCGTCGCTGTCGAGATGCTCGACGGCGTAATGCTGCGCATGGTGGAGGAGGCGACGCACGCGGGCTATCCGTTGGACGCAGCCGCGGTGTTGTTGATCGAGCTCGAAGGACTGAAGGAAGCTGTCGAGGAACAGGTCGAGCAGGTTCGCGACGCCTGTATGGCTTGCGGCGCGCGCGAGTTTCGCATCGCCAAAGACCAGGCCGAGCGCGACCTGTTGTGGAAGGGCCGCAAGAACGCCTTCGGGGCGGTCGGCCGGTTGAGTCCGTCCTACTATGTGCAGGATGGCGTTGTGCCGCGGACAAGCATTGCCGAGACGCTGCGCTACATCGCCGAGGTCAGTGAAAAGTACGGGCTGATCATCAGCAACATCTTTCACGCCGGCGACGGCAACATGCACCCGATCATTCTGTTCGACGCGCGCAAGCCGGGCGAGTTGGAGCGTGCGCAAAAGGCCGGAGAGGCGATTCTGTCGTTCTGCGTATCGGTGGGTGGTTCGATCACCGGTGAGCACGGCGTCGGCATGGAAAAGATGGAGCTGATGTCGGAGTTGTTTACCTCCGAAACGCTCGACATGATCGGGCGCTTTAAGAACCTGTTCGATCCGACGTGTCTGTTGAATCCGGGCAAAGTGCTGCCGACGGGCCGCGGTTGCATGGAGATCCGACAGAAGCCGTTGACGGCGGCGAATACCCTGTAAATCCGATTGACGAAGACTGGCGCAAGCGGATACCCTGTTGAAATCTGAATTTTCTGACTCGCGAGGTCTCGCTATGTTTCGTCTTGTTTTGCTTTTCGCATGCTTGTTGGCCTACGGCCAGCAGTCAACCGGCGTGATTACAGGACACGTGACCGATTCACAAGACGCCGCCGGGCCGGGCGCGAAGGTCGAGGTTTTCCATGTGGAAACGGGCGCGACGTTTCGCACCGAGTCGAACGGGCAGGGTATTTACAACGCACCCGGCATGGCCGTTGGACGGTACGAGGTGCGGGCGGAACGCGCTGGTTTCAAGCGTGCCGTGCGTTCCGGCATTACGCTGCAGGTGAATCAGACCGCGCAGGTCAATCTGGTATTGCAAGTCGGCCAGCTTGCCGAGACGATTGAAGTGAAGGGCGAGGCGTCGCTGGTCGATACCGGTTCGGCGACCGTGGGCACCGTTATCGACAATCACCAAGTCCAGTCGCTGCCTCTGAATGGGCGTGGGGCACTGGCGTTGTCGCTGCTGACGCCGGGCGTGCTCTAGAACGCGGGACCGACCAACTCGGGCTTCGGCGATCGCGGTATTGCGCTTTCGCCGCTGTCGATTAACGGCTCACCCAATTCGATGAACGCGCAGATGCTCGATGGCAACAACAACATCCTGTAGTACGTCGGCAAGGCGGGAATTCCGCCCGCGGTCGATGCCGTCGAAGAGTTCAAGGTGCAGAGCGGAACGATGTCGGCCGAGTTCGGATTCACCGCGGGCGGCGCGATCAATCTTGTGACCAAGTCCGGGACCAACAGCTTCCGCGGTACGCTCTGCGAGTTTCTCCGCAACGACAAATTCGACGCGCGCAATGCGTATGCGATCAGCAAGCTGCCCTTCCGGCATAACCAATTCGGCGGCACCGCCGGCGGTGCGTTCATCAAGAATCGAACGTTCGGTTTTTACAATTACGAAGCGTACAAGATGCGCCGATCGAATCCCCGCATCGCGACGGTTCCGCTGGAGGCGTGGCGTAACGGCGACTTCTCGACGCTAGCAAATGCGAACGGTGTGCGGCAAACCGTCTACGATCCGTTGACTACGCGCACGAATCCGGCGGGCGCGGGCCTGGTACGCGAGATTTTTCCGGGCAATGTTGTGCCGCGAAGCCGATTCGATCCCATTACGCCGAAGATACTGGCATTCTGGCCACTGCCCAATCGGGCGCCGCTCAACCAGTTCACGCAGACGAATAACTTCCAAGACTCGCCGCGATCGATCATCGACTGGAACCAGACGAACTGGAAGATCGACCACCGCTTCAGCGACCGAAATTCGCTGTTTGTCCGATACACGCTGGCGCAACACGCACCGTCGTCGAACTCGTTCTTCCTCGAACCCACTGTCGGCGCCAACCGAGTCGACGATCAGACAAATCGGAATGCCGTCGTGAGCGACACTCATACGTTTTCGCCGACGCTGATCAACAGCTTGCGCGTGGGCATCATGCGCCAGAGCTTCGTATTTCAAGCGATTAACGCCGGGCAAAACTGGCCGTCGAAACTTGGATTACCGGCGATCGTACCGCAAGACCAGATGCCGGAAATTTCGTTTGGATACGGCACGATCGGCGGCGGCGCGGCGGGCAATCGGGGGTCGTTGAACTGGGACATCCAGAACATGATGACCAAGATCAGGGGCGCGCACGCGGTGAAGTTCGGCTACAACCATCGCATCCTGCAAGGCGGGAACCGGCAGGGCTCGGCACTGAGTGGCAGCTTCGCTTTTGGCGGTTTGACGGGCAATCCGCAATCGCCTCCGGGGACGGGTTCGGACTTCGAGAAATTTCTACTGGGCGAAGTGAGCTCGGCACGTATCGACTTCATTATCGGCAATTCGTGGCACGCTTATGCGGCAAGCTTCTTTGTGCAGGACGATTGGATAGTATCGCGGCGGCTGAACCTTAACATCGGCTTGCGTTACGACTTTCAACAAGAGCCGTACGAGCGGCACAACGGCCAGATCAACTTCGATTTGAATCAGCGGGAGCCGATCACGGGCCTTCCCGGCGTAACGGTCTACGCTGGGCGCAACGGCCAACCGCGGTCGTTCTACAACGAGGATCATAACGACTTCGGCCCTCGTTTCGGCTTCGCTTACGACATCTTCGGCACGGGCAAAACCGTGCTGCGCGGTGGCTACGGGATTTTCTATCCGGCGATTTTCTATCGCCAATTCCTGGGGTCGACGCAGTTGTTTTCAACGACCCGAACCCCATACATCGGGCAAGGTCCGGGACAGCGCTCGTTCCTGTTTAAGGATGGATCCCGACCGCCCCGCTGCGCGCTCCGGGCGCGTCGGCGGGCCCAAGCGCTCTGCTCGGCCAAGGTGTCGCGATTCGCGAGAGTTTCCCCGCGACTCCGATGTCGCAGCAGTGGGACATGTCGCTCCAGCAGCAGGTCGGCAACTGGCTAGTCGACGTGACTTACTCGGCAAACAAGGGCACTCACTTTGCGGCCAACGGCTACAACCTGAATCAAGTGAGGTCCGAGACACGGCTGGAGTTGGGGCTTCGTTTGAGCGATCCAGTGCCGAATCCACTGGCGGGCAAAGTACCGGGCGGCCTCGGCGCGGCAATGGTCACGCGCGAGCGCACACTGCAGCCCTATCCGCACTATAACGGAGTGTCGATTTCGAACCCGCGTTTCGGCAACTTCATGTCGCACTTGCTGTTGATCAACGTCAAGCGCCGGTTTGATCGGGGCTTGTTGGTCAACTTCTCCTTCACCGGCGGCAAGAA
Source organism: Acidobacteriota bacterium (assembly GCA_016871055.1). Classification (GTDB taxonomy): domain Bacteria; phylum Acidobacteriota; class Terriglobia; order Bryobacterales; family Bryobacteraceae. The sequence continues at coordinate 21,777 of VFZW01000001.1, forward strand.
GATGTCGGACTCGACGACCGTGCCCGTCGACTTCGGGCCGGTTGAACAGACCAACGAAAACGGTTTCCAGGACGGCCTGTACAATCGCCGCAATGACCGGTCTGTCGACCCCGCCGACGTTTCCAAGCGTGGCGTCTTGACGTTGATCTACGAATTGCCGTTCGGTCCCGGGCGCAAGTTTGCAAACTCGAATGGCGCGCTTGGCAAGGTAGTCGGCGGCTGGCAGTTGAATTTGATCAACGTTGCGCAGGCAGGCATTCCGTTGACGGTCCGCGGTGCGAGCAACTTTCAAGCCGACCGCCCGAACTCGACTGGCTTGAGCGCGAAGATCGACAACCCGACCGCCCGGCGCTGGTTCAATACCGATGTGTTTGTGAACCCGCCGATCTGAACTTTCGGCAACGTCGGCCGAACGATCCCCGATGTTCGCCATCCGGGTGCGTTCAACATCGATTTTTCGATGATCAAGGACACGCAGATCACCGAACGCATCAAGCTTCAGTTCCGCGCCGAGGTGTTTAACCTGACCAACAAAGTCAACCTTGGCCTGGTTAACGACACCTTCGCGCCAGGGCCTGATGGCCGGAATGCGAGCGCGGCATTCGGAACGGTGAACTCCTCGCGCGATGCGCGCGTTGGGCAGTTGGCACTGAAGCTCTATTTCTGAAACCGCCGCCCGCCGACCCATCGCTCGCGCGGTGGCCGCTCGGTTACGACGGTGCGCGCATAGATGCCGCGACGATCAGACTCGACGATCGGCGCGAGGCCGCGAAGATAGGCGAAAAAGGTCGTGTCGCCGAGGAAAGGGCGCGCCTCGGTGGCTTGGTAGCGCGCGAATAGATTGGCGGCGCTGTCAGGGAGAAGATCGAGGATCGTTCTTTCGATGCGGTTGAAGCCTCGTTCGTCCGGATAGTGCTCCAGCAGGCGTTCGATCGCCACGCGCAGATGGGGCAGCGCGCTGAGGTCGTCTTCGAGAAGCGACTCGGCCGTGCCCTCGGTGAATGCCTTCCACGCCGCGGCGGCGAGCGCGAATGCCTGTGCCTTCAGCGGCTTCTTGTTGGCGGCGAGCGACGCCATTTGATCGAGTGTCAGCGTGCGCGGGATGTCAATGTAGAAGGCTGTTGTGATGTTCTCCGTATGCAGGAAATCGAGAATCTGCAAGAGCTGTAATTGATCGTAGAGATCGTCTTCGAACCACAACCAGACGCTGTCGCGTTGCGCGAGCAGGCGCATCTGGCGGTCGCGGGCTTCGAAGTCCTTTACAGGCACTTCGAGAAACGCGGCCCGGTTCACGCTTTGTTGCTCAAGCGTAAGTCCGGGCAACACCTCGCCTTCGTGCAAGATATCGCGCCACACGATCAACCTTGGTTCGCCGGCCCAGCGCCGCAAAAGCGCCGCGACCGCATCCCCATTGGTGATGTGAACCATCTACCGAGCGGATTCGAGAGCGAGTTGGCGCTGTTTCTGCCACGCCATGCGCTGCTGATAGTCGAACCAGAACTTCGAAAACGCGGCCCAGTAATAACCGCCGACAAACAGCGAAAGGAAGGGCAGGGCCAGGAAGTTGTAGCTCTCAATGGCGTACACCATCATCAGGACGAACCACGAGCCGGCGGCAATTTCGACATACGGCAGCCAGCCCAGGCGGCTCTTGTAGCGGTCGTTGCCGAGCTTTACTTTCTTGTCTCCAACCGCGTACTTCGGCGTGCGCGCGAAGGCTGTCTGATAGCCGATCAGCGCTTCCATCACAGCTTTGGCGTTACTCAGCGTGAGCGCCACGCCGGCGGCCATCAACGCGGGCATGTGCCAGATCGACCGCTTCCACGTTGTGGGATGTAGCTGCTTTTGCGCAACGAGGTAGAACGCCGAAATCGACCAGAACGACGCGGCCATTAGAGGAATGTCGACGAAGACCATCTGCATCCAACCCATGTAGAAACGCACGATCATCACCGGCAGCATGAGCGCGGACATGATCAGCATCAGCGGATAGGCGATGTTCGGCGTTAGATGGCAAATCGCTTCCAGTTTCACTCGCCACGGCTGGTCCGATTTCAAGATCATCGGCAACAACTTCTTAGCGCACTGGGTCAGGCCCTTGGACCAGCGCGTCTGCTGCACCTGGAAGCCATGCATATCGAACGGCAGTTCCGACGGACACTCGACATCGGGGCAGTACATGAACTTCCAGCCCTTTAGCTGCGCGCGGTAGCTCAGGTCGGAATCTTCGGTCAGGGTGTCGTGCTGCCAACCGCCGGCGTCTTCGATCATCTTGACGCGCAACAGACCGGCTGTGCCGTTGAAGTTGAAGAAGAGGCCCGCGCCCGCGCGGGCGACGTGCTCCAGGACGAAGTGGCCATCGAGCAGGATCGTCTGCACTTCGGTCAGCGTGTTGTAGTGGGTGTTCAGATACGTCCAGCGCGTTTGCACTACTCCGACCTTCGGGTCGGCGAAATAGTGGACGGTCTTCTTGAGAAAATCTTCGGGAACGATGAAGTCGGCGTCGAACACAGCGACGATTTCACCGGTGGCCGACTTGAGGCCTTCCTGCAGGGCCCCGGCTTTGAAGCCATGCCGATTGGTGCGGTGATGATACTCGATCGGATGGCCGGCGGCGCGGTATTCGGCTACGAGGCGCTCGGTGAACGGATGCGTTTCGTCGGTGGAATCGTCGAGCACTTGAATCTGCAGCAGGTGCCTAGGGTAATCGAGCTTGACGATCTGTTCGATCAGCCGTTCGACGACGAAGCGCTCGTTGAATAACGGCAGTTGCACGGTAATCGGCGGCAGTTCTTCAAACCGCGAAGGCGGCTGGCTGGGCAGGTTCTTTCGGCCCTTGAAGTAGCCGCGTATCATCTCATACCGGTGCATTCCGAAGAACGACAAGGCGATGAGAACGGCAAAGTACGGGATCAACAGCGCATAATCGAACGGAGCGAGCTTGTGAACTCCCGCAAACGTATCGTCGAACATTCCGCGCGTGAACTCTTCGAACGCCGAGGCGTTTCCGGTAACGAGAAGGGCAAGAAGTAAGGGCATGAGCTCCAGAGAGTGGTTCGCCTGCTTGTGCGCGGCCGGCATCGAAGCCGGGTTGCTCGCGTTAGACAGCAAACAACTCGACGCCGTTACAGCCGTCGCATTGTTTGTCGCGATCTCTTTATTATATCTCGGCGCGCTTTGGTCGGCGGCGCATGTGCGGGGCTCCGTCTTGATCGGCGCGGCGGTTGCCTTCCGCTTGACCGCGTTTTTCATGCCGCCGCATTTTTCCGACGACCTGTACCGATACCGGTGGGAGGGCAGCGCAGCCGCGGCGGGCGTTAATCCCTACGACGCGAGGCCGGGCGACGAACGGCTTGCGTTCCTTCGCGGAGACGACTTCGCGCATGTGGACGGTAAAGACTTCAAGGCCGTCTACGGGCCAGCCTTGCAAACGGTGCAGGTCACTCTGTTCCGGCTCGGCGGTGGGTCGCTCAGCGTGATGAAACTCGGCGCGTGCATGGCGGAGGCGGTTGTCCTTGTGCTGCTGTTTTTCTGGACGCACGGCGATTCGCGATTGTTTGCCTGGGCGTGGTGTCCACTGCCGATCGTCGAGTTCTGGGGCATGGGCCATCACGACGCGATCTTGATCGCGCTAACGCTCTGCGCGCTTTATCTGCTCGAACGGGAATCCTTCGCACGCGCCTTTGTGTTGCTCGGCTTCGCCGCCGCGACGAAGTATTGGCCGATCCTTCTGCTACCCCATTTCGTACGGAAGCGCTGGTGGCTCGCGCCGGTTCCGATCATCGTCTTAGCGCTTTGCTGGTGGCCCTGGCACACCGATATCAGCGAGAATATCCGCTACACCAGCGGCTTCGTCGGAGGCTGGCGGAATAACGACATCTTCTTCGGCGCGTTGCTTGCAGTCGCCGGATCGTTCGATCGCGCGAAAATTGTGGCGCTGGCGCTCATCGCGCTGGCGTCGCTGGCGTCGTACTTTGCACGCTGCGGGAGGCATGCGCTGGCGATCGTCGCCGGCACGATTCTCGCGGTCTCGGCAAACGTTCATCCCTGGTATGTCTGCTGGCTTTTACCACTGGCTGTCTTCCGCGCGCCGTACGTGCTTGGCGTTTGGGCCGCCTTGGCGCCGGTGCTCTACACGGTTCTCATCCGCTGGCGCTCCGAACATGTTTGGGACGGCGTTTCGGCCGTGCGCTGGATTGTCTACCTTCCAGTTGGCGCCGCGATAGTGTTACAACTATTTCAGGTAGATAAGGAGCGCGGGGTTGGAAACCCACATTCGTAATGCGGGCCGGTTGCTGTACTGATCCGCCATATTTATGGCCGTGATCGCGGTGATTGCCTTCATCGCTGCGGGCGGATTGAGCGGGCTGCTGCTCACCGATAATCCGTTCTACAAGCGGAAAGACCTGGCGTCGATTCCGCTTGAGCGCATTGTCGCGCTTGTTTTCATTTGCTACAGCGTATTGATGGCAGCCCCCGTCGCCATCGCGGGCAAAGGAATCTCCGAGTTCAAACCATGGGCGCGAACTTTCGGAATGCTGATCGCCGCGATCAACATGTTGAACTTTCCGATCGGCACCGCGATCGGCGCTTACACGGTGTGGGCGATGTCGGACGAGACGGCAGAATTCCTGTTCGAGAATCGTCCGCCTAACGCTTAGTCTTAAAAGCGTCGAAAATTCCTTTCAAACCGCTCTTCAACCGCTCTTGTTGCAGCTTTGCTACAGCGCCCGCATCGGGTGTGATCACCGGCTTAGCGAAGGTCCCTCGCACAAGCGAAGGCATCATCAACTCGCCGGACGGACTTGCAATAGCGGCGGCCAATAGGTTGCCGACGGCGGTTTTGGCGAGTTCCGCGCTCAACTGTTTGTTCATCGTGGTCAACAACCGCAGATCGAGCGATTGATCGATCAGATTCATTCTGCCACTGAACTTAGCCGCAGCGCGATCGAGTTCTAGCGCGATCTCGTCGGTTGTCGCCATGCCCTGTGCGAAGTTCAAAGTTCCTCGGACAGCGACAAACGGAGTCGACCCGTCCTTCATCAACCCGCCCAGCGCGCCGATCAGGTTCACCGGATTGATCCTACCCTTGTCGATCGCCAGCGCCAAAGTGCCATCGAGCGACTTCAGCAGGTCCGCGCCGGGTGCGAATCGAATATCGGCGTCGGCCGTGATTGGCCCCGAAACAGCCTTGGTAATCGTCTGCAAATCGACGCGCTCGAATCGGCCCTTGAAGGCGACCGCGCCGTCCTGCACGGTCAGCGCGCCTGCCATCATGCCGCCATTCACGTTCGCCGTCAGTGGTTCAAACTTCATCACGCCGCCTTGCATACCCACTCCCGACTTCACATTCTCGAGAACCTGCGCGTCAACGACAACGCGGCCGATGGCCACATTCCCAGCCACGCGCGTCGTCGACGGCCCGGGCTTTGCCGTGTACCATTGGCGCATCTCGGCGGCGGAGAGTTTGTCGGCGTTCAAATCGATCGTCACTTTGTTGCCTCGCGCTTGCACGGAACCTTCGATGTGCGACTCGCCGATCGTTGCGTTCAGATTGTCTATCGAAACTGCCATGTCGTCGTTGATGCGTGCGCGGAAGCTGACAACGCCCTTTGCATTGATGCCGCCGAAACCGTACGCCTTAGCCAGCGCGGCGAGATCTTCGATCCGCGCGCTCGGCGCGTCGATGGTGATGTCGGCGGCAAGATCTTTCATGTAGTTCTTGACGACGCCGAATGCAGTGACCTTGGTGGGCCCGGCGGTTAGTGAGAACCGCGCGGCGGAGATTCGATCGGGCGTGATGCCGAGTGCGGCCGCGGAAATTCGCAACGGCTCATACAGGCCGCCACCCGCGATTTCGAAGTTCGTCAGCTTTGCGTCGCCGCTGAGTGCACCATCGCGAATTTTCAAATCCGCGGAGATTGTTCCATTGATCTTTGCGCCGCCCGCCCCATCGCGCGGCGCAACCGAGGTGTTCGGAATGCGCACCGAGGTTTCGCCTGGCGTGTGAACAAACTCCACGGTCAGCGGGTCGCGGAGTTCGACGGCGCCGAACTTCGGCATTCGCCAAATCGCGCGGCCGGCGCCTCCGCCCTTGATCGTGGCATCGATATGTTCGTAGAGCTGACCAGAGACGACCACCGTGCCATCGACGATGGTGATTTCTTTGAAAACGACGCCGCTTTGCGCTTGGCCCGGTTCGCCAGCCCGATGCTCATACACGGGTCGTACGACATCGATACCATCGATCTCGACATCACCGCTCAACAGCGGCAATAAACGCGAGCGAACGCTCACGTGCTCGGCGGTAAGAACGCCTTCAAGCTTCAGACCGTCAATGCGCAGCGAGAGCGGAAATAGTCGCAATGCGATTCCCTCGAAATCGACTCGCTTGCCCGTGGCCGCGGTCAACCGTTGCGTCAGGATTGGGCGGAATCGCTCGGCGGAAACGAGATACGGAAGCAGCAGAAACACCGCCGCCAACACTCCGGCAACAATCAGGAATCGGCGCGCCATGGTTTCATCGTATCCCGCGATGTGGTATTCAATCTGGCATGACTATGTTGCGCTTGTGTCTTATCATCAGCAGTCTTTCGATTTACGCCGAGGACCTGCCGGTCGTCTCGCAGGTAGAGTTTCAACCGCTCGCCGCGCAGGTTGGGCGTGTGGTGCAGGCGTTTGAACTGATCGGCGAACCGCTGCCGGCGGCCGATGGCGATGCGCTGAAAAAGATCGCCGCGATGCCGAACGGCGGCAAGGCACAGGTCGAGGAGATGCAGAGAATCCTCGACAAATACGCGCTGGTGGGCGTCGATATCAATCCAGAGAGCCGCGTCAAAGTGCAACAAGGAAATGCTCCCGCAAGATTGCTTGAACAGGGCTGGCGAGCGTTTCTCGTGAAAGTTCACAACCAAGCGGGCATCACGGCGGTGCTTGCCATCGACAGTCCGAATGCGGGCCAATTGGCCAATTCCGCCGCCGGCGCGGTCGGCCGCAGGTGGATCGACATCGCCATGTTCAACAAGCAGCCGTTGAAGCCGCATTTGTCGGGACTTGAATTGGAATACCGGATCGTGCAGATCTACTCGAAGGACGCGGGAAAGCGCGAAGCGAAACTTGTTTTCGACGCGGGGCAGGGATCGCAAGATCTCGGGTTTCGCAGCGAGGTCGATGTTCTCTTCACGGCGTCGCCAGCGGCCAAGGTGACGTTTCGAGTCAAAGACACCGACGGCAAGCCGACGACCGCGTCATTTCTGATTCGCGACGAGATGCGGCGTGTCTATCCTTCGCAGACCAAGCGCCTTGCCGGTGACTTTTTCTTTCACCCGCAGGTCTATCGCGCCGACGGCGAGCACGTGATGCTGCCGCCGGGCTCATACACCATCGAATACGGCCGCGGACCGGAGTACCGCGCTAAGTCGGCGAAGCTGGCCGTGACCAGCACGGCCGCGCAGGAGTTCCGCGTGCAACTCGAACGCTGGATCGACCCGGCCAAAATGGGCTGGTATTCAGGCGATCATCACATTCACGCGGCCGGGTGCGCGCATTACGAGCGCCCGACCGAAGGCGTCTATCCGCAGGACATGATGCGGCATGTGCTGGGCGAAGATTTGAAGATCGGATCGGTGTTGACGTGGGGTCCGGGATGGTATTTCCAAAAGACGTTCTTCGAAGGCAAAGACAACGCCGTATCGACCGCCGACAACAAAATTCGTTACGACGTCGAGGTGAGCGGGCATCCGTCAAGTCACACCGGACACCTGATTTTATTAGGTCTCAAGGAGCAGGACTATCCCGGCACGCAACGAATTGAGGACTGGCCCACATGGGGCATCCCTATTTTGAGATGGGGTAAGAAGCAGGGCGCGATCACCGGTTACGCGCACTCGGGATGGGGGTTGACGATTCAGGACACGAAGATCCCGTCGAAGGAGTTGCCGCCATTCGACGGCATCGGAGCAAATGAGTACGTCGTCAGTGTGACGCACGGTGTCACCGATTTTATTTCGACAGTCGACACGCCATATCACTGGGAATTGAACGCGTGGTACCACACGCTGAACGCTGGGTACAAAGCGCGAATCAGCGGCGAGACGGATTTTCCTTGCATCTATGGTGAGAAGGTGGGTCTCGGCCGTAGTTATGTGCGGCAGCCAAAACTCGATTACGGCGACTGGGCCGTTGGTATTCGCGAAGGGCGCAACTACGTTTCCGACGGGAAAAGCCATCTGATCGATTTCCGGGCGAACGGCGTCGAGATGGGCAGGGGCGATTCGACGCTTAAACTGTCTGGACCCTCGACGGTGAAGGTTACGGTAAAGACGGCTGCGCTGCTCAGCGAAAGACCCGACGAGGCCATCCGTGGCAAACGATTCGATCAGAAGCCGTATTGGGATTTGGAGCGCGCGCGCATCGGCAACGGCCGCAAGGTGCCGGTCGAGGTGCTGCTGAACGGGCGTGTGGTTGCGACTAAGGAAATCGACGCGGATGGGACGATGCGCGACCTTAGTTTCGACGTTGCTGTCGACAGTAGCGCGTGGCTCGCGATTCGGATTCCACTTTCTTCACATTCGAATCCAATTTGGCTGAATGTTGCCGATAAGCCTATTCGAGTGAAAGAGTCCATCGAATGGTGCGTGAAGGCCGTCGAACGTTGCTTCGATCAGAAGATCGGCCGCATTCGTTTGACCGAGCGTGGCGAGATGAAACAGGCCTACGATTTCGCGAAAGCGGAGTATCAACGGCTGTTGCGGGAGGCGAGATAGATGGTTTATCGAGGAGTGATCGCGCGGATTGCTGTGCTGGAAGGTGCGGCAATTGTAGGGGAGGAATTGCGATTCATTCCCTTGCAGCGTGAGGAGTCGATGATGGCGCCGGGCAAGCTGCGGTTGCGGGTCACTCGAAGCAAGGCCGGGATTGCGGAGCCTGAAATGCGTGAGCGGCAGTTGGATGAGTTCGACGGGCAGGTGGTCGCCGCAATGGCCACGGGGCATGACGACCGCTGGCTTTACGGATGTTCGGATATCTCCGGACAGCAGCCGTAGCGAAGTTACGAATATGATTATCCGAGGCGTAGTAGCGCGAGTGTGGACGCAAGGGGTGAAGGCGGAGGCGCTCCGCTTTATTCCGCTGGAGCAGGAAGACAAACCCCTGCGGATGGGGGATCGACGGCTTCGAATTACGAAAGCGAAGGAAAACGGCAAGAAGCCGGATCTCGACGAGTGGGATCTGAAACCGTTCGCCGGGCGAACGGTGGCGCTTGATATAACGGGATACGACGAACAATGGGTCTACGGCTGCGTCGATGTCGCGAGATATCAGCTTTAGGTCACATAATCTTTGGAACTTCGGCGCCGCGGCCCGGATAACCTAGTAGCAGCGAATGAAGCTACGGACCGCCGATATCAAAGACGCTAGCGACGAAAGCCTGTTGGACCGGTTGGCGCGGGGCGATGAGGACGCATTCCTGGCGATCTATCGGCGTCGGCAAAGGGCGGTTTATCGCTATTCGCTGCACATGTCTGGCGATGAAGAAGTGGCGGCGGATGTCGTGCAGGAAATGTTTATCGCCTTGCTGCGTGAAGCCGGCCGGTTGGACCCTGCGCTTGGTACCGTGCAGGCGTGGTTGTTCGCCGTGGCGCGGAAGCAGGTGTTACGTTGTTTGACGGCACGGCGTCGGTATCTCTCACTGGAGGAAGATTCGTCCGGCGAACCCTTGGTCGAGGGCTGCGTGTTGGAGGAATTGGAGCAGACGCAGTTGCTGGAAAGACTGCGCGATCTGATTCCAACGCTGCCGCCGGTCTACCGCGAAGTATTGGTGTTGTGCGATATGCAGGGTTTGGCGTATGAAGCGGCCGCCGCAATCACCGGATGTCCCGTGGGCACGGTGCGGTCGCGGCTTCATCGCGCACGGGCTCTGTTAGCAGGAAAACTCAAACCGCTTGTGGGACAAGCATCATGACTCTCGACGAACATCGAAAACTGAGCGTGCTGATCGAAAAGATCGGCCGGACCGATGACCTCTCGGCGCCACCGCGCGTGGAGGCGGCGTTGCTTGGCGAACTGCGGCGGCGAAGGCAGCGATCGGTTGCACTCCGTGTCGCGGCGCCCTTGGCGCTGGCCGCGGTTTTGCTGATCGGCCTGCTCGTCGCGCCGAAGCCCACTGAACAGACGCCGAACACTGCACCGATCGCCGTGGCGCCTGCGCCGCCGATACCAGTGACGGAAGCGCCGCCGGCTGTATTGAAGACTCGCGTGGTTCGCAGTCGCCGTGCGGCGCCGCCCGTGCGTATGGCCGATACCGGCTTCCTGCCGGTCGGAGCCTGGCAACTCGCCGAGCCGATCGAACGCGGCAGCATCATGCGCGTCAAGCTCCCGCGCTCCGCAATGAACGATTTCGGAATCCCCGTAAGCATGGAGCGCTGGCACGAACAGATTCCGGCCGACGTCATGTTGGCCGAGGACGGCAGCGTCCGTGCCGTCCGATTCATTTCCCCGATGCAATAGAAAGGAACTACCATGAAGAAACACCTGATCTTGACGGCGGCTTCCGCCGCCGCGCTAGTCGCCCAAGCGCCCACGCCGGGCATAAGGATCGAATCGCGAGAAGCGATTCATGTAGTGGGCGCGCCGGCGGGAGGACAAGGCGCATTCTCGTTCGTCACGGCCGAGATGGGCTTTGAGATGGGCGACGTGAAGGGAGTGCCGTTCACCGGCGAGTTCGTGAGTGAAACGGTGCAGACGTTGGCCGACGGCAATCGCATCAAATCATCCAACAGCACCGCTTACGCACGCGACGGCGAGGGCCGCTCGCGGCGCGAGATGTCCATCGGCGCGATCGGCCCATGGGCTGGCGGACAACAGCACAAATCCGTTTTCATCCACGATCCGGTATCGAAGATCGACTACGTCCTCGACCCGCAGGCGAAGACCGCGCGCAAGATCAACATCGGCACACTCGCTTCCAAGGCCGTGACCGCCGGCGGGCCTGCGAAGGTGACAGCCACGTTCACGAAAAAAGTCGCCACCGTTAACGGCGAGACAACGACGGTGGAGGAGAAGATAGAAGGCCCCGCCGACGGTCCCAAGCGGGTGATGGTCTTTCACGGCGACGATGGCGCTAAGCATGAGTTCTCGGCCCCCGAACGCATCGCATTGCCTGGCGGTTTGGTCTTCCAAGGCGATGGCAAGAGCGCCACAGCCGCGCCAAACGTGAAGACGGAGAAGCTCGGCAAACGGATTATCGAAGGCGTCGAGGCGGAGGGGACGCGCACGACTGTTACGATTCCCGCCGGGCAGATCGGTAACGAACTTCCGCTCGACACGGTGTCGGAACGTTGGTACTCGAACGAATTGAAGACCGTCGTCCTCACCACGCGCAAGGATCCGCGCAACGGCGAAACCACGTACAAACTGACCAACCTCCGGCGCGGCGAACCAGCCCGCCAGATCTTCGAAGTACCGTCCGACTACAAGGTTACCGAAGGGGGCGGCGAATTCAACATCATCCGCATGAGAAAGGACGAGAAGTAGACTGGAAGTGTGGCTGCGCTTCCCAATCCGCTGACCGATCTTGAACTCGTAACTCTCTCCAAAGCGCTGGCCGTACTCACGTCGATGATTACGCCAGCGCTTTTGATTTCGGCGACCGGTACATTTATTCTCTCGACCTCGAGCCGGCTCGGCCGGTGCGTCGACCGCATTCGTAAGATATCCGATCTCCTCGAGTACCAGGTCGATCCATCCACGCAGCAGCCGCTGTCGGAAGATCGGAAACAGATGCTTCTCCGTCTGCTGGAGATCGCCGGGCAACGGGCGCGCATTCTGGCGAGAGTGATGATCAGCTTCTATTTCGCCGCGGGCATCTTTGTGTTCACGAGCGTGGCGATTGGCATTGCGTCCGTGTTCGTCACCCAGCTAAGCTGGTTGCCGCTGGCTCTCGGCATGACCGGGGCGCTGTTCCTGAGCTATGGGGCGTACCGGCTGATTGTCGAGGCTCGGCTGTCGGAAGAAGGGCTGCTCGAAGAAATCGCTTTCGTCGAGAAAGGCGCTGCCATCCACACACGAGGAGAAACAACATGAAACCGCTTTGTGCTGAGTTGGAAGATCTGGCCCGGCAATTGGAATCGGTGAACGCGGAGGCGCGCGCGATTGTCGAGTCGTCGGCGCCCGAAGCGCTTGTGAAGCGCCCCGAAGGCGGAGGCTGGTCTGTCGCCGACTGCCTGGCGCATCTAGCGCAAACCGTACGGCTGTACAATCCGAAGATCGAGGCTGCGATCGCCGCGGGCCGCAAAGCCGGCCTGGCTGGCGAAGGCCCGTTCAACTGCGGACTACTCGGCAAGTTTTTCCTATGGGTGCTGGAGCCGCCGGTTCGTATGAAGGTGAAAGCGCCGCCGTTGTTTCATCCCGCCGACGGCGTCACAGCGGAGCAGGCGCTTAACGACATGCTGGCGCAGCACGCGGAGATGTTACGGCTGATGGAAGAAACCGACGGGCTCGACCTCGGAAAGGTGAAGGTCCAATCGCCGGCGAGCGACAAGATAAAGCTGTCTCTCGGCGCGGCGTTTGGCTCGATGGCGGCCCACGGGCGCCGCCATTTGTGGCAAGCCAAGCAGGTGCTGAGCCGCTAGTTCTCCGATTTCAATTGCTGTAGAAGCGCAGCCATATAGCCGAACGCGAACGCGAAGGCGCGCCGGCCGCCGGTGTCGCCGTTGATTTTCGGAACGTGATCGGGCATCAGCATTCCGTCGAAACCGATCTCGCGGTAAGTGCGCGCGGCTTCGAACATGTTCACATCACCGTCGTCGGGGAAGGTTTCGCGGAAATCGCCGATCTTGCCCTGAATGTTCCGGAAGTGCACCATGAAGATCTTCTTGCGCGACCCAAACCAGCGGATAACGTCGTGGATCTCCTTGTTCGGATCTTCGAGGCCTTCGCAGATCGTTCCCTGGCAGAAGTTGAGTCCGTGATACGGATTCTCTTTGATCTGCACAAAGCGCTTCAGTCCCTCCACGCGGCCGAGCACTGGCACAACGCCGCGCCAGTTCTTGCCGTTCGGCATGCCCGGATCGTTGGGGTGGCAGGCCATCCGGATCTTATTCTCGGCGGCCACCGGAACCACCCGTTCGAGGAAGTAGGTCATCCGTTCCCAGTACGTGTCGGTGTCGACCTTGCCCGCTTCGGTTAACGGCGGCTCCTGTTTCCCGGCGGCGTATTTGAAGGTGCTGTACATGGCGCCGCCGCGGCCGGGTGTCGGTTCGGTGCGTACGACACCGAGAATCGACATGTTGTACTTGACGGCGGGGATACCGGCCTTGGCGCAGTTGCGAATAATATTGCAGATGTCGTCGATCGCCTTGTCGCGCTCGTCGGACTTGCCGAGCATGATGGCGGGGTACTCGGCCTTTGTGATGTAGGCCGAACTGAGCGGCAGCGGGACCATCTCCAGCTTGATGCCGTGTTTTTCGACCCGCTCGCGAAGCCGTTTCAAGCTATCGACGCTGAATTTTTCGTCAAGCTTGCGCGAAGGCAGTGCGCTACAAATGTGGTTGACGCCGAAAGCGGCCAGGGTCGTGAGCGTGTCTTCGTCGTCGGCGTGCTGGGTCGCCAATTTCATCATTACGGGTTTGCCGGCGCCGCGCGGTTTGGCGCTGGCCTCGAACGAGGTGGCTGCGGCCGCTGCGGCCGCGGTTTTGAAAATTTCTCTTCTCTGCATGGTGGAACCACGTTCTTTATGTCACGTTCGTGGGTGCGGCGTCAAGCGCGGCGTTGGCTATACTACTCATCTAATGCTGCATGGTCTTGTCGAAAGATTAAGCGCACACCGCACACTGAGCGCCGCGCCGCGGCACGAGTTGGAGTGGCTCGCCTCCCGCGGAACACTGCGCGAGTTACCAGTGGGCGGTGTATTGACAAGCAAGGGCGCACGGCCGGAAGGATTGTTCGTTGTTCTGACTGGGCGTTTTGCGATGTTCGTCGACCGCGGTGCGGGACCGCGCAAGATTATGGAGTGGCGCGCCGGCGATGTCACGGGCGTCCTTCCGTATTCGCGCGTGTCCGCTCCTCCCGGGGATTCCGTCGCGCAGGAGGCCTCTGAGATCCTGGCCGTACCGGCCGTCGATCTGCAAGCGTTGGCCGAACAGTGCCACCAGACCACGGCGATCCTCGTGCATGCCATGCTCGACCGCGTGCGCGCATTCAATTCGAGCGATCTGCACGATGAAAAGATGGTGTCGCTCGGGAAGTTGTCCGCGGGGCTGGCGCACGAGTTGAACAATCCAGCGGCGGCGATTGAGCGAGGCGCCTCTTTACTGGACGAGAAGCTTGCGTGTTTTCAGGCGGCGTCGATAGCGTTGGCGTCCTGTCGGCTTTCCAATGAGCAATTGGCCGTGATCGATCGAGTCCGCGAGACGTGCGCGGTGAGCGGCGATTTCACCATTCGGACCCCAATTGAACAGGCCGAGCGCGAGGAGACGGTGGAAGACTGGCTCGCCGATCATGGGATCGACACGGGCATCGCCGAGGCACTGGCCGACACGCCGGTGACGATGTCCTCGCTCGATGCGTTGGCGGCCTCGATCGACAGTGCGGCATTGAGCGCGGTTCTACGGTCGCTATCCGCGGGCTGCGGAGCGCGCATTCTGGCCGAAGAGATCAAGGACGCGGCGATGCGAATATCGGGCATCGTTATTGCGGTAAAGGGCTTCACGCACATGGATCAGGCGCCAGTCGCCGAGGATGTCGACCTGTTGCGAGGGCTGAACAACACGGTGGCCGTGCTGCGCGCCAAGGCGCGATCGAAATCGGCGACGGTCACAATCGACAGCGAGCCGCAACTCCCGCCCGTGCGTGGTTTTGCGGGGGAGATCAATCAAATCTGGGCGAATCTGATCGACAACGCGCTCGATGCGATCCCCGCTTCCGGCCGTGTCGAAATTAAAGCGTCGCGCGAGAACAACAAAGTCGCCGTCCGCGTTATCGACAATGGGCTGGGCATTCCGGCTGGTGTGCGCGAACGCATCTTCGATCCGTTCTTCACAACCAAGCCGATTGGGCAAGGCACCGGATTGGGTCTGGATATCGTGCGGCGTTTGGTGCGGCATAACGATGGCGCCATCTCGGTGGAGTCGGAACCGGGCCGCACGGAGTTTCGAGTTTTGCTGCCAGTGGCGGATGGAGCGCTCGTTTGAACAAGCCTGTGATTCTGGTCGCGGATGACGATCCGCAAGTGCTGGCGGCTGTGCGTCGAGATCTTCGTGCGCGGTATCGAGAGCAATACCTGATCGTCGGCGCGGCGTCGGGGAAGGAGGCGGTCGACACGGCGCGCGAGCTAAAGAAGCTCGGCGATTCGCTGGCGATGGTCGTCAGCGATCAGCGCATGCCGGGCATGCTGGGTTGCGAGTTGCTGGCGAAGATCCGTGAGATGTATCCGCAGGCGCGTCGCGTGTTGTTGACGGCATATTCCGATATCGAGGCCGCGGTCAAGGCGATCAACGAAGCGCATCTCGACTACTACCTGTCCAAACCCTGGGATCCGCCGGAAGAGCGGTTGTATCCGGCCGTGGACGATCAACTCGACTCGTGGCGGGCGGAGTGTGTCCCCGAGGAGACGGGCCTGCGGTTGGTGGGGCACCAGTGGTCGCCGCGTTCGCACGCGATCAAGACGTACCTGGGTGGGAATCTGATTTCCTATCGATGGCTCGATGTCGACCGCGACCAGAGCGCTCGGGCGCTGCTCGACGCAGCGGGTGTAACGCCTGGTGAGTTGCCCGCGTTGTTCTTCGACGATAACGGCGCGGTATTGAGGAATCCCGAGCCGCGCGAAGTTGCCGAGCATTTGGGGAAGCCGCTCGCAGCGGCTTTCGACGTGTATGACCTCGTGATTGCCGGCGCGGGGCCATCGGGTCTCGCGGCCGCCGTTTACGGCGCATCCGAGGGGCTGCGCACGCTGCTGCTCGATCGCCACGCACCGGGCGGGCAAGCGGGCACGAGTTCGAGAATCGAAAACTATCTCGGTTTTCCGACAGGCATCAGCGGCGCAGAGTTGACGCGGCGCGCTCTGATGCAGGCGCAGCGGCTGGGCGCGGAGTTTCTTGCGCCGCTGGCCGTCGAACGGGTTGCAATCGAAGGCGGATACAAGCGAGTGACCCTAAGCGACGAACGCGAAATCGTAACCCGGGCGCTGTTGGCGTCGACGGGCATGGCGTATCGGGAGCATCCCGCCGAGGGCATCGCCGCGCACACCGGCGCTGGCGTCTACTACGGCGCCGCGACGACGGAGGCTTCGGCTATTTCGGGTCGCCGGGTGCTTGTCGTTGGCGGGGGTAATTCGGCGGGACAAGGCGCGTTGTATCTGGCGAGGCACGCGCGCGAAGTTCAAATCGTCATCCGGCGGGAGAAGTTGCACGGAACCATGTCGCAGTACCTTATCGAGCAGATCGAAAATACGCCGAACATCACCGTGCGGGGACGAACCGAGATAACCCGCGTGGAAGGCGACAGCCATGTGGAGCGGGTGGCGCTAGCTGCGCTTTCCGACGGAGCGGAGTCGGTTGAAGAGTGCGATGCGCTGTTCGTATTCATCGGAACGCAGCCGTCGAACGAATGGCTGCCCGCAACGGTGCTTCGCAACGACAAGGGCTTTGTGTTGACGGGCCGCGATCTGCATGCCGCCGAGGCATTTCCGCGCATTTGGAAGGAGTCGCGCGCGCCGCTGCCGTTGGAGACCAGCGAGCCTGGCATTTTCGCATCGGGCGATATCCGTGCGGGCGCGATGAACCGGGTCGCCTCGGCGGTGGGAGAGGGCTCGATGGTGGTGTGGCTGGCCCGCGAGTATCTGGCGCTAACGTAAGCTATCAGAATGCTCTCCCCGCGCATGCGAGTGGCCGTGTTAGCCGCGTCGTTTCTCGGACTGGTTTTCGACGGCGTTGAACTTGGCCTGATGCCGTTGGCATCGCTGTCGGTGTCGAAGAGTCTGCTCGGCGCCGCGTTCGCGCCAACGCTGGGCGGCGATTGGTTCGCGCGGTTCACCGCGGCGCTAATGCTGGGCGCGGCGATCGGCGGCGTAGCGCTCGGCAATCTCGGAGATCGAATTGGACGCACGCGGGCGATGGGCTATAGCATCCTGTTCTATTCGGTCTTCGCGGCGTTGGGCGCGTACGTCGAAACGCAGGAGCAGATGCTTGTCCTGCGCTTTCTCGTCGGGCTGGGTGTCGGCGGCATGTGGCCGAACGGCATGGCGCTTGTGGCTGAGTGCTGGCCGGCGGCGGCGAAACCTGTCGTCTCCGGCGTGATGATGGCGGGCTTGAACACGGGCATTCTGTTGCTCTCCCAATTGGCACGGGTGTGGCCCGTGACGCCGGATTCGTGGCAATGGATATTCCGGTTGTCGGGAGTGCCTGCGGTGCTTGGCATCATCGTCTTGCTGTGGTTGCCGGAGTCGCCGAAGTGGCTGGCCTCGCGCGCGGAGGCCAAGCGACCCGCACCGCCCGTCAGCGAATTGTTCGCTCCCAATCTAGTACGCACAACGCTCGCCAGCATTCTGATCGCTTCGATTCCGCTGGTTGGCGCGTGGGCCGCCAGCAAGTGGATGATCCCGTGGTCGGATAAGATCGCCGGCGCGGCGAATGCCGACTACAAGGCCGCAACACAAGGCTGGTGGGCCTTCGGCGCGGCACTCGGTAGTTTCTTCGGAGCGCAATTGGCGAGTTGTATCGGCCGCAAGCGCAGCTACTTATTGATCAGCATCGGCGCGACATCGCTCACCGTTGCTATGTTTCAGTTGACCGCGCCGTTGCAGCCGGGCTTCCATCTGGTAGTTTTCCTGCAGGGATTCGTGGCGACGCTGTTCTTCGGCTGGTTGGCGCTATACCTGCCCGAACTCTTCCCCACGCGCGTACGCGCCAGCGGCAGTGGCCTGGCTTACAACTTCGGCCGGTTCGCGACAGCGGGCGGCGTGCTCGCGGCGGGTGCGCTATTCACCGCTCTTGGCGGCGACTACCCCAAAGTTGGCACGATTTGTGCGATGATCTACGCGCTCGGCATCTTCGCGATCTGGCTGGTCGAGGAACCGGACGTCGAGACTTTGACATAAAATGATGCAAGCCGGAAATTCGAATTGGGAGTGCGCTCATGCGATTTGCGTTCGTATCGTTACTGTTGGCTGCGTCTGCATTCAGCCAGACGTTCGGGTCTTTGACCGGTGATGTGAAGGACTCGTCGGGAGCGGTCGTCGCCGGAGCGGCGATCACGGTCCGCAACACAGCCACGAATGGCGTGCGCAACGCCGTGACCAATGAGGACGGCGTGTACACCATCCCCGCGCTGGTGCCCGGGATGTATGAGGTGAAGGCCGAGAAGACTGGGTTCAAAGCCGCCACGCGCACCAACATCGAGCTGCAAGTGCAGCAGGCCGCGCGCGTCGACTTCAATCTCGAAGTCGGTCAAGTGAGCGAAGTGGTCGAAGTGTCGAGCCGCTTGCCGCTGTTATCGACCGAAGACGCGACGGTGGGCTCAGTGATCGAGCAGAAACGCATCACCGAACTGCCGCTCAACGGCCGCAACTTCTTCAGCCTCGTCGGCCTTTCGCCGAACGTGAACATCGGTTTCAATCAGGCCGCGCAGGCCGCCGGCAGGCAGGGTGGATCGCGATCCGAATTGACGATTTCCATCGCCGGCGCGCGGTCTGCGTGGAGCAACTACACGCTCGACGGTATTACCAACACCGACATCAATTTCAACTTGTACATCGTCTTGCCTTCGGTCGAAGCGCTACAGGAGTTCAAGGTCCAGACGGGAATCTACCCGGCAGAGTTCGGCCGCGGCGCGGGCCAGATCAACGTCTCGACCAAAGGTGGATCGAACCAGTTCCATGGCGCGCTGTTCGAGTTCCTCCGCAACGACAAACTCGACGCACGTCCCTACTTTTTCAAGGATCCAGAAAGCCCGACACAGACAGCGCCGTTGAAGGCGCCTTACCGCCAGAATCAGTATGGCGGAACGTTGTCGGGTCCGGTAGTGATTCCGAAACTTCTTAACGGCAAGGACAAGATCTTTTTCATGGCCAACTACGAAGGATTCAAGTCGCGCCGCTCGGTGCCGAGTTTCTTCACGACGATGACGCCCGAGATGCGGGGCGGCGATTTTTCGGTCGTACCCGGTGCGTTGCAGGATCCAAACACGCGGGTACGCACGCCGAACGCCACCGGTTCAGGCTTTACCGTCACCTCGACTCCATTCGCCGGAAATCGCGTCCCCGCCTCGCGCATCAACGCTGGAGCCAGGTATTTGATCGACAACTTTGCGCCGCTGCCGAACTTAACGCAGACTGGACTGCCCATCCGCAATCATCAATGGACCGCCAAGACGCCCGTCGACAAGAACCAATTCACCGGCCGCATCGACTTCAACGAAAGCGCCAACTCGCAGTGGTTCGGCCGTTACTCGTGGACGGACGAATTGACCATCAATCCCGGCGTGCAAAGGAACGGCACCGGGCTGTACACTCGCGCCAGCCAGTGGGTCTTGTCGAACACCCGCGTGCTATCCTCGGCGCGCGTCAACGAATTCCGCTTCGGTTACAATTCCCTGCTGAACAATATCAGCCAGGAGTTGGCCAGCGTTGAGAACGTGAATGAGCGGTTGAACACACCGATCAAGGTCACCGATCCGAATTCCTGGGGAGTGCCTAACATCAGTCTGGCGGGCAGCACGCTCAGCTCTTTCGGCAACGACGCCAACGGCCCGTTTTCGATCGATAACAAGATCTACCAGGCCGTGAACAACTTCTCGTGGATAACCGGCAAACACTCGCTCCGTTTCGGCGGCGAGTGGCGCTACAACCAGTTTCTGCAAGTCGGTAACGAGTTTGCTCGCGGCCGCTTCACGCACAACGGTTCCTTTACCGGCAACGGTAACACGCTCGCAGGCGGTTACAACGGCGCCGATCTTCTGCTCGGCGCCCCAAGCGTGATCGAGGCCGCTGTCGCACTGGCCCGCGGCGATTTCCGCAACACGGAGATCGCCTTCTATTTCGACGATACTTACAAGCTCTCCCGCAAACTCACAGTGAACTGGGGCGTGCGCTACGAACTCGCACAGCCGCTGCTCGACAAGTTCGGCTTGCAGCCGAATTTCCAATTGCGCCAGGCGCTGCCTTCGACCGCCAACGTCGCCGATGCAAATTTGCACCCGGTTTTTGTTCGCACCGGAAAAGGCGACTTCTATGACGATCTCGCATTCCGTTTCACGGGGCCCGTGCAACTGGCGCGCGATGGACGCCTCGGCTCGCGCTTGATCACCACCGACCGGAACAACTTCGCGCCCCGGCTTGGCATAGCCTACAGCCCATCGGCGAAGTGGTCGATCCGCACCGGCGCCGGCGTATTCTTCGCGCAGGAGAGCAAGAATTCGATCTTCGACATGAGCCGCGCCGCGGGAGGGCGCGCCAATCCGATCATCGATCTGCAGGCTGTGCCGACATTGTCCTACTCGAACTACATCAATACGCAACAGCTTCCCGTTCGCTTCGCGCCGGGCCTCACCTGGGGCGCCGACAACAATCTGCGAACGACGTATTCGATCCAATACCTGCTTAACGTGCAGCGCACGCTGTCGCAGAACTCTGTGCTTGAAGTTGGCTACACCGGCAATGTTAGCCGTCGCGTCAACTACCTCGTTAACGCGAATGCGCCGCTGCCCGGCATCACACCGTTCGACGCCCGCGAGCCGTATCCAGAGTGGCACGGCATTCAGTTCCTGAACGGCGATGGCATCGGCAACTACAACGCCTTCTCCGGCAAGTTGACGCAACGGATGTCGAACCGGCTAACGGCTATGTTCAGCTATACGTGGTCGAAGGCGCTTGATGAAAACTCGGCGATTCGCGGCACCGGGTCCGACTTCACGCTGATGAATCAGCGCTGCCGGTCGTGCGAGTACTCATACGCAGGGTTCGACGTTCCGCAGCGCTTTGTCGTATCGATGATCTACAACCTGCCATTTGGCAAGGGCCAGCCGATGTTGAACGACAACGCCCTGATCGACGCCGTTATCGGCGGCTGGCAGTTGTCGACGATCACAAACGTGCAGAGCGGTACGCCGATCAATCCCGATTCGTGGGACGCCGCCGGAATGGGCGCGGGCTTTCCGCACTCGAACCGGGTGAACTGCGTGGCGGGAGTCAATCCGGTCGCGAGTACGCCGCACCCGGACCGCTACTTCGTCCGCGAGGCGTTCACCAACATTACGGCCGGGCAGTTCGGCAACTGCGCCCGCAATGCGCTGCGCGCGCCGTCGACGTGGAACGTGGATTTCTCGACGATGAAGGATTTCCGGATCCACGAATCCCATACCTTACAGTTCCGCATGGAAATGTTTAATGCGCCGAACCACCCGGCGTGGGGCCGGCCGTCGGGCGCGTGGGGATCGCAAGGCGCGAACCCGAACGCGGCGTTTGGCCGGATCCGTTCGACTAGCCAGTTGCGGCAGATTCAGTTTGCGCTAAAGTATTCGTTCTGATGCAGGAACAAAACTCCAACAACCATACGCAGCGCGATCCCTATTTTCTCGCGTTGGCGGCGATCTTTGGAGTGACGGTCGGCTACTCGATTAAGCACGCGCTCGACTATCCGAACGGCATGACGATTTGGCTTGTTGTGCTGAGTATGTCGCTATTGGTGATGGTCTTTCGCATGCGCGTCTACTCGTTGCGCGTGCAGGATCGTGTGATCCGCCTCGAAGAGCGGCTGCGAATGAAGGAACTGATCAGCACCGATCTCGATACCAGCCAGCTTGACATCAAACAGATCATCGCGCTGCGATTCGCGTCCGATGCCGAATACCCGGCACTCGTGAAGATGACGCTGGACGAAAAACTAACACCGAAACAGATCAAGGCGTTGATCAAGAACTGGCGGGCCGATTTTCACCGCGTCTAAGGCTTCTGCGCCAGTAGCCGCACGACACGCGTTTCGCCGGGGCCGAAGTCGGCCTTGGCTTGCGCGTCCTCGTATTGCAGCACGCGGAAGCCGGTGAACAGCGTCAGAAGTTCGTTGGTTTGGAAGACGACACTACCGCCGATCGAACTGCCCTTTGTCGCGTCGTGATGGAAGCCTTCAAGGATCACCAATCCGCCAGGCTTGAGCGAGTCGATAACTTGTTTCTTCACATCGCGGCCGCCGGCGTAGCTGATCAAGATGAGATCCCACTTGTCTTTGCCGAAGTCGAAGGTCTCGCTGGTTGAGAGTACCGTTTTGATCTTCACCCCCTGTTGCGCGGCGAGTTCCTGCGCGCGGGCAAGGGCGCGGTCGGCGGGATCGAAGCCGGTCACGTCCCAGCCCTGCTTGGCGAGGTAAATCGCGTTGCGGCCCTGCCCCATTCCGACATCGAGCGCGCCGCCGGGCTTGCGGCCCTTTGTCATCGCCACGAGAAACGCGTTGGGCTCGGTGTTGAAACTTGGCTTCTCGGCCGTGAGATTCCGGTTCCACATCTCGTGTTCGAGCTTCGGGCCGAACTTGCGCAGCGGCGCGAGGGCGGCGTCAATTTCCCCCACGGTCTTTCCGTCCGCGCGGAGTTTGGCGGCGAAGCGGTTCAATACCTCGGCGGGGTAGGATTCGTCGAGCGCGGAACGGGAGCCCCGATCCGCTTGCGTCGTCATCCACGCGCGAAAGGCGCGGTATGCCGCCATTTCGGCGTCGGTGGGAATCGGGGCCGGCTGGCACCAGAGTGAGAGCGCGAGGACTGCGCCGAGAATAAATCGGATCATATGCCTTCGCCCAGTGTAAACCGGTCCTTGCGGCGCAGTACGCCACGGTCTTCGAGGGCTTTCAGGATTCTCTCGGCGGCGGCTTCGTCTTTCGAGGGCAGTTCCTTCGCAGCGATTTCGACAAACCGATTGGTGGCCGTAAAGGACTCGGCCCGGTCGCGCTCGCCGGCATCCGGTGAGGCGATCGAACAGATGGCGATCAAGCCCGCGTTGTTCAGAACACGCGCGAGTTCGGGAAGCAGGTGGCTATCGCTGTCGTCGGCGAGCACGTGTACCTGGCAGCCAAGATCGAAGAGCTTGCGCTCGACGAGGTAGGCGAGGTCGCGGCGGGCGGTGAGCCAAATGGTTGCCGGATAGTGCCCGGCGCGGGCAAAGCGTTCGGCGTTGGTGAGGCGGCCGTGATCGGCGGTTTCATCTTCGCCCGTGAATTGCAGGTTCCGAAGATTGAGCGGTTCAACCAATTCCGGCGTCGACTCCTCGATCATGCCCGCGCCCACGGTGAGGTTCGAGATCGGATCGATCAAGATGAACGCGCCCATCGCGCGGTCCTTTGCGTAGGCGTCGAAGTACAGCGGGCGGCGTGCTTCCATCACGACTGCGGCGATATCGTTGAGACCGAGTTCGGAGACTTCGACGGCTTCGAGCGTGTTGACATCGACGCGGTGGCGAATGCGGCGAATCTCGGCGGGCACGGTCTGCGTCGTGTGCTTCAGCAGATAGGTTTTTCCGGCGACGCCAACGTCGTGATGCATCCACACGAGTTTGGCGGCAAACCGCCGCGACACATGCGGTACGTGATTCGGATCGACCAGCATATCCCCGCGTGAAATGTCGATTTCGTCTTCCAGCACGACGTTGATCGACATCGGCGTGAAGGCCTCGGCGATGGGGCCATCAATTGAAGGAATTTCTTTGACGCGCGAAACGCGCCCGCTCGGCAGCGCCATCACTTCGTCACCGGGCTTCAATACGCCGGATGCAAGCTGGCCCGAGAAGCCGCGGAAGTCGAGGGTCGGCCGGATGACGTACTGCACGGGGAAGCGCAATTCTTTGAAGTTGCGGTCCTCGGCGACAGGGACGGTTTCGAGATGTTCGAGCAGCGATTGGCCCGTGTGCCAGGGCGTGCGCGGGCTGACGGTGACGATGTTATCGCCATCCAGCGCCGACACCGGAAAAAACGCCAGATTGCGGAGTCCAATACCAGCTGCAAAGGCCGTGAAGTCCTTTCGAATGTCTTCAAATACGGTCTGGCTGAAGTCCACCAGATCCATCTTGTTCACGGCCACGGCGATTTGCGGAATGCCGAGCAGCGAGGCGATAAACGCGTGACGCCGCGACTGCACCAGCACACCTTTGCGCGCGTCGATCAAGATGATCGTCAAACCAGCGGTCGATGCGCCTGTGGCCATGTTGCGCGTGTACTGCTCGTGGCCGGGGGTGTCGGCAATGATGAACTTGCGGCGTGGCGTGGAGAAGTATCGATACGCGACGTCAATGGTGATGCCTTGCTCGCGTTCGGCGCGAAGGCCGTCGGTGAGCAGCGAGAAATCGATCGGGCCTGTCGAGCGATTGAGGCCGGACTTCTTGACCGACGCGAGTTGATCTTCAAAGACGCCGTTGGTTTCGTAGAGCAAGCGACCGATGAGTGTGGACTTGCCGTCGTCGACACTACCGGCGGTGGAAAAACGCAGGAGTTCCATTTAGAAGTAGCCTTCGCGTTTCTTGAGCTCCATCGAGCCTTCCTGATCGTGGTCGATGATGCGGTTCTCGCGTTCGGAACGGCGGAATGACAGCAGTTCTTCGGTGATCTGCGGCAGCGTCGTCGCTTCGCTGCGGATCGCGCCGGTGCAATACGTGCAGCCGAGCGAGCGCATGCGCGCCATCACCATTTGCGGTTTTTCGCCGGGGTTGAGCGGCATGTTGTGCTCGAGCGGAATCAACTGGCCGTCGCGCACGACGAGTTCGCGCTCTTTGGCGAAGTAGAGCGGAACGATCGGAATGTTCTCAAGATGGATGTAGTTCCAAACATCGTTCTCGGTCCAATTGGAGAGCGGAAACACACGGATCGATTCGCCTTTTTCGACCTTGGCATTGAAGACGTTCCAGAGCTCGGGGCGCTGGCTCTTGGGATCCCACTGTCCGAACTTGTCGCGAAACGAATAAATGCGTTCCTTGGCGCGGGACTTCTCTTCGTCGCGGCGTGCGCCGCCGAATGCGGCGTCAAAACCACCTTCGGCCAGGGCATCGAGCAGCGCGCGTGTCTTCAGCAACGCGCAACATTTCGACGTGCCGAGCTTGAACGGATTCGCACCTTCGGCGATGGCCTGCTTGTTAGTGTGGACAATAAGATCCGCGCCGATCTCCTTGCAGAACTTGTCGCGGAATTCGATCATCTCGTCGAATTTGTACGTCGTGTCGATGTGAAGCAGCGGGAACGGCAGCTTGCCGGGATAGAAAGCCTTCTGCGCAAGGCGTATCATGACGGAGGAGTCCTTGCCGATGGAGTACAACATCACCGGCTTGGCAAATTCCGCCACGACTTCCCTCATGATGTGGATGCTTTCCGCTTCCAGCGCGCGCAGATGGCTGAGTGTACGCGAGTCCATGTATCCGTTTCAAATTATCAATTTAATGTCCCTATTGTCCATAGGGATTGCGGTATTTGCACAGCCGGCCGATTCCGAGCGGGTCAACCAACATCGAGTTTCGAGCACACGGAGTCCCGCGCCGGAGCCGGGAGCGGAAAACGTCCCACTGCGGCGGCTCGCCATTTCGAAGGCGGACTGGGTTAAAACGCAGCGGCCCGCGGTGTTGAAGGCGTGGACCGGTATTCTCGGCAAGCTGGAGCCGAACGCGCAGGACATGCAGTGGTTCGACAAGGTGCCGCGTATGCGCGAGATCGAACGGACCGAGATGCCGCACTACACCCGTATCCACATCGAACTCGCGCTGGAAAAGGACTTCTGGCAACCGTCGTTATTGCTCTTGCCGAAAAACGCCAAGGGCAAGCGGCCGGCGGTGATCGCATGGACATCGACCTCGCCGGATTGGAAGAAGCCGGAAGAGTGGTGGGGCGCGTGGCTGGCCGAGCGCGGGTTTGTGGTGCTCACCGGTTGGGGCCACATCAAGAACTATCGGAGCGACACGTCGTTTCGAAATGCGGTGTCGGAGAAGGTGTACGAACGGTTTGGGCGTTGGGCGGGATTGAGCCGGATGGTGTGGGATGTACGGCAACAGGCGAAGTTCCTCTCATCGCGCGGCGACGTCGATGCCAAGCGCATCGGTTTCATCGGCATGTCGTTGAGCGCGAAGACGGCGATCTATGTGGCGGCGTTCGCGCCGGAGGTTTTCGCGACAGTAGCGGTCGATCCGCACATCGCGCTGAATGGCGCGACGAACTACTATGCGCCTTGGTACATGGATTGGACGCGGCCGTTCGACGACATTCGGACGCCCGAAAAGACGGTGCTGAGTTTGTTGAACACCGATAAACAGAAGCCCGGACTCGAGCACGATCATCATGAACTGCTGGCGCTGGCGGCGCCGAGGCCGTTTCTAATTATCGGCGGCGCGGGAGATCGCGAAGACAACGGCGGTGACAGCGACGACCGGCAAAGTTGGGGCTATGTGAATCGCGCGGCGGAGATTTACAAGTTTTTGGGCGTGCCGGAGCGATTGAAGTTTGAGTTGACTCGGGATGGGCATAAAGCCACTGGCCCAAATATCGATCCGGCTTGGCAGGGGTGGTTCTTAAGATGGTTGCGGCCGTGAGGAGCGCGGCGTATGATCCGAATATGAACCTGGTTGCGGAAGGCTATCGCTACATCGTTCGCTCGGCGGAAATTCGCGGTGGCAACGCGATTGTCGAGGGCACGCGAATTGGCGTGCACGATGTCATCGGCTTGCTGCAGAATGGCGAGACGATCGAAACGCTGCGCGAGAACTGCTTTCCGAATCTCACGAAGTCGCAGGTCTACGAGTGTTTGTCGTACTACGAAGATCATCGCGGCGAGATTGATTTGCTGATTGCCCGCCAAATGGAGAGCAATCCTGGCTGAAGTTCCTGCTCGATCACGATGTGCCTGACGCCCTGAGCTATTTGCTCGCGCAGTTGGGCCACGAGGTGATGTTGCTCCGGAAAGTCTTGCCGAATGATTCGCCTGACGCGGCCGTACTCGAGTTCGCGCATAATGGCGGGCATGTATTGCTGACTTGCAATCGGGACGATTTTCTTCGGCTCGCCGCAACGCGACCACACAATGGGATCGTGATCGTGATACGCCGCCGAACACGCGCTGCTGAACGGGCCGCGCTCTTTCAACTGTTGGAGCGGGCTGGCTCGACCGGGCTGCGGAATAACATCAACTTTGCGTGATTCGATAAACTAATTCAACACCGCATGCCAATATCAGCCGGAGAAAAACTCGGCCCCTACGAAATCCTCTCGCCGCTGGGCGCGGGCGGCATGGGCGAGGTGTACAAGGCCCGCGACACACGGCTCGACCGCACTGTCGCGGTGAAGATCCTTCCGTCCGGTGGCGACCGCGCCCGCTTCCTCACCGAGGCCCGCGCGCTGGCGGCGCTGAGCCATCCCAATGTTGTCGCGATTCACGATGTCGGCGACGGCTATCTGGTCACTGAGTTGATCGACGGCGCCCCGCTGAAAACAACCGGCCTGCGCCAGACCATCGACCTCATCGCGCAAACCGCCGACAGCCTTGCCGCGGCGCACGCCATCGGTATTGCGCACCGTGATCTGAAGCCAGCAAATATTCTGGTCACGCGCGACGGGCACGTCAAGATCGTTGACTTCGGCCTTGCCAAGCTTCGAGCGCCCGGCTCCGAGGATGCGACGCTCACCGCCGCTGGCACCGTGATGGGCACCGCGACCTACATGTCGCCCGAGCAAGTCCGCGGCGAAACAGTTGGAACACCCTCGGACATATTCACGCTGGGCGTGGTGCTCTACGAGCAACTCGCCGGGCGGCTGCCGTTTCAAGGTGATACTCCCGCTCATGTGATGACGGCCATCTGCGACCGCGAGCCGGACGAACTGCCGGAGTCCGTGCCGTCGTCGCTCAAGCAGATCGTCAATCGCTGTTTGGCAAAGGACGCCAAGCAGCGGTTTCAGTCGGCCGCCGATCTCGCGTTCGCGTTGCGGGCGGGTTCGACGACCACAAGCGCGGCCACGATCAAAGCGACACCGCAACCGCGCCGAAACTGGCTACCCTGGGCGGTGGCGGGTGTCGCAATCGCCGCGCTTATCGCGGTGCTGCTGTTACGCCCGAAACCGGCGCCATTGGAGCCGATGACCACGGAAGTGAACCCACCGCCGGACACGCGCCTCGCTGGCCCTTATAACTTCGCCGTTTCTCCCGACGGCCGCCATCTCGCCTTTTGCGCGATCGACGCGAAAGGCAAAGTCCAGTTGTGGGTTCGGAACCTCGGCACTGGAGATGCCCGGGTGATCAGCGACACCGAGGGCGCATTCTTTCCCTTCTGGTCTCCCGATAGCCGTTCCATCGGATATACCGCATCGGGAGCGCTCTATCGTGTCGATCTCAACGGCGGGAATCAGCGAATCGCGGCCCGCGCCAATCTCGGCTACGGCGCCTGGAACGAAAACGGCGAAATCTTAGTCGGCACGAATCAGATCCATTCGATTCCGGCGACCGGTGGCGACGCAAAGGTACTCTACAAGGCGGATGAAAAGGTTAAGGAAACCTCCGTTGGCTTCGCCAACTTCCTGCCTGGCGGCAAAACGTTTCTCTTTCAATTTTTCGGGGATCGAAGCGGGACGAAGATCGGTTCAATGGATGGGCGCGAGCGGCGGTTCCTGTTCGAGAACCGCGACTCGCCCGCAAGTTACGCGCCGGCCACTTTGCATGGTAAGGGCTACCTGCTCTTCATCAAACAGGGCCGTCTGCTCGCGCAGCCTTTCGATCCTAATACCGGCGCTGTCCAAGGCGAGCCGGTCCAAGTCGCCACAGGGTTTGGCGTTGGGCCGCTCTTTTCTGCTTCAAACAACGGCGTACTGGTCTTCCGCAAGACTGGTGACAGCGATCGCCAACTCACTTGGTACAACCGCTCAGGGAAGCCGGACGGGAAACTCGGAGAGCCGGCCCGTTTCGGCTCGTTTCGCTTTTCGCCCGACGGGACGCGGCTCGCGATTTCGCGCCGCGAAGATTCCACGAACTTTCGACTCCACTTGGTCGCGCCTGCCAGCGGTGTTACCCAGCGGTTCACATTCGGCCCAGGAAGTGACTACAGCCTCGTTTGGCATCCCTCCGGGCGTGACATGTTTTTCAACCGCTTTGATTCGGGGAAAAGATTCCTGCTTAGCAAAGATTCCAGCGGCGCTGGCGCGGAGAAAGTTCTCCTTCAAAACAGCGGCAGCATGCCGAGCCCAACCAGCATCTCGCCCGATGGCCGCTGGATGATCGAAAATTCCTTCGGCGATAGTTCAGACATCGTGCTCCTTCCGCTTGCGGGAGAACCGAAGCCAATCCCATTCCTGAACAGCCAGTCAAAGAATCGAATGGCGAGATCTCCGCCCGACGGCCGGTGGATCGCCTATCGGTCCGATGAAACCGGATCGTATCAGATCTTCATCCAGCCCATTCCCGAAGTGATGGGCGGCCCGAAGGAACGGGGCAAATGGCAGATCTCCAATGAAGGCAGCAGCGCAACAGTGCGTTGGCGCAAAGACAGCAAAGAACTCTTCTACGCGCAGCCCGACGGTAAGATCATGTCCGTCGATATCACCGTCAGCGGCAACGCCTTGCAAGCCGGTCCGCCGAAGGCACTTTTCAACACGCTCGGCTCCGCGCCCTCTTTCGACGTCACCCCCGACGGCCAGCGTTTCCTGGTCGCCGAACCCGAGAAGAACTCCGAGCCGCCGTTCACGGTTATTCAGAATTGGGAAGCGCTCCTGAAGCTATAATGGGTGCCTATGTGCGATCAAGAAACCTACGAAGCTGACTGCCTGGAATACGAAGCTCGCGGCCTGGTAACCCGCAAACAGTTCGGTGTGCTGCTTGGCGCCGGTGTGTCGATGGTTCTGCCCAGCGTGGCCAATGCGGTCGCTGTGACAGGCGCCGAAGTATCCGTCACCACGCCCGACGGCACGGCCGACGCCTACTTCGTCCATCCCGCCACCGGCGCCGCGCCCGGCGTCGTGATCTGGCCCGACATTTTTGGCCTTCGTCCTGCGTTCCGGCAGATGGGCCGGCGGCTCGCCGAATCCGGTTATTCCGTGCTTGTGGTCAATCCGTTCTATCGCACGACGAAGGGGCGCACCGATACCGCTCCCGGCGACATGACCCAGATGCGCACGCATGCGCAGGCGCTGAACGCCACCACACATATGACCGACGCGAAGGCGTTCACGGCATGGCTCGACACCCAAGCACCGGTCGCCAAAAACCGCAAGATGGGCGCGCAGGGATACTGCATGGGCGGCCCGATGGCGTTCCGCACCGCGGCCGCGTCCGATCGCGTTGGCGCTGTTGCGTCGTTCCACGGCGGCGGTCTCGCACGCGAGACGCCGGGTAGCCCGCATCTCCAAGCCGCTAAGACCAAGGCGCGCTTCCTGGTAGCCATCGCGGCGAACGATGACGCGAAGGCGCCGAAGGACAAGGAAGTCTTGAAGGAGACCTTCGCGGCGGCGAAGCTGGAAGCCGAGATCGAAGTGTACGCCGACTCCGCGCACGGCTGGTGCCCGCCCGACTCGCGTGTTTACAACGAGGCTTTGGCCGAGAAGGCCTGGGCGCGGTTGCTGGCGCTCTACGGCAAGCTGTAGGCGATTATGCGAATCGCGCCGATTTTGCTTGCCCCCGCGTTATTGGCGCAATCGTACTTTCCGAAACTCGATCACCTTGGCGGCTGGCGCACCGCGCCGCCCGCCAAGGCCGGCCTTGACGCCGCTCGGCTCGATCAGGCTTTCGAATTTGCCAAGCGGTCGAGCGCGCACGGCGGACTGCTCGTCGCGCGGAACGGCTATCTGGTCTATGAGAAGTACTTTGGACAGGGTCATCGCGATGCACATCCCGACATGGCGTCGATCGGGAAAGCTTTCACCAGCGTGTCGGTCGGCATTCTTCTGGGTGAAAGACGAGACGCGTTTCCCGATGGGCTCGACCAGAAAGTCTTCAACGAGAAGTATCTGCCCGAGGCGCTGCCGTTAAACGATCCGCGCAAAGCGGACATTCGGCTGGGGCATCTGTTGTCGATGAGTTCCGGCATGCACGGTGACGGCGCCAATCCTGGATTCGTGAAGTTTGTGCCGTCGAAGCTCGACCCGATGACGCCGGCGACCGACCCGCTTGATCTCGACGGCAACGCCGTGCGCGTGCCGATGTGGACTGCGCCGGGCGAGGGCTATTCGTATAGTTCGTCGTCACCGCATTTGGCGTCCATGATTCTGCGGCGTTTTGCGGGCATGGAGATGCAGCAGTACATCGACGAAAAACTCGCTAAGCCGATGGGCTTTGGCGAATGGGGCTACGCGCTCTATCGCCGTGGCGGAAAACTGCCCCATACCCCGGGGGGGCGGATCGATCGCGGTCCGCGCGACCGACGCGTTGCGCTTTGCGTACCTGTTGCTGCGAAAGGGCATGTGGGAATCGAAGCAGCGTGTGTCCGCCGATTACGTCGCGCTGTGCGCGAAGCCGTCGAAGTACAACGCTCACTCGCCCTTCGGATTGCAGTTTGAATCGAACGCAGGCGGGCATGTGATCGGCGCGCCGCGCGATGCGTATTTCAAGAGTGGCGCGGGCGGGTCGGCGATCTACGTTGCACCGTCGCTCGATCTGGTGGTTTACAAAATGGCGGGATCGAATCAGCAGTTCGATCCGGCAAATACGCGCATCACGCCGAAGTACGCGGTCGATCACTCGCGTGACGACTGGAAGCCGGTTCCGCACACGCAGTTCGACGATGGACCGCTAGGAGGCGACGACGGCGTGCGCCGCTTGCTCGAAATGGTTGTCGCGGCTGCAATAAAATAGGAGCACCGTGAAAACGATCCTCTGCATCGCCGCCGCCCTGGCGGTTTCGGCGCAGCCGCCCAAGCTGAAGTTGTGGTCGCTACAGCCAGTGCAGAAGCCTGCCCCGCCGTCGCAATCGGCCAATCCGATCGACGCCTTTCTGGAGGTCGAGCGCGCTGCGAGAGGGGTTAAGGCGAATCCACCCGCCGACAAGTTGACGTTGCTTCGGCGCGTTCACTTCGATCTTACAGGCCTGCCACCGTCGCCAGAGCAGCAGGTTGCGTTCCTGCAAGACGCGGGCGCCGATGCGTATGAGAAGGTCGTCGACCAGCTATTGGCCGATCCGCAACACGGCGTGCGCTGGGCACGGCACTGGCTCGATGTCTTGCGCTACGCCGACCTCGACGGTACCGACGGCGGCGTCATGCCGGCGTCGCCAGGGATCTTTCGTTGGCGGGACTGGGTCATCAACGCGTTAAACACCGATATGCCGTACGACCAGTTCGTGCGCGCACAGTTGTTGGGGAATCGCCACGGTGGCAAGTCGACCTTGAGCGTTTTCGGCACGCGAAATCGCCCGCAGGTAAATCCCCAGGATCAGTTCGCGCTGGGGTTTCTGGCGCGCTCGGCAATCACGCGGAACGACCGCGACAACGACGTCGCCATTGCCGCCGTTGAAACCGTATCGTCCGCATTCATGGGCCTAACGGTTGCTTGCGCCAAGTGCCACGATCACCGCTTCGATCCGATCGCCCAGCGCGACTACTACGCGATGAAGGCACTGTTCGATCCGCTGGTGTTGCGCGCTGTTTCGCTGGCATCGCCGAAAGAAATCTACGACTATGGCGAAGCGTTGGAGAAGTATCGCGTTGCGAAGGAGAAGGTCGACACTGCCATCGAAAAACTCGTCGAGCCGTATCACACCAAGCTTTTTGATGAGCGTGTCGCACTGCTTCCACCCGACGTGCAGGCCATCGTTCGTAAGCACGATCGCGCGCGAACCGTCGCCGAGCAGAAGACCTACGACGACTACTACCCGGTGCTCCGCATCGATCCTCCGAAGATGAAGGAGATCATGCCGAAAGACGTGATTGCCAAGTATGACGCGCTGTTGAAAGAGCAGCGGGGCGTGCGCGCGCCGGCTTCGCTCGAAGCGCACTGGGTCGTGGAAGAGGACGCGGAACGAAAGAAGAAGCCGACCTACATTCTTACGTCCGGCGATCCGACCCGGCCGGAGGAAGACAAGCCCGTTGCACCCGGCTTTCCTTTCCAGCCGCAAGGCGTCGATTTCCGCGACGGCCTACGCGAGACATTTGCCGAATGGCTGACCGCGAAAGAGCATCCGTTGTTTGCACGGGTGGCCGTCAATCGAATTTGGCAGTGGCACTTCGGCTCCGGCCTGCAGAAGAACCCAAGTGATTTCGGGTTGCTGGGCGGTCGCCCTAGCCATCCGAAGCTGCTTGACTATCTGGCGTCGTCGTTTGTCGAGAACGGTTTTTCCATGCGCTGGCTGCACCGCACGATCGTCACCTCGGATGCTTACAAGATGTCGTCGGCGCCTACACCCGACGGCATGAAAGCCGATCCGGCGAACAACTACCTGTGGCGATTCCGCTTGCAACGCCTTGAGGCCGAACCGCTCTGGGACGCATTGCTATCTAGTGCCGGCGAGTTGGATCTGACCATCGGCGGCAAGTCGTTTCGCACGCTCACGCCCGACGGCAAGCAGAGCATTTTTCTGCCACCCGATGGGACCTTCGAAAGCCACACGCAGCGCCGCGGCGCCTACATTTTGCGCGGCTACATTCCGAGCACTGAAGTGATGTCGAGCTTCCTGCAGTCGTTCGATGTCGACGACGGCCGCACGCCATGTCCGGTACGAACGCAGACCGTCACCGCGCCACAGGCGTTGTTCACGATGAACGATCAGATGATCGAACATGCGTCGGCCCGGTTGGCCGCGCGGGCGGGCAAAGAGCCGTCGATCGACGGCGCGATCAAACGCGCTTTCCGCGAAACGATCGGCCGTCCGCCGACCGCCGTCGAATTCGACCGCGCGTCCAGCTACGTCGCCGGTGACCGGGCGCGCCTGAAAGACCTCGGCTGGCTGCTCTACAACCTCGACGAATTCCTCTTCATCAAATGACCAATCGACGCCACTTTCTGCATCGCATGGCCAACGGCTTTCTCGGCTCGTCGATTGGCGCGTTATGGGCCGCCGATGGCCGCTTGCCGGGAGCTGTGTTGCCTGGCCAACCCAAGGCCAAATCGGTCATCTACCTCTTCATGTGCGGCGGCGTGAGCCACATCGATACGTTTGACCCGAAGGACAACAAACACGCGGGCAAGCTGATGGACGCCATCGGATTTGGCGACAACAACGCGCCGATGAAACGCCCCGTGATTCCGATTCTGCGTACGTTTAAGCCGTATGGAAAATCCGGGATACCGGTGTCGGACTGGTTTCCGAACGTGGGCGGAGTGATCGACGAATTCGCCGTCGTGCGTTCGATGTGGTGTCATCAAACGAATCACTTTCCGGCGGTCATTGAACACGCCACCGGCAAAGCGGTGCGGCAGTTTGAGCACCCGTCGCTGGGCAGTTGGACGACCTATGCGCTGGGTTCAGCAAACAAGAATCTTCCGTCGTTTGTGAACATCGGGCGGCCTTCTTCGCCGGTGCAGTTGACCGGCGGTTACATCGGCTCGGCGCACGCGGCGACGCCTTTTCAAGCGGGTGAGACGCCAATCCCGAATCTGTTTCCGCCCAAATCCGCGAATCGCGCCGAGCGAGAAAAACAGATGCGTGCGCTGCTCGATTGGAACCAGGAGTTCCGCCGCGAGTTCGAACTCGACAGCGAGATCGGCGCACGTTTGCAGGCCTACGAACTGGCCGGCAACCTGATGCGCACAGCGCCGGCGATCGTTGATTACTCGAACGAACCGGAGCACGTGAAGGCGCTCTACGGCATCGGCACAAAAGCGACCGACGACTTCGGACGGCAGTTATTGCTGGCGCGCCGACTGGTCGAAAACGGCGTACGTTTCATTCAGATTTGCCATGCCGGCGGCGGCAACGGCGCATGGGACTCGCACGACGACATGAAGCGCCACGAGCCTTTGTGCAAAGCGGTCGACAAGCCCATCGCCGGCCTGATCGCGGATCTGAAACAGCGCGGGCTGCTCGATTCGACAATGGTGGTTTTTACGAGCGAATTCGGCCGCACTCCGTGGTCGCAGAATACGACGGGCCGCGATCATAATGGCAAGGGATTCAGCACGCTGCTGGCCGGCGGCGGTGTCAAGGGTGGCGTAATCGAAGGCGGGACCGATGAAGTTGGCTACAAAGCGGTTGAGAAGCCGCACTACATCTCGGACCTGCACGCTACGATTTTGAACCAAATGGGATTGAACTGGGAAAAGATGGACTTCGAGTTGAACGGGCGTAAGTTCAAACTTGTTGAAGAGGGGACGGGACCGATACGCGCGATTCTTTAATGCGCGAGCGCGCCCAAGCGAGTCACTCCCGCGGGCGAAATCGCAGTGCCGTACGCATAGACTCGCCGCAGCCCGGTAAGCGCCAGCAGTTCCGGCACAGCCGCGTCGTCGATCTTCGACGCGAGTCCCAATCGCAGTTCCCGCAGTGCCGGCATGCCAACTAAGGTTCGGATCGACTCCGCCGTCACCGGTTGCCTTGAGAGATCCAGAAACTCCAACGCCGGGAGCGCACGCAGCGCCGCGAGATCGCGCAGATCGGTCCGCTCGGCCTCGGGATGGCCGGGCTTGTCGATACCGCGATCGTTGATCGTCGCCGCTGCGAGCGACAAACGGCGCAGTCCTTTTAGTCCGGCGATGCGCGCCAGATTTTGTTCATTCAATGCCAGCCCCCACAAGCCGCTGTCGACGCGCTGCGTGCCGCCGGCATCGAGGCTCGTCAACGCGGGCATCGATTTCAGTACCGCCAAACAGGAGCCCGCCAGCCTGTTGCCGCCCAACGCCAGATGCTCCAACACGCCGAGCTTCAGCAGTTCGTCGAAGCCTTCATCGTCCACCTGCGTAAAGGCGACATCGAGCCAGCGAAGGCCGGTCAATGCGCCGAGGTGTGCGAAGACTTTGCTCGTCACCCGTGTGCCGCGCAAGTTCAATTTTTCGAGCCGCTTCCAACCGCGCAGGTGCGCCAGCCCGTCTTCGGTAATGTACTCGGCGTAATAGAGGTCGAGCTCGCGGACCTCCCGCAGCGCTCGCAGACGCTCTAGGCTGGTGTCGCCGATCTTCGTTTGGCCCAGGCGGAGCACGCGCAGTTTTGGCATCGCGGCAACCGCGTCCAGATCGGCGTCGGAGATCCAAGTCGAGGTGAAGTCGGCTTCGGTGACGTTGCCCTCGGCGTCGCGCGTTAGTCGGGCTTGATCGAGCGAGAACAAGGGCAGTGCCGCGAGGATGAGTAGCGCTTTCAACTGCGCCTCCGATTGGGCAGGCTCGATGCCGCGTCCCAAACGATCTTGCAATGCGGAAGTGCCTTGGCGATCGCGTCGCGGCCCTTCGCCGTTACGTGCGTGTGATAGAGGTTCAGCAAACGCAGCTTGTCGAGCTTGATCAACTCCGGCACAGCCGCGTCGGTAATGTGGGTGCTGTCGAGGCTCAGCGCTTCAAGTGTCGGCAGCGCCGCCAAATGCACAATGGCTGCGTCTTCGATTTCACCGTAGTCGAGGTTCAGCCTGCGGATCTGCCTCAGTCCCGCAAGCGACTTCAGGTCCGGTCCTGCGATGCGCGTGCGCGACAGGTCGAGTTCCTCCAGCCCAGCCATTTGCCCGAGCGCGCCCAACGCCTTTCCGGTGATGCGCGCATCGCGAAGGACAAGTGTCTTCAGTCCGGTCAAATGTGCGAGGCCGCCAACTCCGGCATCGGTAAGATCGGTCGCCGCGAGATTCAGCGACAAAAGGCGCGTCAGTTTTTCTAGCGCCGCGCCGTCGCCGATATCGGTCGACGCAAGCGACAACACGCGCAGCTTCGGCAACTCCGCAAGCGCATCGACACCGTTATTGCCCACCGGCGCGCCGTGCAGGTCGATCTCTTCCGCGGCGGTTAACGCACGCAGTCCGGGGCCTTCAACGTAGGTGTTCGCGAGCCGGGCTTTGCGTAGTTTCGCAAATCCCGCGAGTCCCTCATCGCCGATCGACGTACTTCCAGCGAGCAGAATTTCGATCGTGCGCGGCAGTAGCTTTGCGCCGGCGTCGCCAATTTCGGTGCCCTCGATGTTGATCTCACGAAGGCCGCTAATCTCGCCGAGCCGCGCCAAATCGCCATCCGCCACCGCGGTCGATGCAAGCGATACCGCGCCGTTCTCGACGCGGCCGCCAATCTTGCGAATCCATTCCGCGGCACGCGTGTTGGCGGCGATCACGGGACGGGGCCGCGGGCTTGCGTCCATGAGCAGAAACTTCGTGGTTGGGTGCGATGCCGCCAGAGTCGCTGCGCCGCGCGCGGTCACGCGGGAGTAGCGCAAATCGACGTAGCGAAGTTTAGTCAGTCCGCGCAGAGCGTCGAGGCCCGCGTTGGAGACGCGGGTGCGGTAGAGGTTCAATTCTTCGAGGTTGGTCAGCGCGCTCAATTGCCGCAGCCCGGCATCGGAGACATCGGTACCCATCAGGTTGATGCGCTTGAGACTGCGCAGGCGCGCGACCTGCGCCAACGCCGCGTCGGTGATCGCGGTGCCATGCAAATCGAGGTCTTCGAGTTCGGTCATCGTGGCCAGCGCGCGTGCGCTGGAATCGGTGACAAGCGTGTCGCCGATCCACAGCCGCTTCATCCGCGTCATCGACGCGAGCTTGGCCAGGCCGCTGTCGTCGAAGGGCGTCAGGGTCAGGTCAAGTGCGTGCAGGTTTACGAACGGCGCCAGCGATGCGCCTTTGATCGATGTCTGGCGAATCGCGAGTTCGTGCAGGTTCTTCAACGCCGCAATTTCCGCTAGACCGGCGTCAGTGAATCGGATGCGGTCAAGGAAGTGGTAGCTGAAGGTCAGCACTTCGAGCGTCGTCAGCCCGGAGAGATACTTCAACTCAGCGGAACGGTTCTTGCCGCCGTCGGCGTTGCGATTCCAAATCGGCCCGGGCAGGTGCAGTTCCTTGAGCGCGGCGAGACCGGTGAGCCGCTCGAGATCCGGCGGGTCGACGTTCATGCCAACCCAATCGAGCACCGTGACCAGAAAATCGCCGCGTGGAAGATCGGCGGCATCGGCGATGCGGCCGGCGCGCCCCGCAACTTCGACGCGACCGCCCATGAGGAGCGTGAACTCGGCGACGCGGCGGTCGACTTCGCCGCAGTGCGCGATGACAGCGGCGACGATGAAGAGGCTGCACTTCATGCTGGGGTTATCGTATCGCACCTTGGTCCCGCACCATAGCGCGGGAAAACTCCGCCTGGGAGCGCAAAAGCTCCGACGGCGCGTCGCCACCTATACGGCGGAAGGCGGCAATCAAA
This sequence comes from Acidobacteriota bacterium, assembly GCA_016871055.1. GTDB lineage: Bacteria > Acidobacteriota > Terriglobia > Bryobacterales > Bryobacteraceae. Next base: position 60,003 of record VFZW01000001.1, read on the forward strand.
TGCGATTGATCGTAGTAGCCGGACTCGGCGGCGATTCGTGACCAACTCCAATACTCAAATGTCCGGCGAAGGCGGACGGCTCGCTGTAGTTGGATAATCAATCCGAGCGATTTCGGCGAGAGGCCGACCTGCTCGCGGAATAGGCGCTCCAGGTGCCGGCGCCCGCAGGCGGCGTTGCGGGCGATGTCGGCGATACGCGTGAACGGCGCGGCCTCGATCATCGAGACGGCAGTTGTCAACCGGCGATCAGGCGTGCGGCGCGGTTGCGCGCAGAGGTACGCATTGGCGGCGACGACGCGCGCCGCCATCGACTGAGCGTTGCCGATGCACTAGGCGAACGAGTGTTTCCAAACCGTGTCGAGCGCAACGATTCGACCGACTAGAAGGTCTTGCGAAAAACCCGTGAACGCCCACGCGCCAAACGGCCGGAATCGCACTCCAAACGCACACACGCTTCGGCTTGGCGTCAGCGTGACGGCGCGATCAAGTTGGCCCGCCCACAGTTGGCGGCCTTGGCCGGCGAACGGGTCGGCAAGGTGCACAACGATCTCCGAATGGCCGTCGGGCAGCAGCGGCTCGCCCTCAAGTGCCGCGTTGATTCCTTCCAGCGACCAGTAGCGATCGACCAGTGCGGAGAGTTCCGGCGCCGGGGCGTACTCGCGATAGTCCACGTAACTGTTTTAGCGCATCGAGAGTTTGTACCAACGGTCGGGCTCCGGCTTGGCCCACTTTCCATTACTCGCACTTTGCAGCATGACAACTTCGCCTTGCTCGACTTCAAGCGGCTCTCCGACGGATGGCGCGATCGTCAACTTCGGCTTTCGGAGTTGAACTTGCTCCTGCTTTTCGACGACGGCGCGAATTACCGATTCCGACAATCCATGCCGCGCCAACTGCGCCAATGCATCGGCACTTTTGTCGAACTGCGTGCGCTTGTGTTTTACCAGGTCGACGAGCAGCCCTTCGCCCAGGCCCGCGCGCGCCAGCACCAGCAGTCCATCGTTGGTCAAGATGTGCCTCGGCAACGCCATCGATTCGGGATCGGCGGCAAATGCGGACATGCACACCAGCAGCACTACGATTCTCTTCACGGGAATTCTCCTTTCTTTTCTCATCGGCGGGATTCCGCAAACTTTAAGCATCTTCGCCGATAATCCATTCATGCCCGCATTCCTCCACCAGCCTTTTCACGGGGAGCCGGAACCCATTCGTGTGTCAGGGCGATGTGCCCTCGTTGCGCCTTATGTGCGTCCGGTGGGTGGTGATTTGCCCCCGGGCCTCACCATCGACGCGCGCGGCGCGTGGCAGGGGACGCCGACCGAACCGGGCCAATTTTCAGTCTTGGTGGAAATCGGCGATGGGTGCTCGAGGCGGCGCGAAGTCCGCACGATCGAAGCCTTACCCGCTCCGGTGTTGACAGTGGAGGCGGACAAATTGAGCTATGAGATCATCCAAGGCGCGCCCGCATTCTAAGCGTCGCTGGTGCGCGTATCGAGTTCCGCGCCGGGTGTCGCCTATCGTGTCGAAGCAATCGATGCGCCGTGGTTGGCGTTCGACCAGCGCGAAGGCGCAATTCCATCCGATGGCCGTGCCTTTGAAGCCGACACGGTCCGTGTTCGTATCGATGCCTCAAGACTACTCTCCGGCGATCACAACGGCAGAGTGCGCTTTTCGACATGGCGAGGCGCCAACGCGCCCGAACTGACCTTGGCGCTTCGCGTCGCCCCGGCGACCTCCGCTTTGCCGGACCCAACGCCGACGCCGATGACGATCGCTGCCCCGGCGATCGCTTTTGTCGAAATCGCCGCGCCGGTGCACATCTCACCTCCGGATGTGACGCCGCCGGCCGCGCCGAAATTCCCCAAGGCGCCTCCGAAGCGAATCGTCAGACCGGGCGGCGGAGCGATCCGTTCGCGTGTCCTACCAATTCCAAAGGTCGTGTTGCCGCCAGCCAAGCCAGCCACGAAGGAACCGCCGCCGGAGCGTACCAAGCCATCGGCGATGCCGCCTGCCGCGCCGGAAAAGAAAGCCGCGCATTAGCTTCTGCCGCCGCTACTGCTTCCGCAAGCCCACGATCCGCATCATTTCATGGAACGCCGGCAAGCCGCCGGAACCGGCTTGCATATGCGCGACGTTGCCGTCGCGGTCGATCAGAATATAAGCCGGAAGGCCGGCGTCTTCGAAGAAACGCCGCAGGTTCGTGTCGGGCGCTAGAACGATTCGCGCCGACCGTTTGTGCTCTCTGAGGTACTCCAACACTTTTGGCTTCGGCTCGCCCGCGTTCACCGCCAGTACGACGAGCCCCTGCGCCGCGTGGTCGCGGATGATCGCCTCGACGCCCGGCTCGTCCTTGCGGCAGTAGCCGCACCAGGTCGCCCAGTGCTGGATCAGCACGACTTTATGCATCGTCGTCTCGCGGTTGAATGTCGCGCCGTCAATTGACTTGGCCAGGAAGCGCGGCATCACCTGCCTCGGTTCTCCTTGCGCGGCCGCCGTCGCGCTCGCCAGCAAGATCATCGATTCACGCCGTGTCATGACATCTCCTGAATCCAAGCTATCATGCGTTTATTCCTTGATGAGCCTCCCTCGCCTTTATCCGATCCTCGATACCGCCGTTTTGCGGCGCGGCGGCGTCGATCCGCTCGAAGCCGCCGCCGGCATGATCGAGGCAGGCGTTGTGTTGCTTCAGTTCCGGCACAAGGAGCATTTTTCCCGCGATGTGTTTGAAACGTGTGCGCATCTGGCTGTGTTATGCGAGCAGGCGGGCGTGACACTGGTCGTCAACGACCGCTGCGACATCGCCCGGCTGCTGAACGCTCACGTTCACGTGGGCCAGGACGATCTGATGCCCGCCTTCGTGCGGCAGTTATGTGGGCCGGCTGCGATTATCGGGCTCTCCACCCACGACGCGGCGCAATTAGAAGCAGCCAACCGCGAGCCGGTCGACTATCACGCGATCGGACCGATTTTCGCCACGTCGACGAAGGCGAGTCCCGACCCCGTAGTCGGGCTCTCGGCGTTAAGGGAACTGCGAAAGATCTCCGAGCGTCCGCTGGTGGCGATCGGCGGTATCACGCTCGACAATGCGCCCGGGGTGATCGAGGCAGGCGCCGATTCGGTGGCCGTCGTGTCTGCTCTAATTCCTGAAAATCCGACACGAATGAGTATTCGCGAAAGGACCGCAGAATGGCTGAAGACACTCAACAGTTAAGCCAGAGCCTCGGGCTCTTCGATGCAACGACAATCGTCATGGGCTCGATGATCGGATCGGGCGTGTTCATCGTCGCCGCCGATATCGGGCGCCAGGTCCATTCGCCGGGCCTGCTGATCATGGCGTGGGTGGTCACCGCGGTGCTAACGCTGATCGCGGCGCTGGCCTACGGTGAGCTTGCCGCGGCGATGCCGAGGGCCGGCGGGCAGTATGTCTATCTACGCGAGGCATTCGGGCCTCTCTACGGTTTCCTCTATGGCTGGACGTTTTTCCTGGTGATTCAGACGGGCACGATCGCGGCCGTCGCCGTGGCGTTCGCCAAGTTCCTCGGCGTATTCGCGCCTTCGATCGCGGCGTCGAACAAAGTGCTGCCGTTCCTGTCGACACAACAAATCACGGGTATTTTGTTGATCGTCGTGCTGACGTGGGTCAATTCGCGTGGCGTACGCACGGGCGCGACGGTGCAAAACATCTTCACCGTCGCAAAGACCGCCGCGTTGCTGGGTCTGATCGGCGCGGGGTGGTTGGCGGGAAGAAATCCCGCTGCCATCGAACGCAACTTCGGCGGCGGAAATTTCTGGGGCACGGCCGATTGGTCGTGGGCGACTGTGCAGATGGTCGGCGTTGCACTGGTTGGATCGCTGTTTTCTTCCGACTCATGGAACAACGTGACGTTTACCGCCGGCGAAATGAAAAATCCGCGGCGCAATCTGCCGTTGTCGCTGGCGTTGGGCGTCGGGCTGGTCTCGATCATCTACATCGCATGCAATTACGTCTACCTGCTGGTCTTGCCGTTCGAGGGCATTCTCACCGCGCCGGAGGACCGCGTCGGGACAGCGGCGGCGAAGGCGATCTTCGGCGACCCGGCTGTTCAAATGATGGCCGGCGCGATCATGGTATCGACGTTTGGATGTGTCAACGGAATCACGCTGGCAGGGGCGCGAGTCATCTACGCGATGGCGCTAGACAATCTCTTCTTCAAGGCGGCAGCGAAACTCGACCCGGAGACCAAGGCGCCGTCGACGGCGCTTTGGATTCAATGCCTCTGGGCCTCGGCGCTCACGCTGTCGGGCAGCTATAGCCAGTTGCTGGACTATGTTATATTCGCTGTTTTGCTTTTCTACATCCTGACGATTGTGGGTGTTTTCGTCTTGCGTAGAACAAGGCCCGCCATGGAACGACCCTACAAAACCTTCGGATACCCGCTTCTTCCGGCGGCCTACATCGTTCTGGCTGGTACCATCGAAGGTCTGTTGCTCATTCATAAGCCCGACTACACTTGGCCGGGCCTGATCATTGTCCTGCTCGGCATCCCGGTCTACTTCGCGTGGACCAAATCACAAAAAGAGGTCAAAGCATGAGTCTGTTCGCGACCAAACCGCTGGATCGCATCCTAAAGGAATCCGAGGGCGGCGAGCACCAACTGAAACGAACTCTGTCGGCAACGCAGTTGGTGGCGCTCGGCATCGGCGCCATTATCGGCGCGGGCCTGTTCTCATTGACGGGCCAGGCCGCCGCCAATAATGCCGGTCCGGCGATCATGATCTCCTTCGTGGTTGCAGCGATCGGATGCGTATTCGCGGGCCTCTGCTATAGCGAGTTCTCGACGATGATTCCCGTGGCCGGCTCGGCGTACACGTACTCCTACGCAACGATGGGCGAGTTGTTCGCCTGGATTATCGGATGGGATCTGGTGTTGGAGTACGCCGTCGGCGCTTCGACAGTGGCGACCAGTTGGTCGCGATATGTGGTGAGCCTGCTGAAAGACTTCGGCATTCATTTCCCTTTGCAGTTCGCGGCGGGACCGTTTGAAGGCATCAAGCTGCCGGATGGCACCGAAGTCGCCTCCGGGATTATCAATCTGCCCGCGGTGGTAATCGTGTGCCTGGTCTCGGCGCTGCTAATCATCGGCATACAGGAATCGGCGAAGGTGAACTCGATTATCGTCGTGGTCAAATTGTCGGTCATCGTGCTGTTCATCGCCTTCGGCTGGGCCTATGTGAACCCGGCGAACCATGTGCCGCTTATTCCCGACAACGTAACCGGCGAGTTCGGGAAATACGGGTGGTCCGGCATCATACGCGGGGCGGGCGTTATCTTCTTCGCCTATATCGGATTCGACGCCGTTTCAACGGCCGCCCAGGAAGCCAAGCGCCCGCAGCGCGATATGCCGATCGGCATTATCGGGTCATTGCTGGTCTGCACCGTTCTCTACATCCTCTTTGCCTACGTGTTAACCGGTATCGTGAACTACAAAGAGCTGAACGATCCGGCCGCGGTGGGCTTGGCGATCGACCGCACGCCATACATTTGGCTGCGCATGTGGGTGAAGTTCGCGATCATCGCCGGCTACACGTCGGTGATTCTTGTTATGCTTCTGGGACAGAGCCGCGTGTTTTTCTCGATGTCGCGCGACGGCCTGTTGCCGAAGCTGTTCTCGACAGTGCACCCGACTCGTTTAACGCCGTGGCGTAGCAACCTGCTATTCATGGTTCTCGTCAGCGTTATGTCGGCCTTCATTCCGATGTCCCACCTCGGCGAGGCGACCAGCATCGGCACGCTCTTCGCGTTTGTGCTCGTTTGCGCGGGCATACTTGTGATGCGCAAGTCGAATCCGAGCCTCGAGCGTCCGTTCAAGACGCCGCTCGTTCCGACCGTGCCTGTACTCGGAATCCTGGTGAATCTTTATCTGATGTACGGACTCGGCCTAGAGAACTGGCTACGGCTGTTTATCTGGATGGGCCTCGGTCTCGCCGTCTATTTCGGATACAGCCGGCGCCACAGCCGCCTCCGCAACAACTCCTGATCCGTTAACGATGGAGTCCGCGTGCGCCGCGGTCTTTTTCAGAATCTCGGTTCTGGAGTTTCCGCGCAAACGCATCAGCGCCTTACTGCCGGCGTGGCCTTGGCGAGCTTTTAGCGCTAGGGCGAATGACGACACACGGTGGTGCTGGTCCTTTAGTCCCCGCTCAATGAACGATTGGAAGAGGCCGATCTCGGCGCGTTGCGAGATCCCTTCGAGAAGATTGGAACGTACGCGCGGGTCCGGATTCTGGAATAGTTCCTCGACTAGGTCGGGAGAATCGACAGTCCGGCCCAGAATCTTGGCGACTTTCGATTGCACGCGGCGGTCCGGAAATTTCGAGAACTTGAGAAGCGTCATTGCAAGCCGCTGCGGCTCGGCGAGCCGCGCCAGGATCTCGAGCGCACGGAGCACTTCGTCGGCCGGGACCTCTTCGGGCCATAGCCGGTTCGCCAGCAACCGTCGCAGCAGTTTCGTATCGAAGAGCGGATCGTTCTGCATCGCGCATTCGCTCAACCGAATCGCGTCTTGTACGCTTAGAACGCTCGGATGACCGACCGCCCGCAGGATAATCTGGCCATCCATGAGGAGGTCCCAGCCCGATTTGTCTCCGGCGGACTTGTAGAGATCCCATTGCCTGCTCACAAACGAAAGAAACTCCGGTGGATTCGCAAAGTCGATTACGTTTCCAAGCCTCTCCAATGTGTTCGGCGTCGCTTCCGACACGACAGCGGTCCACACATCCAGGTGACTCGTCTCCATCACTGGGCTTATCGGCCGCGTGGCTTTCAGATTGAGGACCTTGCCGAAACCCAAAGCTTGCACTCCCGGCCCCCTTCTATTAATATCTATTTATTACCCTGGTTATATGTAAGGGCGTACTCACATGAAAAAAGTCTTCGTCGGTAACATCCCTTTCAGCGCGCAAGAGATCCAGCTACAAGACTGGTTCCATTCTGGAGGCATTCAGCCGGCTGGCGTAGCGATCGTCCGCCACAAGATGACGGGAAATTCGCGGGGCTTCGGCTTCGCGGATTTTTACGATGCGTCTCTGGCCGCGCGCGCCGTCGCCGAATTGAACGGTGGCGAGTTCCAAGGACGGCGCCTCATGCTAAGCATCGCTCGAAGCGATGGACCCGCCATCCAAGCGTCGTCCGATATATGATTAGCGAAACTATCCTTTCCGTGCGAAGATAATTCGGGTTACACCGAGCAGGTCAATGGACGGATGATTCACTATTGGAGTCTCGCAGCCAAGGCTATCGTTATCTTCACGGGAGGCCCATTCGCCATTGGGCTTCTCCTCGGGCTGCAAGGGTGGTATTGACATCGCGAGGCGGCGGCGTTTGTTGAGAACTCGCGCGCCGTCGTTGGCTGCATTATTGAATTCCGAAGTGTTAACGGCGATGTCCTCATCGACGTCGAACATCTCGATGAGGAGGGCGTGCCGTACCGCGGTTCCTTCAAGATCCCGTCAAGCGATGAATCGACACTTCGCGCAGCCGGGAACGTGAACATGGTCTACGACGTCCGCAATCCGATGAATGCGCAGGTCAGCACCATAGTTGGCGCGTCGAACGAGGCGCTTTTGGCTTATGCGACGCTGGCGGCGGGTGCGGGCGCGATTCTCTACGGACTACTGCGTTTCCTTCGTGAGTGGCGGCGGATTGAAGCGATACGGAAACTGTTTGCCGAAGGTGCGCTCGTCAGGACAGAGGTTCGCGAGGTCGCGATAGCTAAAGGCAGCGGCGTCGGGCGGTTCACGTATGCGTTTCGCGGGACCAACGGTAGATGGTTTGAAGGGAAATCTCCGGAAATGACGACCGTCGCCCTTGGCGACTGGCCCGTCGGGCGGATCTTAGTCTCGGCTCCAAACAGAAATCGGCCTCTAAGTTGGTGGTAAAGAGGGGGTTAGAGGTTTTGTAAGCGGAATTTTGCCTGACTACGATTCAGCGGTCGGGCAGGGAGACGCC
>VFZW01000002.1 GCA_016871055.1 Acidobacteriota bacterium
CCCACCCCGCCCGCCGCGCGCCGCCCCCGTCTTTGCGGCCGACCGCCTGGCCCACCCGCACCGCCGCCGCTGACGAAATCCCCAGCGGAATCATATAGGTGATCGACGCCAGGTTTAGCGCAATCTGATGCCCGCCGATCGCCACCGGCCCCAACGCCCCCAACATCGCCGTCGTCAACGCGAAGATCGCCACTTCGAACGAAATCTGCAGCGCCGCCGGCAGCCCCATCCTCCAGACCTCGCCCACCCGCCGCCATCCCGGCCATTCCGTCCACCCTCCCCAGCCATCCCGAGCAACCGTCACCGCACACAACACCGCAACCATGTAGATCCGCGCCAGCGTCGTCGCATATCCCGCCCCCGCCGCCCCCAACTTCGGGAATCCAAAGTGTCCATAAATCAAACAATAATTTCCAAAAATGTTGACAATATTCGCGCTGATCAGCGTCATCATCACAGGCCGCACAATATCTTGTGCCTGCAAGAACCGGCGAAACGAGCCGTAGAGCATCAGTGGAAACGTCCCCAGGCTGACAGCTCGCAGATAGCCCTGCGTTTCCTCCCGCAACGACGGATCGATTCGAAACCAATCCATCACCGGACCCATCATCCAAGCCAGCGCCGTCAGCGGCGGAGACAACAAAACCGCCATCGCCAAACCCGCAGCCAGCGAGCGCTTGCAGTCGCTAAGATCCCCTCTTCCAAAGGCTTGCGCGACCAGCGGGTCCAAGCCGAACATCAGCGCAATCCCGAAAACTGCGAACGTATAGTAGAGTCCATGCCCCAACGCCACCGCCCCTAGTAGCTCTCTTCCCGCATGCCCCGCCATGATCGTGTCCACCACGCCCATCGTCATCCAACCCAACTCCGCCGCCACCAACGGCAGCGCCAATCGCAGCATCGGGCGCCACTCTTCGCGCACCATCATAATTGCCGTTGACATTCTTCTCCAGTTTCGTACAATCAAGAAGTCCAGTAATTTTCCTGAAACGGAAACCACAACTTATGTTCAAAACAAAAAAGAGCCGTCCTGATTCAGACCTCGCACAGAGAGAGTTCACCTCCAGCGAGATCTCGGAGGTCACCGGAGTCAGCCTTCGCCAACTCCAATGGTGGGACGAGCAAAAAGTGGTCTCGCCGCGCCACGAAGGTCACAAGAGGATCTACCTCGCCGAAGAGGCGATCGAAATCGCGGTCATCGCCGAACTCCGGCGCAAGGGCTTCTCGCTGCAGAAGATCCGCCGCGTCCTCCGCTTCCTGCAACGCGAAATGGGCAAGCGCCTCTCCGATATCGTCGCCGCCGACAGCGACACGCATCTGGTCACCGACGGCAAGGCCATCTATCTGGAAAACGACAGCGACACCATCATCGACGTGCTCAAGAGCGCCGACCAGCCGATGTTTCTCGTCTGTGTAACCGATCAGGCCCGTTCGCTCTCGGCAAATTCCAAGCCGGCCCGCAAAGCCCCAGGCCGCGAGTCCATCGGCGTCGCCGCCGCGAAAAAACTGCGCGCCATCTAATACACTTGGGCTTGTGCCACGCCTGGTTCTCTCTTTCACCGCCGCCATGGCTATCGCTTTGGCGGCGGAGTCGTCTAGCGAGCCTTATCAAGGCATCACGCTCATTCATCGAACCGGCTCGGCGCCCCGCCCCTTCAGCGCCCGCATCGTGAGGATCGACCTCACCACGCCCGGTCTTCGCTTCGCTCTCACGCCCAAGTCCGGTTCCCGCGAAGCCACGCGCCAAACGACGCTCGAGTTTCTGAACGAACAAAAAGCCTCCCTCGCCATCAACGGCCACTTCTTCGAACCCTTCCCGTCCGAAGACAAGGAGTGCTTCTTGATCGGCCTCGCCGCCTCCAACGGCAACGTCTACTCGGACTTCGAACAACCCACCCAGTCCTACGCCATCCTCGCCAACGCCCCCGCCATCGACCTCGCCGAAGACAACACGGCGTCCGTCGTCACAAAACAAGATCAACGGAAGTTGTTTAATACAATCTCAGGCTCCGCTCGGGTTATTACCGACGGCGCCGTCACAGTACCCCGATACGCCGAAGGCCAACTCACGCTAGGCGGCCCCGGCAAGTATTCGAACGAACGAAGCTGGTACGACGTCCCCAACGCGCGAACGATGATCGGCATCTCCCAAGACGCCAAAACCCTGACCCTCTTCACCGTCGACCGCGCCAAGGACTCTCAGGGCCTCACCGTCGGCGAAGCCGCCGCCCTCCTCGCCAACGATTACAAGGTTCACAACGCCCTCAACCTCGACGGCGGCGGCTCCACAACCCTCGCCCTCCGCAACCCCGAGACCAATCAGGGCGAAATCGTAAACGCCACCCAGAACCGCGCCGTCTGCTCCAACCTCGCCGTCTTCGCGCCCTCCAAATGAACCACCTCCACTGGCTTTACCTTCTCTACTTCCTCTCCGGCTTCCCCGCCCTGCTCTATCAAATCGTCTGGCAGCGCGCGCTGTTCACCGTCTTCGGCGTCAACGTCGAATCGGTCACCGTCGTCGTTTGCGCCTTCATGCTCGGCCTGGGCTGCGGCAGCCTTCTCGGCGGACGCCTCTCGCGCAACCCGCGCATCCCCGCGCTCTGCGCCTTCGCCGTGCTCGAACTTGGCATCGCCGCATACGGTTCCTTGTCGCTCCATCTCTTCCAATTCGCCTCCGCCGCGGGCCCAATCGAAACATTCGTCAAAGCCTTCGCCCTCGTGCTCATTCCGACAACCCTGATGGGCGCAACCCTCCCGCTCCTCACCGCCGAACTCGTCCGCCGCAACAGCCACGTCGGCCAATCGGTCGGCATGCTCTACTTCGTCAATACGCTCGGCTCGGCCGCGGCCTGTTTCGCCGCCGCGCTCTACCTCATGCGCCACTTCGGCATGAGCGGGACGATCTCCCTCGCCGCCGCGATGAACAGCGTCATCGCAGGCGCTGTCCTGCTGCTCCATCGCCACTCCGCATACACGCCGCCCGCCGAACAGCCGAACAGCCGCGCATCGATCAAATTCCTCGCCCTCTCCGCCATCGTGGGCTTCGTCTCGCTCGGCCACGAGATCCTCTGGTATCGCGTTTACTCCTTCATCACCGGCGGCAACCCGCGGTCGTTCGCCTACGTCCTCGGAGCGTTTCTTTCCGGCATCGCCCTCGGCTCGCTCGCCGCGCGCCACATGCCCGAAACCGCGCTGGCCAAGCTTCTGATCGCCGCCAACGCGCTCGCGTTCCTGTCGACGCCGCTGATCGCCCAGGCTGTCCAACACACCGGCTACGCAAAGACGCTCCCGATCATCGCCGCCACCGCCGCTCTTCTCGGCGCCGCCTTCCCGCTGCTATGCCACGCCGCCATCGCCGCGAACTCCAACGCCGGCACGGGCCTGAGCTACATGTATATGGCCAACATCGCCGGCTCGACGCTCGGCAGCTACGCCATCGGCTTCGTTGCGCTCGACCTGATGCCGCTCCACCACATTGCGATACTCCTGACCGTATTCGGTATGCTCGCCGCGCTCTGGCTCGCGCCGCGGACACCGTGGATCGCCGCGGCCGCCGTCGTCTTCCTGCCCGTCTACGGCCAGATCTATGAACGGCTGATGCTGCAAGAGGATTTCGACCCCTCTTACAAATTCACCGACATCGTCGAAACCCGCTCCGGCGTCGTCACCGTCGACGACGAGCGCCACATTTACGGCGGCGGCGCCCACGACGGCGTGCTGACAAGCAGCCTCGCCAACGACTCCTGCGTTCGCCCCTATTCGCTCAGCTACTTCCACCCCAACCCCCGCGAGGTGCTGCTCATCGGAGTCGCCGGCGGCGCCTGGACCGAAATCGTCGGCCGCCATCCCAGCCTCGAACGCGCCGTCGCCGTCGAGATCAACCCCGGCTATCTCGAAGTCATCAGCCGTTACCCCGAGGTCGCCGGTTTACTGAAGAACCCCAAAGTCCAAGTCGTCGCCGACGACGCCCGCCGCTGGATGAACCGCAACAAGCACCAGCGTTTCGATGCCATCCTGATGGACACCGTGCAGCACTGGCGATCCAACGCGACCAACCTTCTCAGCACCGAAATGCTGACCCTCGCGCGCGGCATGCTGAAGCCCGGCGGCATGTTTTACTACAACACCACCTACTCCGACGACGCGATCAAAACCGGCGCGACGATCTTCCCGCATGCGCTGAGATTCGGCCCGTTTCTCGCTGTGAGCGAGTCGCCCTTCCAACTCGACGAAGCCCGCTGGCGCACGATCGTCGAAAAGCAAAGCGGCGCGCCCAAAGAGCGCCTCGATGAGATTGCCAAGTACTTCCAAACGGTTGATGAAACCGGCGCCGAACACTTCGCCGTCGAGTCCCGCGACAGCATTCTCCGCCGCACGAAACGCTTCCGCGTCATCACCGACGACAACATGGCCAGCGAGTGGAAATAGGCGTACAATGATTGGCATGGAAAGCTCAAATCGCCTCGACCTGTTCGATGGCATTCCACCCCGCACCTGGGTGGCCCTTTCCGCCGACCGCTCGCGCGTTGTCGCGACCGGTGGCACCTACGGCGAAGCCGTGGACGGCGCCGACAGCGCTGGAGTGTTCGACCCGATCCTCGTCATGGCTCCGCCGAAAGACGGGATCCCGGTCTACATTCCCTGAGTCGCCGGTGTTCAACCCGTATCTAACGAGCCCCGCGCCGCTCGACAGCCTGTGGCGAGTTCACACCGACGGCATCACCTGGGTCCCGGTAATCGCTGCGTCGATAATCCATCGCGGCTACGAGTCCCGTGTCGTTGACGCCATCGTCGACTCTGGATCCCAATTCACATTGTTTGAGGGCACAATCGGCACTCGCGTTGGAATCGACGTGCGAAACGGCCGGTCCGAACAGATCAGCCTCGCCGCCGCGGCCTCCAACGCGCGAGTCTATTTTCACGAAGTCACGCTCCGCGTGCAACGACAGTCCATCAGAACCGTCGTCGGCTTCTGTTTCGAACTCTCCGTTCCAGCCCTCCTCGGCCGCCACGGCTTCTTCGACCACTTCAAAATCACCTTCGATCCCCTGCGCCGCGGCATGCAGATCGACCGCGCGATATCGTAGTTAGCCGGCCGGCGCAGTGCAAAGAGATGACACTTGGCCCAAAAAACAGCCGCGGAATCCGTTGGTGTCGCGCTGGCCACAAAGCCAAGGGTTCGCGATCTATGAAATCTTGCCGTGATCCCCTACCACTCCACCCGCAACTGCGCCTGCAACTCCCGCGGAATCGCCGAGTCGAACTTCGTATTCCGGTCCATGTGCTGCGTCACCACGCCCGCCAGCCCCGCTTGATTAATCACCAGATTCGGATCGCGGTAGTTCGGATGATTGAACGCGTTGTTGCTTAGCAGTTCCAGCCGCGTCTTGATCCGCTCCTTGTACAGAAACTGCTTCGCGATCGTCGCGTGCAGCACATTCACCGGCGTCCCATACAGCACGCCTTTCCCCGAATTCCCGAACCGCCCAACGGGCGGCGCCGCGAACGCGCCAACATCGAACCACCGGTCAACCGCCGGATTCGACAGCCGCCCATCGGCGAGCCGGTCCGGACGAATCGTCACATTCGGCCGCGTCCGATTCGCCGAGAACCGCGTCCCGGTCGGGTCGGGCCCCGTCCACAACGGCGTGATCGCACCTCCCGTCTCGTAGATGTAGATCGACGAAATCTGCCAGCCGCCGAGGATCATCTTCGTCGCACGGCTGCCGTTGCGGCCCATCGGCAGGTCGTAGATGACGTTGCCGCTCACCCGATGCCTCGGCAACGCGCCCCACGTCGACCGCTCCCTCGCGCGATCATACGCATGCTCGGGCGACTCCCCGTTCTCCAAGTCCTGAATGTCCTTGGCCAGCGTGTAATAGAACTGCCAGTGCAGCCCGCGGAAGTTCCGCCGCTCGGCCTCGAACGACAAGCCATGATACTGATGCCCCGCGCCATTGTCCGTATAGTTGATCCCCGGATACCGAGGGAACCGCCGCGCCTTGTCGACATAGAGCTGCCCATCGGCCAGCGGGGAATTCGCGTCCCATCGATACACGCCCTGCCGTGTGTTCGTCCCCGAATACGTCAGCCGGAAGCCCGTGTCCCACTGGCGCCGCTCCAGCGTCAGCGTGTACTGCATCGAAAACGGCACGCGCAGATCCGGCCGGAACGCATTCGGCAGCCCGACCGTCGCCGGCCCTCCGCCGCTCGCCACCGGATACGCGACCGGGAAACGGATCGGATTCTGCTCCGCGTTGGTAAACGCCGGTTCGGCAATGTTGAACGGGACTGTCGATCCCGCCGACGGCCCAAACGGCGCCGCGTCGAAGTAGATGCCATACCCAGCCCGTATCACCGTGTTGTTGTCCAGCGGCCGCCAAGCCAACCCAATACGCGGCGCGAGGTTGTTCTTGTCCGATCGCAGCAGCGTCTTCGGATCGTAACCCGCCTTCGACGCCTCGACGACATCGACATACCCGCGCGGCATCAGCGGATTCACCCGATTCAACGACCCATCCGGCACCACGATCGCGCCCGACGCAATATCGAACAGCGCCATCCGCCCATTCTGCTCCGTCCAGCCGGGGAACACCTGATAGCGCAGCCCAAGGTTGATCGTCAGCCGCGGCGTGAACTTCCAGTCGTCCTGAATGAACGCCGCATACGTCCAGTTCTGCCGCCGCGGTTCGATCGCCGGGAAGTCGCGCCGAAACGTCGTCGGAATCCCAAGCAGGAAGTCCGAATAGGCAAACCCCGTGAAGCGGTTGGAGAACTGCCAGTCGCCATACACACCTTGCCCGTTACGAACCTCGTTGGTAAAACCCTTGAACGCCTGGAAGCCCATCTTCACGTTGTGCCCGCCTCGGAACCAGGACACATGGTCGACAAACTGCTGCACCAGATCGCGTCCGCAGGGCAAGCAGTCGCCGATCGCCTCGATGTTCGACAGTCCCAGATTCGCGAACGTCACGCGCGGCAGCACACCCAGCGACGGTACATTCGGCGCCAGCCCCGTCACGCCTAACTCGGTCGCAATCGCCTTCCCATCCAGCCGCGAGCGATTCGGCAAATTGTCGAACGAAGTGCCCCAGCGGAACTCGTTCAACAGGTTCGTGCGGATGTTGTGCGTGTAGGCGATCGTCGCCGCCCGCAGCGAGCGCCAGCGCCGGAACCGCTCCTTCAACGTCGGCAGCGCCTCCCAATTATCGAGCGTCCAATCGACCTTCGTGATGCGCCCATACACAAACGCCTTATCGCTAAACCGGTGATCGACCCGCAGCGTCAACGTCGGCTGATACGCCACGATGTTCGTTCGCACCTCGCGGTAGTTCTGCGCGGCGAAGACACCGGTGTTTCCGAAATTCGGCAGCGCCATATAGCGGTCCTGAATCAACTTCGCCGCCGCGTTGATCCGCGACGCCGGAAGCACATTGTTCGCAAACGGCGCGCCATTGGCGAACGGATCGCGCACCGGCACGCCCGCGTTCGCGAAATTGCCGTTGCGCCAAACCTCCAGCGGAACCGTCGTATTCAACGTCGCGGAGTTCGGCGATCCCCCGTTCATCTCCAGCGTCCCGAACACGAACGTCTTGTTCCGCCCGTTGTAGAGTTGGCCCGCCGGCCGAATACGTGAAGCGATGCCCGATACCCGGCGCCCGCGCCACCGCAAACGGATTCCGCGCGCGGAACATCGGCGTCGAGTAGTAGTCGGAGAACGTGCCGTGAAACTGATTCGTGCCCGCGCGCGAGATCATCGTCACCTGCCCGATCGTCCCGAACTCCGCCGGCGATCCCGCGATGTCCATGCGCAACTCGGAGAACGATTCGATGCGGTCCAACAGCGGCCCCGAGGCGAATCCGCCGCCCGATCGCGCAATCGTTGTCCCATCGATGTTCGCCGCGCCCTGATTCTGCCGGCTTCCCGAAAAGGATACCTGAAATCCGCCTGTCGTCTTGTTGATCTGCGGCGACAGCGTGAAGTAGTCCCAAGCCCGCCGCAACGTCAGCGGCAGCGCGCGCAACACCTCGCGGTCCTTGACATCGGCGATGTTTGACGACTCGGTCTCGATCAACGCCGCCCCGCCCGTCACTTCCACCGTCGTCACCGTATCGCCAACCGCGAGCGAAATGTCGATGCGCCGCGTGTTCAGCGCCGTCAGAACGATCTTCTCGACGACGAACTCCTTGAACCCGGCCGCCTTCGCGCGCAGAACATAGGTACCCTCGCGCAGATTGGCGATCGTGTACACGCCCGCGTCGTTGGTGACGGCCTTATAGACATAGTTCGTGGCGACATCGCGCGCTTCGACCTCGACCTTCGGCACCGCCGCGCCGGAGGGATCGGAAGCGTTCCCCGTCAGCGTCGCAAACGTCGACTGCGCCGCCAAAGTCAGTGAAAACAGCGCTAGAAAACCGATTAGCCTGAGAATTGTGATTCGTAGACTATCACAATGACTTATCCCTTCGGCGCGTAGTATCCTTTGCGGGCTCGAACGACTAGATCCTTGCGGTCGCGCACCTTAATATCGACCTTGTGATACAACCCGTCGGTCTTCAGCGGCTCCGGGCGATAGATGATGTTGTACTGATGCCGCAACTCGTTTGAGATGTTCTCAAACGACTGCGTCAGGTCCTGGACCTGGAACGGGAAGAACGGAATGCCGCCTGTCTCCTCGGCGTAGTACTTGAGCACCTTGTCGCCATCCTTTTCGAGCTTCGAGTTGTTTGTCGAAATCGTGTAGACCACAACATCGGCCTTCTGCGCCATCTCCAGCGCCTGATCGCGCGTGTAGCGCGAGGCGTTGTCGTCACCGTCGCCCAAGATGATCATCGCGCGCCGGAACTTGTGGCGCGGCTGATCCTGCATCAGCTTGTCACGGCAGGCATAGAACATCGCATCAAACAGCGCCGTGCCGCCGCCCGGCCGCAGCCCGCGAATCGCCTTGGCCAGCACTTCGGTATCGCCGGTCAAATCGGCCACCAACTCCGCCGCGCTGTCGTAGCTGATGATCGTCGCCTTGTCGTAGCGCGGCCGCACGACTTGGTTGACGAACTCCACCGCCGCCTCTTGCTGGAAGCGGAACCGGTCGCGCACCGAATTCGACGCATCGACCAGAATCCCCAGCCGCAGCGGCAAGTCCGACTCGGCGACGAACTCGATGATCGACTGTTCCTTCTTGCTCTCGGTGATGACGAGGTCGTCCTTGGTCAGGTTGGTGACAAACCGGCCCTTCTTATCGGACACCGTGAACAACATGTTGACACGCGACACATCGAGCACAATGCGGTTGGCGTCGGGGATCTCCTGCGCCATCGCCGCCGCACCGAGACAACCAAGGAATTCGGACCGTTTCATAACAGCTCTGAATCGATGATACCAGCCAACTCCGGCGCAAGGGGTGCTTCGACTGTAACAACTTCGCCGGTCGCCGGACTGCGGAACCGCAGCCGCCATGCGTGCAGGAAGAACCGCTCGGGCAGCAGAGCCGACTCGGCCGCGCCGTACAGCCGGTCGCCGAGAATCGGATGCCCGATCGACGATAAGTGAACGCGGATCTGATGCGTGCGACCGGTGTGGATCGTCACCTCAAGCAACGAGTGTTTGGCGTAACGCCGTTTGACGCGCCACTCGGTATACGCCGCGCGCCCCGTCTCCAGCCGGCAAGTCATGCGCGTGCGGCGGACCGGATCGCGGGTGATCGGCTTATCGACGTGCCCCGACTCGTCCCGCATCACACCCTGCACCAGCGCGATGTAAGTCTTGCCGACTTCACGGGATTGAAACTGCGCGGCCAGGCTCCGATGCGCCGCGTCATTGCGGGCGACGATCAGAACACCCGAAGTCTCCTTGTCGATGCGGTGAACTATACCCGGCCGGTCTTCGCCGCCCGCATGGGACAACGCCACGAACCGATGCAACAGCGCGTTGACCAGCGTTCCGCTATGCACACCCGCGCCGGCGTGCACGACCATACCCGCGGGTTTGTCGATCGCGATCACCGACGGATCTTCATACAGCACTTCGACGGGAATATCTTCGGCCTCGGCGCGCAGCGGCGGCGGGGCCGCCGGTTCTACGGCGATCGCCTCTCCGCCCTTCAGCGTCGCCGACACCCGCGACGGGCGTCCGTTCACCGTCGCCTTGCCGGCCTTGATCCAATCCTGCAGCCGCGAGCGGCTGAACTGCGGCAGCTTCGCCTGCAAATAATGATCGAACCGTTGCCCTGAGGCGTCGTCCAACGCGGTCCACTCCACACTTCCACTGTATCCTGAGAGGGTGATCCGAAGCGCAATTGTTCCTGTCGCCGGCCATGGCACACGCCTTCTGCCCGCGACCAAATCGCAGCCCAAAGAGATGCTGGCCGTGGCTCGCAAGCCTATCGTGCAATACGTTGCCGAGGAGCTTGTCGCCAATCAGATCGAGAACATCCTTTTCGTGACCGGCCGCAGCAAGTCCTCGATCGAGAACCACTTCGATTCCGACCCGGAGTTGACCCGCGTTCTCACCGAGGGCAGAAAGGAGGATCTGCTCGCCGAGCTCAAGTACGAAGAGATGGCCGCGCATATCTTCTACACCCGCCAGCGGGTGCAGCGCGGGTTGGGCGACGCGATTCTGTGCGGCGAGAACTTCGCCGGCGAGCAGCCGTTCATCGTGGCGCTTGGCGATTCGATCCTCGGCATGCACGGTTCGTCGCCGTGCGTGTCTCGGATGAGCGAGCTATTCGAGGCCAACCGGGCCAGCTGCGTGATCGCGGCGGAAGAGGTGCCGCTGGAAGAGACGCGGCACTACGGCATTATCGACCCCGGCGAAGGCGAGGGCGACTGGGCGCGCATCAAGAGCCTCGTCGAAAAGCCCAACCCGGCGAAGGCGCCGAGCCGTTGGGCCATCGCCGGGCGCTATGCGTTCTCGCCGCTGATCTTCGATATGATCCGGCGAGTCCAGCCGGACAAGCGCGGGGAGATTCAACTCACCGACGCCATCCAACTGCTGTGCGAAGAAGGCAAGCGGGTGATCGCGTTGAAACTCCGCCCGGAGGACAAACGCTACGATATCGGCAATTTCCCGAGCTACTTCGAGACCTTCGTCGAATTCGCGCTAGCGGATCCGCTCTACGGCCCGGATCTTCGCAAGCGCCTGAAAGAGATTCTGGGTTAGACGGACGCCCAAACGCACGAGCGCCCCACAACTCGATCGGATCGAGGCGCGGGGCATTCGTTGGAACCGGTTCTAGGAAAAGCTGCGGACGGCTTTGGCCTCGTCGTCGTGGATCTCGAACACCGTATACAGCTTGGTGATCTGCAACAGATCGTGCACGCGCTTGGTTAGATTCAGCAGCTTCAACTGGCCGCCCTGGTTGCTGACGGTCGTGAAGCTCGAAACGAGTTCGCCGATGCCGGAGCTATCGATGTAGTTGACTTCGCCCAGGTTAATGAGGATCTTCTTGTTGCCCGCGGCGAGCAGCGTCTTCACCTGGTCGCGCAGCATCGCCGCGCCTTCGCCCAACGTGATCTTGCCAGCCGCATCGATAACGGTTACGTCCCCAACCTGCCGAGTGGTAATGGTTGCGCTCACTCTTGTATTCTCCTCAATCGCTAATTTGCGTACTTCACTATCTTGACTTCCGCGCC
The DNA here is from genome assembly GCA_016871055.1 of Acidobacteriota bacterium. GTDB lineage: Bacteria > Acidobacteriota > Terriglobia > Bryobacterales > Bryobacteraceae. The sequence goes on from VFZW01000002.1 coordinate 11,632, forward strand.
GCCGGAGGCCGACTTCCTGACTTCGAACTCATCCACGAAGGTTTGGATCAACAACAGGCCGCGTCCGCCGCCGCGCAACAGGTTCTCACCCTGCGTCGGATCCGGCACGCGGTTCGGGTCGAAGCCCTCGCCTTGATCGGAGATCGTGATGTGGAGCGAATCCGATCGCGTGTCGAGAATGTAGCGGACCTTTTTATCGGGGCTGTACTTGTTGCCATGGCCGACCGCATTAACCATCGCCTCGCGGACGGCGAGACCAAGATCCATGCAGGTATCCTCGTCCATGCCAAGAGTTTTCGCGGCGTCGACGGCCATGTTTTCGGCGCTATCGACGCTCTCTAGATTGGAGTCCAGAAGTGTTTCGGTTGTTCCCGGCATGACGTTGCGCTTCGTAAAAGAGTACCAGAACCGGACGGGTAGGGCAAAATGGATTTGTGCGCTTCCTCCTGTTGCTAGCCACCGCGGCCGCCGCGCAGACACCGCCGGACGGCGCGAAACTGTTGCGGGCGGGAAAAACGGCCGAGGCTCGCGCGTTGCTCGAACGCTATGTGGGCGAAAGGCCCGGCGACGCCGAAGGCTGGTTTCAATTGGCGCGTACGCATCTGGCCGAGTTCCATTTGACCGGTTCGCGCGTGGTCGTGGATCTGGCCATCGAGTCGCTGGCGGCGGCGTTGAAGCGCAATCCGGATCACGTCTACGCGCTCAAGGCCAAGTCGGTGCTGCACGCGCGGGCCGAGTTGCTGCACTACGATCCGAACTAGGCGTTCGCGCTGGCGCAACGGGTGGTCAAGCTCCAGCCGTTCGCCAACGATTATCTTCTGAACCTGACCGAGTGGATGACCGGCGAGGTCCGCTTCTCCGAGCACTCCGAGCACCGCGTGCCGCACGATCCGGCGCTCGGGATCGACCGGTCGATTCCGCTGATCGAACAGGTCATCAACTCGGCCACACCGTACACCGAGGAAGAGGGAGCGGCGCTGTTCCTGATGGCGAAGGCCCTGGGCCGCAAGGGCGATCACAAAGGCTCGCTTGAGTTCTACAGCCAGGCGCTGGCGCGCGCCAAGAGCTCCGCGCAACGGCGCGAGGTGCTGCGCGAGTACGGTTCGGCGTTCTATCGAATGGGCCAGTTCGAAGACGCGGCGTCACAGTTCTATCAGGCGACGCAGACCGATGGAACGCCGGTCGACAAGTGGCTGCTGCGCGTGGCGCTCGATGAGTTAAAGACGCCTCCGAAGCTGCCGGACTCGGTGTTGTTTCCGGTGAAGGCGCGCTCGGGCGCGCTCGGCTTTGTCGACATCGCGCCGAAGCTTGGCGTCAACCGGTTCGATGGGAACGGCACATGCTCCTGGGCCGACTACGACGGCGACGGCGATCAGGATCTGTTCCTGGCGGGTTCGGGAACTTTCATGGCCGTGTATCGGAACGACGGCGGCAAGTTCGCCGAGGTCACACGCGAAGTGGGCTTGGAGAAAGTGCCCCCGGCTATAGCCTGAACCTCGTCGACTACGACAACGACGGCCGCCCCGATCTGTATATCTCGATGAACGGCTGGAACGGCCCGATGCCGAACCGGCTGTACCGCAATATCGGCGGCAAGTTCGAAGATGTGACGGCCAGGAGCGGCGCGGGAGATGGGGGCTCTGGGTTTGTGTCGCTGTGGGGCGATCTGGACAACGACGGGTTCCTCGATCTGGTGATCGCCAATGGCGTGCTGCGCGACGGGTCGACGCCGCGGATTTATAGGAACAATCGGAACGGGACATTCACCGACGTGACGCGGGCGAGCGGGATTGCCGAGCCGCCGGAGTGGGGCGCGATCGGGATCGCGCTCGGCGACTACGACCGCGACGGCGATATCGACATTCTGATCAACGGGCTCGACCGGTCTCCGAACCGGCTCTATCGCAACGAGGGCGGCTGGAAGTTCACGGAAGTGGCTAAGGCGGCGGGCGTGGTGCAACCGCCGCACAACGGATTCGTCTGTTTCTTCTTCGACTACAACAACGACGGGCTGCCGGACATTCTGACGACGAGTCTGGCGCCATGGGAAGCCGTGGTCGATGGGCTGCGCGCGGACTACCGGCCGGCGGGGCTGCATCCGGATTCCGCCCGGCTATTCCGGAACAAGGGCGACGGAAGGTTCGCCGATGTGACGATGGAGGCGGGGTTGTTCTATCCGATGGGCGTGATGGGCGCGGGCGTCGCCGACATCAATAACGACGGGCACTTGGACCTGTACTTCGGCACGGGTGACCCGCAGCTCTCGCGGCTGGAGCCGAATCGCGTGTTCCTCAACACGGGTAAGGGCGGGTTCGAGGACGTGACGCGGATGACGCCGTTCGCGCGACCGGGGAATAAGGGGCATGGCGTGTCGTTCATCGACATCGACAACGACGGGGACTTGGATATCTACGCGCAGCTGGGCGGGCACTATCAGGGCGATCACGCCTTCAACGCGTTTTACGAGAACCTGGCAGCCGGGGGCAATCACTGGATTGCGATTGACGGGCTGCCGGTTGGCGCGCAGGTGACGGCGGACGGGCAGTACCGAGAGGTGAAGGGATCGGAGGGGTTCGGGGCGACCAACCCGATGCGCGTGCATTTCGGATTGGGTTCGAAAGCGCAAATCGAGGAGTTGAAGGTCCGCTGGCCGGATGGGAAAACGGCAACAAAAAGGGCCGTTCCGGCGGATCATGCGATCCGCGTGGAACGGCCCAATTGAGCGATGGTTGTTACCAGTTGTACTTCAGGCGGATCTGCAATTGCCGCGGGAAGCTGTTCTGCGTGGAAGCCTGATTTGGGAACAAGGTTCCGAAGTTGGGGCTGTTGGGATCGGTATTGAAGCGCTCACGGCCATAGTAGTTGTGGTTCATGATGTTGAAGGCTTCGAATCCGATCTGGGCGACCTGACGCTCCGTAAAGCGGATGCGCTTGATGAGCGAGGTGTCCATAGTGAAGGCCCGATGCATGCGGATTTGACCCGAACGCAGAGGATTCACGTTGGGCGCATAGTTGGGGAGGAACATCCACGAGTAGTCGGCGTGATTCGTGCCACAGCCCTGCTGGATGGAGAAGGGTTGGGGCGCGACGACGCCATCGTTGGTCATACGAAGGACACAGGGCGACCAACCCCGGACCTGATGGGCCTTCCAGTCGACATTCTTAACCCGCGGGTCTTTCAGGATGAGAACGTTGCCCGGCAGATTCGCGGGCTCGCCGGACTGGTGTGTGTAGAATGTCGTGAATTCCCAATCTCCGATGAAGCCGTTGGCGACGCGGCCAGCGCCGGCGGCGAACTTCTTGCCCTTTCCGAAAGGAAGGTCATAGATGATCGTGGCCTTGGCAACGTGCGGCCGGTCCAGGAAGTAGAGAGATCGTTGCACATTGTCGGTGTAGGGATCGTTAAATCCGAATTGTTCGATCTGTTTGGAAAAGGTGTAGTTGGCCAAGACGTTCAGACCGGAGGCAACGCGTTGGTTGTAGTTGATCTGCATCGAGTTGTACCAGAGCTTGCCCTGGTTCAGACCGACCTGATTGAGGTTGCCGCTGAACTGCGGGAAGGGACGCGACAACTGGAAGCGCGAGATGGTTGGCGCGGAGAAGAACGTTTGGCCGCGGAACGGTTCGAGACCCTGGAAGGGGTTCGGCACCAGCGCGTCGCAGGTGGCGGGACGGCCTCCTTCGAGAATGTTGCAGGTTCTGCGGACATCGAGCGATGGCAGGTTGGAGTCCTTGTTGGTCTGGAGGTTGCGCGTGCGATTGCCGACATAGGAGACGTCAATGGTACCGGTGCGGGTGACCTGGTACTGGAAGCCGAAGCTAAACTGATGCACATGCGGAATCTTGTAGTTTGGGTTGTACCAGGAGAAATTGCGGCCGACGAAGGTGTTGAGGCCTTGCGAGGCGCCATCGGGCTTGATGAGTCCACCGGGGAAGGGGTTCGAGGTGAGACCCTGGATCGGCGTGCGACCGCCGTCAAGCGAGTTGACCAGGGGCGTCGATGTCGAGAAGCCGGTGGTCTGCAAGAAATCGTTGTTGGGATTAGTGAAGTAGAGTCCCCAGCCGCCGCGCATCACGAGCCTGTTGGACAACTGGTACGCAAAGCCCGCGCGGGGTTGCCACGTGTTTTTGTAGCAGTTGGCGGCATTGTTGTCGACGCCGTTGACTCCAGCAAACTGCAAGCCGCCTTTGAGGTTTGCGAGCGCCGGATTGGCCTGTTTGAAACTGTTCGGAATCAACGCCGCGATGGGACTGGTGGCGTTCTGGTCGAAGCCACGGTTGAGGCGGTTCCACTTCTCGTCGGGCGCCATGTTGGCGTCCCAGCGGAGGCCGAGGTTCAGGGTCAACTTGCGGCTGACCTTCCAGTCGTCCTGGAAGTAGGGGGCGAAGTACCACTGGCGGAAGAACGGATAAAGCGGGAAGTTCGACGTACCGCCCGTCGGCAGGCCGAGCAGGAAGGAGGCAAAGCCGTCGCCGGAAACGGCGTCGCCTTGTCGCCAGTCGCGGCGCGTCCAGTCGTTGTTGAAGCCAAGCTGCATGATGCTGCCGCTGTTCTGGAGGATGTAGTGGGTACGTCGAAGGTCGACGCCCATTTTCATGGTGTGGGTACCCGCGATCTTGGTGATCGAGGAGGCCATGGCATAGGTATTGGTGATGTTGATCGACTGATACCGGCCGAGGGTGCTGTAGCCGCCGATGTCCCATTGGCCGAAGAAGCGGGGCGAAGGAAGTGCGTTCACCAGGGAGGCGGGAAGCCCGAGGCTGGTAAGGTCGAAGTTCTCATTGGCACGGCCAAATCCTTTTTCGATGAACCGGGCGTAGGAGCCACGAATGTTGAAAATCAGCGTCGGGCTGAGGGTCGAAACCCAGTCGACGACATAGGCGTCGTTGATGCGTTGGAACGGCTGCTGACCGTTGGTGCCGACTTTGTTGTCGATACCGTTGACGGCGCGGTCTTCGGTGCGGTCGTTGGAGCCGTGGCGAACGAAGGCGCGATGTTTGTCGCCGAAGTTCCAATCGAACTTGAGGATCAGGTTGTAGTATTTGTCCTTGGCGAAGTAGTTCGGCGTTAGGAAGTTCTGGCGCGCGTAACCGACGCCGGGGGTAACGGCGTTGGGCGCGGGCATGAAATTGATCAAGTTTCGGGCGAAGGGCACGATGCGGCTGGCGGGAATTCTGTTGCCAGGGAAAGCGGTGCGGACCGGATTCTGGTTCGCGTCGAAGACCGCGCCGATGGGGTCGAAGATGGTGACAGGCGCGCCGGCGGGATTGGTGAGGCGAGAGAAGTCACCGGTGCGCATTTCGGGTTCGGCGTAGGAGTTGCGGAGCGGTCCGGGGGTCTTTTCGCGATAGTTTTCGAAGCTGCCCAGATAGAAGAGTTTAACGGCGCTGTCTTTTTTCAATAGTTTCGGAATGGTGACGGGGCCGTCGAATTGGAATCCGTATTGGTCAAGGACGTGGTCGGCGCGCGGCGCGCCGATGGAATTGGCCTGGAATGTGTTGGCGTCGAGAGCCTTGCGGCGCATGAATTCGTACACCACGCCATGATGCTCCTTGCCGCCCGACTTGATGACGACGTTGAAGACGCCGCCGCCGGTTTTGCCCTACTGCGCATCGTAGGAGTTCGACTGGACGCTAAACTCCTGCACGGCGTCGACGATGGGAACGTAGGCGATATTGTTGCCGCCCATCTGCGCGTTGTTGGGAGCGCCGTCGAGCAGGAACTCATTCTGTGACTGTTGCGAGCCGTTGACCGACCACTGCGCGATGGCGCCGTTGTCGAAAGGCCGCTGCCAGATGGCGGCGCCGCGGAAGGTAACGCCGGACATCATGGTGCCGAGCATGAAGGGGTTGCGGGCATTCAGCGGGAGATCGGCGACCTGTTTGGTGTCGACAACGCCGCCGCGGCTGGCGGTCTGCGTTTCGAGCAGGGCCGACTCGGCGGTGACGGTGATGTTCTCGGTCAGCGCACCGACTTCGAGCACCACTTCGATACCGGCGATCTGGCCGACGAGCAGTGTAATATTTTCACGGACAAAAGTCTTGAAACCAGACGCCGATACGCGGACGGTGTAGCCACCGGGGCGGAGGAAGGGTACGGTGTAGGCGCCCGACGTTTCGGTGGTGGCGTTGGAGACTTCGCCGGTGTTGGTGTTGGTGGCCGAAACTTTCGCGCCGGCTACGGCGGCGCCGCTCGAATCGAGCACGCGGCCGGAAATCGTTGCGCGGAACTCTTGCCCGAACACGGCCGCCGACAGGCAGAGTGCGAGTGAGACTGCTTTCATAAACCCCTTTCACAAGGCGGCGATTAAGCCACGTTCAAGTGTTACTAGCGTACCGGAGGAGAGGCAGCTACGCAAGCGGCATCGATTGGCTTCGAATTCGCGAAAACGGGTACGACGAAAGGCCGGGAGAGAATGGTCCTGGGGGTGACGAGAGCGGGGAGATCTTCGGCTTCACCTTCGCGCAGGTGCACTTGGCGGAAAATCCGGTCGTTGTGCAGCTGGCGCAAGAGCTTGATCGAACGGTAGAGCTGCATTTCGGCGGCGGCGCGGTAGCGGTTAAGCTGGGTGAATTGGGCGGCGACTTCGGGGTTAACGAGGGGGTCGACGTCGTCGATGTGGAGTTCATTGAGAAGGGCGTAGATTTTCTCCAGGCGCCAGGCGGCGTCGCGGAATTGGAGGAAAGCCTCCTCTTCAATGGGACCTTCGGGGTTGAGTTCTTCCCGGAGATTGGCTTCGAATTCGCAAAATGCGTCTTCCTCCGCAGGCTCGACGTAGAGAAAGCCGAAAGTGAGGCCGTGGCGGGTGTTGTTGCGCGCGGACTTGGCCTTGCCCTCGGGGGTTTTGGGGCCGGTGGAGAGAAGCGCGTTGGCCTTGTTGGCGACGATTTGAAGGGCGGATGCCATGGGGTTACTCCTGGACCTTGATCGGGCGCGCGCCCTTGGGGAGGGCCGAGCGATCGGATAAGATGGGTTGCGCGGGGTGGACGCGATTGGCGCGGGCGGATTGGATGAGGCGGAGTTCGGCGAGGGCGCGTTTGAAGTTGCGGGTGGCCCGGTTGGTGGCGGTGTTGAGGGCGTGCTCGGCGTCGATGGAGTCGGCGTTCATGCGTACGCGTTAGAGATCCAGGCGGCGTGGAGGAGCTGGTTCGTGAAGATTTTTTCGATCAGATTGGCAGGTTTAATCGACTCTTCCAAGTCGTTTTTCTTGATCTGGAAGGCGTCGATAACGTCCGGGTGGACGATGGCGTTTCGGCCGATTTCGTAGGGCATGTGAGTGGCTCCTGGGCTGCTGGTGTGCCGGAGTGGACTCACGGGGGCGTGGACGGCGGGCGCCGTGGCACAGATATAGGATATCTGCTTTCAAATTATTGTCAAGATTGTTTTTACAGTATTAGCGCAATTAATCTGCCTATGGTTATCGAGTCTTGTATTGGCGGGATCGGCCAATTATGGATTGAGGGACTCGCGCACCGGGAACCCTTGGTCACATCTACTACGAATGCGACGGTGTGCCGAAGGATTCGGATCGGGCAGTCTACTGGTACCGGAAGGCTGCTGAAAACGGGGAAAATCGCACCCGAAAAATCAAAACGTCAATTTCAACGCGCCCTGCCACGACCGAGGCGGATCCTGGCCCGTGATCGTGCCGAACGCGCCGGATGTAACGCCTGTGTTCGGACCCGCCAGATTCGCGAAGTTCGCCGCATTAAACGTCTCGGCCCGGAACTGCAGCCGCCATTTGTCGTTGAACGCGAAGTTGCGGATCAACCCGAAGTCCCAACGCGCCTGAATCGGGCCCCGGATGCCGGAGAAGCGAATCGGGAACCGGCGGAGATTGCCCCCAAGCTGCAAGGCGTTGTTGCGCTCAAAACCGGCATTCAGGTTGAACCAGCCGTCAACGCTTCTCTCCCCGCGCGGGCGCACCACGTTGCCCAGATCCCCGTTGAAGATCACGTTGCCGAAGCCCAGCGGCGAACCCGATTGATACTGCATTGCACCGTTCAACTGCCAGCCGCCCATGATGGCGCGCAGCGCGACGTGTGAGTTCGAACTCCAGCGCCGGCCCTTGCCGAACGGCAGCTCCCAGATCCCGGAGCTCGTAAGGCGGTTCGTCCGGTCCAGTCCCGAGATCACCTCCGACGGCGTGATGTCCTGGTCGTTCAACATCTCGACGGCCTCCATGTTCTTGGACCACGTATAGGAAAGCTGCGTCGTGAATCCCTTCGACAGGCGCTTCTCCAAACGCATTTGCAGCGAGTGATACCAGGCGTAGCCGATCGGTTCGTAGATGTTTACGTTGCCGAACTGGGGGAACGGGCGCAGCAGGCTGCCACGCGTGGTGTTCACGCCGAAAATCGGGTTCGTGCCCCGCAGCGGATTCGGGAAGTTTTGCCCCAGAAAATTAATCGCGGCCTGGTCGCGCGTCGCGCTGGTGGAAAGATATTGCGCCGGCGTGAAGTTCATGTTGCGCAAGACGTTCAGCCGGGTGGAGCGGTTGCCGACATACGACGCTTCCAGCAGGAATCCGCCGGCCAGCGTCCGTTGTAGGCCGAAGCTCCAGCGCTGCGCGTAGGGATTCTTGCGGCGCAGCGGGAAACCGTTGACGCTCTGACCGATGTTGGTCAGCAGGCCACCGGCCGGCCCGGCCGGCTGGGTGAGGCCGGAGGGCAGGGGGTTGGCCAGCGTGGCGATGTAGGTGAGTCCGTTGTCGAGGGTCGCCTGAATCGGCGTGGCGAGGGAGAACCCAGCCGGCTCCGTGTTTGTGTACAGGGTGCCCAGCGGCGCGGTGTAGAAGCCGTACCCCGCACGGAGCACCGTCTTGGTGTCGAGCTGATAGGCAAGACCGAAACGCGGCATCAGGTTGCCCTTCGCCGTCTGCCAATATCCGCGCGGGTTGCCGCCCGCGTTGACGAAGGTCAGTCCGCCAAGCGCGCGGAACTGACTCGCCGGCAGTTCGGGAATCGGCGACTGCGCGTACTGCGCCCGCGCCTGCGCGTCGATCGGGTTGGGCGTTGTCTGATCAAAATTCCGGACGGCGCGGTTGTACCGCTCCGTCGTCGCGGACTCCACCTCATACCGCAATCCGAGATTGAGCGTGAGCTTCTTCGACAACTTGTAGTCGTCCTGCACGTAAAAGCCGTAGATCGAGTTGCGCTCGGCGTAACTGGCGTTGACGGCCATATTGCCGCCCGGAATGCCCAGCAGGAACGCCGCGATTTCGCCTCCCACCTGCGGCGGGGCCGACGTGTCGAGCGGGCCCCGGGTAAACGCGGAGTTGAAAGCGAGGTCCGGCGAGGCGCTGGTTGGAAAACGGTTGCGGTTCTCACGGAGGTTGCGCCAATCGAACCCGAAGCGTACCGTGTGGGTGGCCTTGTTCCATGTCAACGTGGAATTCAAATTGTGGATAATTGACGCGGTGACGCCGTCACCAGACTCCCAATTGGAAACCGTCGAGAACGGTGCGACGATCAAACGGGGAAACGCGGCTACGGACTTGTCGATCGAGTTCACGAGGTTCGACGAAAAGCCGAGACTGGCAAGATCGAATCCCCGGGAGACGCGCCGTTCCGGAAATTCCTGCTGCGTCAGGCCGTACCGGAAATTGAGAAGTAGCGACGGGCTAATGACATACACATCGTCGAAAGCGGCGCCGCGGTTGATGCGGTTCAGAATGATGCCGGTAATGTTGTCCGGGCCGAAGAAACGATTCTTGTCCTCTTGCCAGTAGTCGCGATGCATGCGGACGAAAATGCGATGGTTTTCCGAAAAAGCGTGATCGACGCGGCCAATGTTGGTCCAGTAGGTTTCCAGCGCCTTGCCCGAGAGGAAGAAGTTGTTTCGAAAGTCGGACGTGCCGGTCTGATTCGGTGAAGGCCACGCCTGAAGCAGCCGCTGCGCCACGGGGTCGAGCCGGGAGGCGGGGATGATGTTTCCCGGGATTGGCTGGCGCTGGAACCGCCCGCCGGCGACGGCGACGGTAGAGCGGGGATCGTAGACCTGGTTATTGGCGTTCAAACGAAGCAGCGGGGAAAGGTCGCCCCGGCGCACCTCCGCGGTGGGAACGGTAGAAATCTGGCTGCCGACGTTGGGATCGCCGAAGAGATTGGCCTCGAAGGCGTAGAACCAAAACGTCCGGTTCTTGCCGGAGTAGAGGCCGGGTATGGAGAGCGGCGCGCCGGCCGAACCGCCGAAGCGATTGTCCTGGTAGAGCGCCAGCTTCTGTCCGGCGCGATTTTGGAAGATGGTCGGCGCGTCGAGTTTGGAATGCCGCAGCCAGTGGTGCAACTCCCCGTGCAACTCGTTGGTGCCTTACTTGGTGGTCACGTTCACGTTGGAGCCGAGCGAGAAACCGGCCGAGGCGTCAAAAGCGCTGGTCTGCACCTTGAACTCCGCGATTGCCGTCTGCGGCGGCGAAAACGCAACGCGCGGCGCGGTGCCGTCCGAATAGACGTTGACGACGCCGTCGATCGTGAAGTCGTTGTTGTTGTTGCCCGTGCCGTTGGTGCCGAATTGGCTGGGCGCGGCGTTGAACGGCGCCTTCCGGAGACGGAGATTGGTGCCGTTGACAGTGCCGGGCGCCAGGTGAACCAGGTCCATCGCGTTACCGGCAAACAAGGGCAGTTCTTCGATTCGCCGCTGGTCGATCACCTGGCCGAGCGAAACATCCGCCGCGTTGAGCAAAGGCGTCTCGGCCTTTACTTCCACGGAATCGGAGACTTGGCCCACTTTCATTTCCAGATCGAGCGTCACGATTTCGGTCGTGCGCACTTGAACGCCCGGACGCACAAGCCGGGTAAAGCCCTGGACTTCCGCCTCGACACGGTAGGAGCCCGGGTTGAGGTAGGGAGCGCGGTAGTCGCCGCTTTCGTTAGAGATCGAGGCATTGGTCAGTCCGGTGGCCTCGTTCACCACCTTGACCGTGGCCTTCGGAATGGCGCTGCCGGAGGCGTCGAGCACCCGGCCAAGAATTGTTCCACGGGGGTCCTGCGCGAAGGCGCAAAACGAAATGATGCCGAGCAGAAGACGTTGAGCGATCATAGTCCGATCATAAACGAGTCGATGGGTTCGAGCCGCCTCAAATCGAGCGGATCGCTTGTGATCAGTGCATGGTCCACCTTTCGCGCGCATATCACGACATGCGCGTTGGCGATTTCTGAGGCCAGCCGCACGATCGAAAGAACTCGTCGATCGTTTCGATCGAGCGCGATAAGGCCGCTCCCCGTCAAGCAGCTTTCCCGGGCGTATTCTTGTTGACCCGCCGCTTTTGGGGCGAAAGCATCTTCCCAGACCACGCACGCTCTTTGGCCGTCAGCGGCTATCCTGTTTCCCGAAGACACTGGTCGATTCACGAACCGCTACGCGCTTGCGGATTTCCTTGATCTGGCTGTCCGGCAGGGTGATCGTGAGCTTCACCGTCGCCATACTACTCACTATGACGGTCCAGCCTCGGCCGCACGGAGGGTTGGAAGAATTCGCCGTCAGCGCGGAGCCATCTACATATCCTGGGGGCGGGTCACATTCTCTCTTCGATCCATTGTGACGGGACACGGCTAGAGAATGTATATTACAATTCCCATGACCAGCCGCGACTGAAGCGGTGTTGGGTCTCAAGAAAGAGGCACGTCAAAGATGCCCGCGTCATCTATGCGGCATGAGGATTCGTTCCTAAAGGACATACTTTCGGCTTGCCGGAAAATTGAAGCCATTGCTGCCTCAACGTCCGAAGACACTTTCCTTCATGACGAGGTGCTGACGGCGGCCGTGCTGCACCACTTGACTGTGATCGGATAGGCGATCAGCCGCCTGTCCAACGAATTGAGAGAGCGCTGGCCGCAGGTGCCGTGGCGGCAGATCATCGCTGTACGCCACAGGATCGTTCATGCCTACTTCGATCTGGATTGGCAGATCCTATGGGATGCCTCCACCGGCGACATACCTGAACTTCGAAGGCAGGTTCTCGACATTCTCATCACGGAGTTTACGGAATCCAGACCCGGGTGAGAGATTCAGATGGCTTCAGAGGCGGGGAGTGCACTCATTAGTGGCGTACAGTCTTGCGAAGTGGCTCGCGATCATGGATTCGAACCGGGTAGCAGTGCCTGATTAGAGGATCCCTATGTTCAAGTGCACAGGAGCCGCCGCGCCCGCCTCATGCGAGTCTCGGGCTTTTTGGCGGACGCAACGAACAACACAAAATCGCGCCGCTCTCCTGATGACAATCGGTCCCAGGATTCTCGCGCTTCGGAGTTGTTCTTCAGCACTTCCTTCAACTCGTCCGGTCGAGCATCCATAGGAGCGCGCATTGCAACGCGTACCGGATCCCCGGTTTCAATGCCTACCATGCGGCACATTGGTTCAGAGAGTCCGAAGTGCCATCCGCGTTCCTTCCATGGGATCAAACTGCGTAGACCGATAGGTGTTCCGTTAATCGATACATCTACAATGAACGTTCCAGTCTCGTCCCATGCCTGGCCAGGATACACGACAAAACGGGGCACTTCGGGGGCGATTCTTTCGACCGTGGCATCGAAGGTAATCAGTTCGTTCCGATCTCTCATTGCAATGTCATTCTACGAAATGACTCCCCGCTGGGCGCGGAACATCTGGAAGCATGCGGACCAAGTGGAGTAACATGTGATTGCGTCGCCGCGACGAAATGCCAACAATCAGCGCCTTCTACGGGATCTTGGTCCGCATGTTTTATAACGACCACCCTCCTCCTCATTTTCACGTGCGTTACGGCGAGTTCGAAGCAACGGTCGACATCGAGACCCTCGAGATCATCGAAGGCGAATTGCCCACCCGGGCCTTCCATCTGGTGCGAGAGTGGGCGATGATGCATAGAGAGGAACTCATGGAAGATTGGCGATTGTGCCGCGAAAACAGGGTGCCTGCGAGGATTGAGCCACTGGGATGAATGGAGCCCATACCTAATGAAGTGGAGCGTTGTCGAAGTCAAACCCGAACCCCACCACCGCCTTTTCGTCCGGTTTCAGGACGGGGTGGAGGGACGCGTGCAATTGCGACCGGAAGAATTGACTGGCGTCCTTGCGCCCCTGCGGGATGAGCAATTTTTCGCGCAGGCCTTTATCGACTACGGTGCGGTGGCGTGGCCAGGCGAGATCGATCTGGCTCCAGACGCCATGTACGCCCAAATCGTCGGCGAGCGCGACGAACTGAAAAAGGTTGGCTGAAGGCGCCATGCGGTCCTAATTTGGCGTGTCCAGCGGGCATTGATCCGCCCAAGGATCTCACCGCTCGACCGAGATGTTTGTTGTATTGTCCCAGAACAGTCAATTGACGAGTGGAGCGGAGTTTGGGAGAAACGGCTCTACACGAGCCGACTCCAAGCGAGCTATCGCCTTCGATAGCCAGTAGCGCCGAGTTCGCTAGAGAGAAGCTTGTGAACCGGTTCGCGATCGTACTACTTGCCGATGCGACGCAGGCCCTATTTGAAAACAACACTTCCTCCGTCCGGTTGCCGACCGGCAGTGCCGCGCACGCCATGATGCTAACCGGCGGGGTCTGCGGTGTCCCGACCCGCAAACGTGTATCTACCGCTGGACAGCCTAAGCCGGGACTGCTGCCGATTCACATCGGAGTCGGGCTGCAGGAGTACAGCGACATCGACCCAGAAAAAGCATTCCGCGACCAGTAAAGACAGTCCTCCCACGCACACCCAGCCCCGCAACCTCCCGCATCGCGGAACCTCCGCTTGCAATCAGCCGCAAACGAAAGACCGGCCATTCCCGCAACGAAATACTGGCCCGACAGCGGTTAGGAGCACCGAATCCGTTTGATGCGCGCGTTTGCAGTTTGTCTCGCCTTAGTTGTTTTCCCCAGCCTGCATGCCCAGCCGACGCCAACGTTCCGCGAAGGCGCCTTCGCGGCCGAACAAGGCGCGCGGGGCGAGCGCGTCTATGCCGCGAAGTGTGCGAGCTGTCATGGCGACGTCCTGCAGGGAGTCGAGATGGCGCCGGCGTTGACCGGCTCCGGCTTCACCGCGAACTGGAACCGGCAGCCATTGCTGAGCCTCGCCAATCGCATCCGCATCACGATGCCGCCGGCCGCGCCGCGCTCGTTGTCGAGCGCTGAAGTCACCGATCTGGTCAGCTACCTCCTCAGGATGAACGACGTGAAGCCGGGCAGCGTCGCGCTGAATCTACCGCTCGGCGGCCCCGCGGCGCGAGGCGGCGCCAATACATCCTGGACAACCTACGGCGCCGATTTGGCCAGCACGCGCTACTCGCCGCTCGATCAGATCCACAAAGACAACTTCGCCCAGCTGCGGGTGGCCTGGCGGCTGAAGTCAAATAATCTCGGACCGATTCCGGACCGGCTGTATTCGGCCACGCCGCTGGTGGTCGACGGCGTGCTCTACACCACGGCGGGTTCGGCGCGCTCGGTGGTGGCGCTGAACCCCGGCACCGGCCAGATGCTGTGGATGTATCAGCTCGATGAGGGCGAGCGCGGGCAGTTCGCTCGTCGCAGAGGCGCGGGCCGGGGATTGTCGTACTGGGCAAGCGCCGACGGCGCCGATCGCCGCATCATTTTCGTAACGCCCGGCTACCGGATGATCGGGCTGAACGCAACGCCGCTGGTTGCCGGCGATTTGATCGTGGTGGGCGCGGTGCACGCCGCCGCCGGAAGTCCGCAGAGCTCTCCCGATGCGATCGGTTACGTGCGCGCCTACGACATCAAGACCGGAAAGCGCGCGTGGATCTTTCATACGCTGTCGCGCAAGGGTGAAGCCGGCTATGAATCCTGGCTGGAGGGCTCGGCCGAGCGCAATGGAAATCTCGGCGCGTGGGCGCAGATGAGCGCGGACCCGGAGTTGGGTCTGGTTTACGTGCCAACCGAAATGCCTGCCGCCGACTACTACGGCGTCAACCGGCCGGGCGACCATCTGTTCTCGGAGAGTCTGGTGGCGTTGGACGTCAAGACGGGCAAGCAGAAGTGGCACCATCAGACCATCCACCGTGGCTTGTGGGATTGGGACCTGCCGTGCGCGCCGGTGCTGTTCGACATGGTGCGCGATGGCCGCAAGATCAAGGCGCCGGCGCAGCCGGCGAAGTCGGCGTTTTTGTTCGTGCTGAACCGCGCGACGGGCGAACCGATCTGGCCGATCGAAGAGCGCCCGGCGCCATAATCGGACGTGCCCGGAGAAAAGACCAGTCCGACGCAGCCGTTCCCCACCGTGGCCGCCGGCGTTCGACCGGCAGGGCGTCGCCATCGACGACCTGATCGACTTTACGCCCGCACTGCGAAGCGAGGCCGTGGAGTTGGTGAAGAAGTATAAGATCGCCCCGATATTAACGCCGCCCGCATTGGCCCGGCCCGATGGGCCGTTGGGCACGTTGATGCTGCCGATGGATGTGGGCGGGGCGAACTGGCCGGGCGGATCTTTCGATCCTGAAACAAACCGGCTCTACATCCACTCGCACACGACGTTGTACAGTTTGCGCAATGTGCCGAACGAGTTGTCCAGCGCCGGTCCGGCGAATACCGCGGGAACACTGCGTCCGCCAGGCGCGGCCCCGGCGGCACAACCCGGCGGAAGCGGCCCGCGCGCTTTTTCCTGGGCCCCACGGTGCATGGCCTACCGCTGACCAAACCGCCATACGATCGGGTCACGGCGTACGACATGAATTCGGGCAAGATCCTTTGGCAGAAGACACATTCGTCGACGCCGGACGACATCCGGGACAATCCGGCGCTGAAAGGGCTGACCCTTCCGCGGCTCGGCCAGCCGGGGCGGACGTTTATCGGCGCGCTGACGACCAAGACGCTGGTAATCGCCGGCGAAGGCGGAGTGCATAGCAACGCGAAGGGCGAGCCGATTGCGTTGCTGCGCGCGTATGACAAAGCGACCGGCGACGACATTCCCGGCGAAATGAAGCTGCCCGGGAGGCAGACGGGCTCGCCGATGACGTATCTGTATCAGGGCAAGCAGTACATCGTGCTGGCGGTTACGACCACGGGCGACGAAGGCGGCGGCGAGTTGATCGCGTATTCGTTGCCGTAATGATGTAAACTCTTAGCGTATGAGTCCGAAGCGCATGGCGCCGCTGGCGCTGCTTGTCGGGGCGCTCGCGATGAGCGAGCCGAAGGCGCCGCTTTGGTCCTTGCGTCCGGTGGCGCGTCCGGAGATTCAGGCCGAGGGCCGGAATCCGATCGATGTGCTGATGGCGCGGAAGCACGTACAAAAAGGTCTGCGTGCGGCGGGCCGCGCGGATAAGAACACGCTGCTGCGCCGCGTTCATCTCGATCTGACCGGACTGCCGCCAACGCCGGCGGAGGTGGACGCGTTTCTCGCGGACCGCTCGCCGGATGCCTATACGAAAGTCGTCGACAAACTGTTGGCCGATCCGCAGCACGGGGTCCGCTACGCGCGGCACTGGCTGGATGTTTTGGGGTATGCGGATGTCGATGGAGGCATGCTCGCCGAGCGCGGCGTTCATCACTGGCGCGACTGGGTGATCGGCGCGTTGAACCGCGATCTGCCGTTCGATCAATTCACGCGCGCGCACATCGCGGGCGATCTCTCCGGACGCGCCGACGACTTCTTCGCGACCGGTTTCCTTTCGCGCGCGGCGTACTCAGACACCGATCCCACCGAGGCCGTGGCGTTCGCGGCGGTCGAAAACGTATCCTCCGCTTTCATGGCGATGACCACGGGCTGCGCCAAGTGCCATGACCACATGTACGACCCGATCTCGCAGCGCGATTATTATGCGATGAAGGCGCTGTTCGACCCGCTGCTGCCGGACAAACGCAATTTGGCGACGGCCGAAGAGATACTGCGCCACGAAGACGTACTGGCCAAGTGGCGCGCCGATCAGGCCGCGATTCAGGCGCGGATGGATGTCATCACGCGGCCCTACGAAAAGCAGATTTTCGAGGAGCGGATGACGTTTCTGCCGCCCGATGTGGCCGCGGTGTTTCGCAAGGACGCGGCGTCGCGGACCGCGGCCGAACAGGCTATCGTCAAGCAGTATGAAACCGTGGTCACGCCGGACGCACGGAAGTTTCGCGATGTGATGAAGCCCGACGAAACCATCCGCTACGAGTGGATTCGCAGGGGCCAGACCGAGCTGCGGCGCGAGCCGCCGACGCTGGCCGCGTTTTGGAGTGTGCGTGCCGACAGCGAGCGGGCCGCGCGGAAGAATCACATCTACATCGGCGGCGACCGCGCGAAGAAGGGCGACGAGGTGCAGCCCGGTTTTCCATTCGCCCCGAAGGATCTGGCGATCAAGGGCGACGGGCGCCAGGCGTTTCTCGCGTGGCTGACCGCGCCGGAAAATCCGCTGTTCGCGCGCGTGGCGGTGAACCGGTTGTGGCAGTGGCACTTCGGCGAAGGCATCGTCACGACGCCGAGCGACTTCGGCCGTACCGGGCAGATGCCGTCGCACCCGGAGCTGCTCGACTGGCTGGCGAGCGAGTTCACGGCGCGCCAATACAGCATGAAGGCGATGCACCGGCTGATCGTGACCTCGGAGCTGTATCAACAGAGTTCGGTGGCGTTGCGATCGGCGAACGAAGCGATCGATCCGGGCAACAAGCATCTCTGGAAATTCCCGGTGCGCAGGCTGGAAGCCGAGACGATCCGCGATGCGATGCTCGCGGCGGCGGGGACGCTTGACAGGTCGATCGGCGGGCAGTCGTTCCGAGGCGAGGACATCAACGAACGCCGCGTGATGAGCGCGCCGAAGACGGGCTATTACGACCGGCGCGACAACCGGCGCGGCATCTACATGGGGCGCGGCTTGGACGCATCGATGAACATGATGCCGTCGTTCCTGGCGACCTTCGACGCCGAAGACGGACATGTTCCTTGCGCGCGGCGCGAGCGCAGCGTGACGGCGCCGCAGGTCCTCTACATGATGAACGGCGCGCTGCCGCAGACGGCGTCGCGCGATCTGGCCGAACGGTTGTACCGCGAGGGCGGCGCGAGCCCTGCGGCGAAGGTCGACTACGGCTATAAGCTCGCGCTGGGCCGTGCGCCATCGGCCGCCGAACGGGACGCGGCGCTCAGCTATCTGCAAAACGCGGAACCGGCACAGCTCACCGGCTTCGCCTGGATGCTGCTCAACCTCAGCGAGTTTATCTTTCTGCCATGATTGCCTCGGCCAATAATCCAGTGCTTCGCCGCTCCTTCCTCCGCCGCATGTCGTTCGGGATGTCGGGCGCGGCGCTCAGTTGCTTGTGGGCCGAAGACGAGAAGTTTTTGCGCGCGGGGCAAGGGCCGCACTTCGAGCCGAAGGTCAAATCGGTGATCTTCCTGTTCATGTGCGGCGGCGTGAGCGCGATGGACACCTTCGACCCGAAGGACAACAAGTGGGCCGGCAAGATGTTGGAGACGATCAACTCCAACAACGGCAAGCCGCAGCTGCGTCCGGTGCTGTATTGTCCGCGTGTTTGGACGCGGTACGGCAAGTCGGGCACGCCGGTTTGCGAATGGTTCCCGCACATCGGCGGCGTGATCGACGATATCGCGATGGTGCGGTCGATGTACTGCCACGAGGTAGGCCATTTTCCGGCGTGTTGGGAGATGTCGACCAGCCATCGGAACCGGCTGTTCGATCACCCGGCGATGGGCGCGTGGGCAAGTTATGCGCTCGGTTCGGCGAACAAGAATTTACCGACGTTTGTGAACATGGGCCGGCCGTCGGCGCCGGCGCAATTGACCGGCGGCTACCTAGGCGCGCAAGAGGGCGCGACGCCGTTTCAGGCGGGCGAGACGCCGCTCGACAACTTGAAGCTGCAACCAGGAATCACACGCGCCGAGCGCGACCGGCAGATGGAGACGCTGGCGAAGCTGAATCGCGAATTTCATGCGCAGCACGCGATCGACGCGGAAGTCGCCGCGCGCGTGCGGAGTTATGAACTCGCGGGCACGCTGCAACTGGCCGGACCGGAGCTGGTCAACTTCGCCAACGAACCGGAGCACGTGCGGAAGATGTACGGCGTCGGCGAACCGGAGACCGACGAATTCGGGCGGCAGATGATGCTGGCTCGGCGGCTGGCCGAGCGCGGCGTGCGCTTTATTCAGGTGTGCCACGGCGGCGCGGGCGGCGGCAACGGCAAGTGGGATTCGCACGACGACGTGGCCGATCACGGCCCGTTGGCGCGGCAGACCGACAAGCCGATCGCGGGACTGATTCGCGACCTGAAACAGCGCGGGATGTTCGACAGCACGATGATTGTGTGGGCCACCGAGTTCGGGCGCACGCCGTATTCGCAGAACAATGTCGGCCGCGATCACAACCCGCAGGGATTCACCTGCTGGCTGGCCGGCGGCGGCGTGAAGGGCGGCGTGGTTTACGGCGCGACCGACGAGATCGGCTACAAAGCGGTGGAGAACCGGCAGTACGTCACCGATTTGCACGCGACAATCCTGAAGCAGATGGGCTTGGATTACAAGCGGATGAGCGTAGTGGTGAACGGGCGTCCGCTGCATATGATCGAAGAGGGGACCGGGCCGATTCAGGGGATACTGGCGTAGGGTCCGCAAGAAGTTCCCGCCGGCGCTTGTTGGTGTCGAAGAATTTTGTAGTCTGCGGCGCGGCGAGCTACTTCGCAATGGCCCGCATCCGGTTATTGCGCGCGGCGTGTTCGACTTCCGCCAACCCGAGCAGTTCCAACACCGGCGGAACATAGTTGGCGAAACGTCCGCGGTAGCCCTTTCGAAGGCCGTAATAACCGCCCACCGGATTTGAAGCGCTTCGCGCCCAAGCCTCGACGGTCCCGTCGGCGGTAGGCTTGCCCTCGTCGGCCGTGCCAAGCAACATCCACTCCTTGTGCTTGGAGAGCATCGCATGCAAGTCGTCGATGCAGCGCAGGTGGTAGGAGAGTTTGGTAGTCCCCACCTGCACAACCAACCTTGCCGGTTTTTCGCTCTCGTCGCGCCAAGCCAGGTACTCGGACGATTGGGACGGCGTCTTGAGCTTCTAGGGATCGTCGGGCGTTCCCGAGCCGTAGGTGACGGTGTGCATGGATTCCATTATGGGTCCTGCTAATATGACACTTACTGTCATATTTGAAATTAATCCGATGCGCGCCGCACGCCTGCTCCGAATCTTGTTGGTCCTGCAGAACCGGGGCCGCACCACTACTCTTCAACTGGCCGAGGAGTTGGAAGTCGCGCGGCGCACGGTGCTGCGGGATATCGACGCATTGACCGAAGCGGGCTTGCCGGTTGTCGTGCATCGGGGAAACTCGGGCGGCGTCGAGTTGGCATTTCGGTATCGCTCCAGTCTATTCGGGCTAGACGCCGAAGAGGCGGAGGCGTTCGGCGTTTTCCTCGCGTTGCCGAAGAGTTCGCTGGCGCAGCTCGGTATGGAGCCGGCGGCACAACGTGCGTGCGACAAGCTCGTGGAGGCGCTGCCAGAAATCGTACGCTCACGCATCCGCCAGGCGCAGCGCCGCTTCCGCTTCGAGGCGCCGAGGGAGGTGGTCCTCGATCCGCGGATTGGCGCACTGCGCGACGCCATCCGGAACGCATCGATAACACGGCTGCAAGCAAAATCGCGGACACCGCGAACCATTCATCCCGTCGCGCTGGAGTACGGCGCCGCAGGCTGGGCGGTCTTTGACGCTAGGGCGCCGCGCATGCCGATCCCGATGAGTGAATGGGAAGACATCAATATTTCCGCTCGAAATTTCGGGCCGTAACCCCGCCTGTTATGATGGCCCCATCATGAATCGCCGAGCCTTTCTTCATTCGCTGCTAGCCGCCACGGGCGGAGCTTCGCTGGCCGAGCGCGCCGATGCCGCCGGACTGCCGAAGACCAAGATCACCCGCATCCGTTATTACAAGACGCCGACCGACGCCGCGGGGCGGCCAAATACGCGGCAACCGCTGTTTAATCAGAGCACCAACGTCGTGCTGGTCGAGACCGATTCGGGCCTCATCGGAGTCGGCGAGGGCGGGTCGGGCGACACGATGGAACAGTGCGCGTCGATGCTGATCGGCGAGGACCCGTTCCGCACCGATCGCCTATGGCAGATCATGTTGCGCGGGTACTTCTACCCGGCCGGCCGCGAGAAAGCGCATGCGCTGGGGGCGCTGGATGTGGCGCTTTGGGATTTGAAAGGCAAGGCGCTCGGCGTGCCGGTGTATCAACTGCTGGGCGGGCAGTCGCGCGACTATGTGGAGTGTTATTCGACGGGCTTTCCGGCGAAGGGCACGCCGGCCGAAGTGGCGCGGGCGTGCGTCGAGGCGGGGTTCCGCGCGTACCGGATTTCGACCGACGGCCGCGGGCCGGTCCACGACCGTTTCGAGAACGTCAACCGCACCTACGAACACTGCAAGCAAGTGCGCGAAGGCGTCGGCCGCGACGGCGGATGGTGTATCGACTTCCACACCGAACTCGACATGCCGGACGCTGTGAATCTCGCCAACAAGATCGAACCACTGAAGCCATACTTTGTCGAAGATCTGGTGCGCAGCGAGAACCCGGGCATCTACCGCACACTGCGGAATCAGGTGAAGGTGCCGATCGCGGTCGGCGAGCAGTTCGGCCCGAAGTGGGAGTGGAACGAGTTGATCGAGAATCATCTGACCGACTACGCGCGCGCGACGATTCCGAACGTCGGCGGCATCACCGAGTTTCAGAAGATCGCGGCGATGTGCGAGACACATTATGTCGGCTTGGTGCCGCACTTCACCGGGCCGATTTCGGAAGCGGCGATGGTGCATTGCTCGACTGTATTTTCCGGGCCTGTGTTGATGGAGCTCGTCATGGGCGGCACGCGGACGTGGCCGTACTTGAATCAGAGTTACGACTTCAAGAACGGCAAGCTGTGGCCGAACGAGCGGCCGGGACTGGGCGTGGAAGTCGACACGTCGAAGCTCCAGTTGATTGGGGATTACAAGGAGCGGTATACGTTGACGCCGCTGCTGCGCCGGCCGGATGGATCGTTTACGAACTGGTAACGTAGACGTATGAACCGCCGAGCCTTCCTCTCGACCGCCGCAGTCGCGGCGGCCGCGAAACCGTCGCGCGTCCTGATCGTCGAAGGTCCGTCGAAGCATCCGCCGGGAACGCATGAGGTCGCGGCGGGCGCGCGGCTGATGAAGGATTGCCTGGAACGCATGAAAAACGTCTCGGGCGTGGCCGCCGAAGTCGTCACCGCGTGGCCATCCGATCTTGCCAGCGTGGCTACGGCCGTCTTTATCGGCGATGTCTTCCCGCCGCTGCGTATGCCGGAGAGCGACCGGATCATGAAAGACCTCGATGCGATGATGAAACACGGGTGCGGAATCGTCTGCATTCACTTCGCGACCGGCTTGCAGGCGAAGGATCTGCCGCCCAGCGGCGATCACCCGCTGCTGCGGTGGATGGGCGGCTATTTTTCAACCGGCGGCGCGGCGCATCACAAGTCCGTGGCGCGCGTGTTCCCATCGGTGACGATTACGCCGTCCGCTTCATCGCACTCGATCTGCCGCGGCTGGAAAGAGTTCACGTTGCCCGAGGAGCCGTACTACAACAACTACTTCGGGCCGGATGGCAACCGCATGGCGCCCGGCGTCACGGCGCTCGCGACGGCGATGCTGCCGCCGGAAGCGCCGAAGAGCGAAGTGGTGGCATGGTCGGTCGAGCGCGCCGACGGCGGCCGCGGCTTCGCGGTCGTGATGCCGCACTTTTATAAAACGTGGAAGGACGACGACTTCCGGCAGTTCGCGCTGAACGGGATCGTTTGGAGCGCCAAGCTCGCCGTCCCGAAGGGTGGCGTGAAAACCGCCGCGCCGGATTTGGCGGCGTACGCGCCGGCGTCGATCGAGCCCAAGCCGCGCTAAAGCAACCGCCGCAAATTCGCCGCGCCCCGCACCGGAATATCATCCGGCGACGGCGCCAGATCGCGCCAAATGCACGCCGCGGCGGCAATCTCCTTGATCCCCGGGCCGAAGCTCTCAATCACCAGCGGCCCGCTATAGCCGATTCCCTTGAGCGCGCCGATCACGCCCGGCCAATCGATCGGCCCGCTGCCGGGAATGCCGCGATCGTTCTCGCAGGTGTGCACATGAAAGATGTGCGAGCCAGCCGTAGCAATCGCGGCGGCCTGATTTTTCTCTTCGATGTTGGCGTGGAAGGTGTCGTAGAGAATGCCGATGCGGGCGTGCGCGACTTCATCGCACAGCCGCTTCGCATCGGCCGCCGTGTTTAGAAAAAACGTCTCGAAGCGATTGAGCGGTTCGACGGCGAGCCGGACGTTGTACTCATCACACACACGTCCAAGTTGTTGCAGGCCGTCGACGCAACGCTTCCATTCGTCCTCGGTGCGGCGGCGGCCCGGCAGAAAACCGACCGCGCTGCAGAACGGGCCGACGAGCAAATCAAGCCCCGCTTCGGCGGTTGTGCGAATGCCCGCGCGCAAAAACTCAAGCGAATGCGCGCGCAGCGCGGCATCATCGGTGGCCAAACTCATGCCCGCAACCAGCGCACTGCACATCACGCCCGGCATCTGTTGCGCATCGAGTTCGCGCCGCGCGGCGGCGGCGGGGAACGAGGCGAAGTCGAACGTCGCCATCTCGATCAGGTCCATACCGAGCGACTTCGCTTTGCCAATCAGACCGAGGTGTTGTTCGGTGAATCCGGCGGTCCAGAGGAGAGTGTTGACGCCAACCTTCATGATGGGAGAAACTCCGCGGCCTCGGGATGTCTGGGGCCAAAATGTTTGAGGATCACGAGCGGCTCGATCGCACTCGTATTGGTGATGGTAACGCCATCGGCGGCCGCCGCGGCCGTGACGAAGAATTCATCGGCCGACATCTGGCCGAAGCGCAACAGCGTGGGCGTCTCGGCGGGAAGACCATTGATAGTGCCGTGGCCTTCGACAACCAGCGCGCCATAGGCGGCGGCGTCTTGCAGCGTCGTCGACATGCCTGGACCGATCGTCAACTCGCGCGCCGAAAAATGCGGGCTGCCGTAGACGATCCACTTTTCAAGATACGTATCCCCCGAGCGCGCCATGCGCGGCGCGCGGAAGTTGGTATCGGCGAAGAACGGATCGGTATTCAGGCCCCAGTCGACCAGATCGAGAATCGCGTCGATGTCGTTGCGCTGAGCCTCGGGCAGTTCCTTCGTTAAATAATCCCAGGGCAGCGGATCGCCGGCGCAGATCGATTCAAATGCCGAGCCTGCGTCGAACGGCGCTTGCGGCTCGTAGGTCACCATCGTGCCCGGCGCATGCAGCACGCCGACATCGACCTGCCAGCCCGTTCCCGGCTTCAACTTGTACGCCTTCGAATGATAGAGAATGCCGTTGTCGCCTTCGCTCCAGCGGGCCAGGCAGCGGCGAATGTCCTCTCGCGAGGTATGCGGCTCAAGTCCGAAAAACGTATACGGGAACGCACCGGGCGAGTGGTTGTACTGCGCGGGGTAGAAGTAGGCTTCGTACTTCTGGCGATGCAAGTGGAATGGAATCGGGACGGCGTTGTCGAAGAGCTTGCAAAGCACTTGCCAGGAGTCGCCGGTGACCGCGGCCAGCGGCGCGAGTTCGCCGCCGAATTCGACATAGCTGAGGCCTTCATCGGGGCGCGTATCAGGGCCGTTGTTGGCCTTTACGTTCGACGCCAGCCACCGCTCGTCGAACGCGCCGCGATGCGGGCCGAAGGCGAAGAGGTCGTTGGGATGGAGGCGCAGGCGGCCGCCCGCGCGCATGTGCGCGCGAGGCACCCAGTTGGGCGCAAGACGCAAAACGCCGCGCCCTTGATCCAGGGCGGAACGGAAGAATTTGGACGTGTTCATTTCCGCGCGGTGGACGCCGATCCGCTCTTTTCGTTCTGGCTGATCGCGGTTTTCGGCTTGATGCGAACGAGAATTGGCTCGGGCGCGACAAAGGTGTTCTGTTGCGGGCTGCGCGTTTCCACGCGGCCGCCGACGACGATGTACTGCTCGCCAGGCTCGGCCTGCGGCGTCGCCGCGATTTCGAAGGTGCGCTCGGTTTCGTTCTCGTTGAGCAGCACGCCGTTCAATCCGAAGCTCGGCAGTTCCGTGCGCGGCGGCATGTTCAACACATCCACCGGAACGCGTCCGCCGAATCCGTTGTTGCGCGCGATCTTCACGCTCACGGAGCCGACGCCGCCGGGCTCGATTTCAACCACCTTGGTCGACGACGTCATCGTCACATCGGCTTTCGGCGCAAGCGCGATCAGCTGCAGCGCGTCGCCGGGATTCGCTTCGCGCACGATAGCTCCGGCGCGGCCATTGGCGACAAGCGGCGCGGCGCTCGTGAGTTTGGCATCAACGCCGGCGCTGAGCACAAGCACGGCGCTGTTTTGTCCGGGCCGGATGATGGCCTTGGTCGCGGTAAAGCCGGCGGGGAGATTTTCGAGCGCCACTTCGATCGGGCCGTCGAAACCATCGGTGCGAATGGCGGTGGCGGTGAGCGGAATCGAACCGCCCCGCGGGACGTTGGGATTCTGCGGCGCGATGGCGAGTTGGAAATCGTGGCGCGGCTCGCGGATCGTGAGGCGATAGGCGAGATTGCCCGTGCGCTGGCCTTGCACATCGCGCACGCGGACGTGATATTCGCCGTCGGCCGGCACGGTGAATCGCAGGTAGCTGTCCTTGCCCCAACCGGGACCGCCGTCGTCGTTCTGCGCGTACAGCCGCACCAGAGGCAACCCGTTCGCCGCGGGCTTCGCGCCGGCGGGCAGCAGTTGCACCTTGTAGACGGCCTTGTCGATCGCCACCGCCTCGCTGGTTGTATTGAAGAACGCGCGGCGCTGGCCCATGAAACTTTCAAAGCGCGTGTCTTCGTCGGGTCCGCGCGGCAGCGCCGCCACCCGCACCACTTCGTGACCGAGCAGCATGTAGTCGCCGGCGTTGATGTTGGCCCAGTGGCTGATGCGCACGCCGGGCTGCGCGGAGTCGTGATCGCGAAGCACGGTGAAGGTTTCGACGACGGGACGCACGACCATTTGTTCGATCGGCATCCCACGCGCGTCGAGCACTTCGACGTACGAATCGAGATCAGCGCCGAGTCGGCGCGCGTTTACATCGAGGACCAACTGCTGCCCCTTGCGCGCGTTGAATTTGTAGCGGTGTTCCGCCGCGCCGTCATTCAATGACGCATTCACCGTCACCGGCAGCGTCAGCATCTGGCCGTCTCCCGAGCGGCGCACTTCCGGCTCCTCGCCGAGCGCCAGCTTCACGCGGTTGAACGCGGCGCCGTCGGCGCCCTCCGGCCGCAGCAGCACGGCGTTCGGATCTTCCTTCGACGCAACGCCTTTCACGGTTACTTTCGACGCTCCCAGATGCGCGCCTTGAAGCTCAATCTCGGCCTGTTTGCCGCGCTGCACGCCAAGCGGAAACGCGCTGGAAACGACAGCGAACTCGCCGGCCTTGATGCGATACGTATTCGACGCGCGGCCCGATTTTTCAAAATCCGTGACGCGGACATAGTAGACGCCGGGCTTAGTGAACTTGTGCGTGAAGAGCGCGGCGGTAAGGCCGCCGTCAGCGCCGTATTCGGTGATGACGTTGCCTTCGGCGTCGAGAATCGCCACCAGCGGCTGCAGCGTCGAACCAGCCATCGAGCCGCCGTTATCGAACACCAGCGTTGTCGCCGCCTTCAGCGTGAGTTTGAAGTGATCGGTATCGCCCGCTCGCGTGACTGCGCCGGTGAGAATCGCGGGCAGATAGACTTCGACGGCGTTGTCGATCGAGTCGTTCGGTTCCTTGTCGGTGCTCTCGCCGTAGTATGGCTCAATCAGCAGAGCGCCTTCGGGACTGGTGCCGAGCGGCGTCTCGACGCGAAACGTCACAGGACCGATCGGCGCTTCCGGATCGACATCGAGTTCGACGGTGACCTGATTCCGCGGCGGCAGCGGGCCGAGATCGACCGTCGACGCGGTGCCGTTGGATCCGAGACGAACTTCGGCGAGATCGGGCAGTTCCTTGATGCGCAGGATGCGGCCTTTTACCGAGGGATCGGAGAAGACGATGCGCGTCGCGCCCGCGAGGTTGAAGCCTTCGACGTTAAGTTCGACCGTTGTGCCGCGGGAGATGCCGCGCTGCGAGATGTCGCGGATGTTGGGCGGCGTGATGCGCGTACCGGTGGGATGATCGGTCTTCTGCGCGAAGAGACTAGCGGTTAGCAGTACGGGCAGCAGCAGGCGCATTGCGTATCGACTCCATTTCGTAGAACTCAAGCGTGCCGTCCAGCCGCGCGGCGGCCAGACGGCGGCCATCGGCTGAAAACGCAAGGCCGAGGACCCATTCGGATTGATTGGGGAGCACGCCGGCTTCGGACAAATCGGCCGTGCGGAAAAGTTTAATGGTGCGATCGGCCGAGGCCGACGCGAGCAGCGAACCATCGGGCGAAAACGCGAGACGAAGAATCGTGTCCTCGTGCGCGATGAGCGTATTCTTCAACTCGCCGCTTTTGTCGCCGACCGACCAGAGGCGAATGGTCTTATCGCCGCCCGCCGCGGCGACAGTCTTGCCGCCGGGAGAAACGGCGATGCCATTGACGCCGTCGGTCGATTCGGAGAACGTGTAGAGGCGCTCGCCCGTTTGTGGATTCCAGATCTTGACGGTGCGATCGGCGGCGGCGGAAATGAGCTTGCCGTCGGCGGTGAACGACAACGCGTAGACGGCGTCTATGTGATCCTTCATCGGGCGGATTTGTTTGCCCGTCGCCGCGTCCCACAGATAGATCATCTTGTCGTAGCTCGCGGTGGCGAGCGTTTTGCCGTCGGCCGAAAACGCGACGGCGTAAATGGAATCGGCGTGGCCTTCAATCGTCGCCTCCACCTGCTTGGTGGCGAGGTTCCAGATCTTCACTTCGCCCTTTTGCGAAGGGAGTCCGCCCGCGGCTGCCAGGCGTTGCCCATCGGCCGAGATCGCAACCGCGCGGACCACTTCGGCGTGACCGTCGAGCGCGCCGGTCTGCTTGCCGTTCGCATCGAAAAGCCGCACGCGTTTGTGGCCGCCGGCGGCGATGACGTTGCCTTTCCACGCCAGCGCGTAGTTGGCGGGCTTCACGGGAACACGCGGTTTGATGTCGGGCCGAATCGCGCTCGACGGCCGCACGATCGGATTCGCTTCCGGCTTCGCGCCGTTGGCGATCCACTTGCGAACGATTTCGATTTCCCCGGCGGCGAGCTTGCGCCCATCCATCGGCATGATCGGCTTCATCTCGCCTGTCAAAACCAACAGCAGCCGCGACTCCTGCGGCTTGCCGGGCACAATGATCGGCCCTTGATTGCCGCCGCGCATCAGGCCCTCGTGCGTCTCAACGTCAAGCGTGCCCATCTTCACGGTGGCCGCGTGGCAGCCGTAGCAATATTGCTTGAAGATCGGCTGCAAGTCTTTCTCAAAGCTCTGCGCGCCGAGGGTCATCGAAGCTAGTAGAAGCAGTCGCATCAGTAGTTGAACAGAAATTCTTTCGCGGTCAACATCGACCAGACAAGGTCTTCGATCGCCTCTTTGCGCGCCGTCTGTTGCGCCTCGCGCGTGGGTTTCGACTCGCGCACTTTGCGAAGCATCTCGCCGACGTCTTTCAATTCGCTTTCGCGCGGATAGCGGGCGTAGGCGCTCAGGTAGAGCTGATCGAGCATCTTTTTATCCGATAGCCCGAGCTTCAACATCAACGCGACAACGCCATCGGCGGCGCTCAGTTTCTTGTTGAGCGTATCGCCGTTGATCACATGCAGCGCTTGCGTGATTGAAGGATCGCTCGACCGTTCGCCCGCATCGCAGAGAATTCGCTCGGGCCGTCCAAACGCCGCGAGGAACTGTGACTGCACGCGAACATCGGGCAACTGCATGGCGCGCGTGCCCGCCGGATAGCCGGCGAAGTTTGTCGGCACGCCGCTCACCTGGCTCATCGCGTCGAGCAGCACTTCGGCCGGCAGACGCTTGACGATGTAGCGCGAGTAGAAAATCTCATCGCGTTGGTTCGTCGCGTTTGAGTCGCTTGAAAGCTGATAGACCGCCGAGTTCATGATCGTGCGGATGAGGTGTTTGATGTCGTACTTATTCTTGACGAAGTCGTCGCTGACGGCCTTGAACAGCTCTTCGTTCGACGCGGGATTGGTGGCGCGAACGTCATCGATCGGATTCACCAGACCGCGGCCCATGAGGTTGCCCCATACGCGGTTGACGATGTTACGCGTGAAGTAGGGGTTGTCGTTGACGAGCCATTCGGCGAGGTGCGCGCGGCGGTCGCCGCCTTGGTCGAGCGGCATGGCTTTGCCGTCGAGCGGCGCGGGTTCAAGCGGCTTCAACAAGCGCGGATGGTTGATGTCGCCGGCAGTCTTGACGTAGACGATGTTGTCGGCGGCGGTTGAGCCGTTCTTAATGCCGACGCGCGCGAAGAGATTGGCGAACTGGTAATACTGCTTCTGCGTCCACTTCTCCATCGGGTGGTTGTGGCAACGCGCGCACGTAAGGCGCTGGCCGAGGAACGCCTGCGTGACGTTTTCGGAAAGCTCGATGGTGTCCTTATGGAGCACGAAATAGTTCAGCGCTCCGTTGGCGCGGGCGCTACCGGTGGACGTGAGCAACTCCTTCGCGAACACATCCCAAGTCTTG
This sequence comes from Acidobacteriota bacterium, assembly GCA_016871055.1. GTDB lineage: Bacteria > Acidobacteriota > Terriglobia > Bryobacterales > Bryobacteraceae. The sequence goes on from VFZW01000002.1 coordinate 41,182, forward strand.
TTGGCCTTCACCGAATCGCGGATCCAGTTGTAGAAAGCCCACATCGCGGGCGTGCGAAGTTTGCGGCTCGATACAAGCAAAAGGTCGCTGTACTTGTAGGCCCAGTAGTCGACGAACTCGTCGCGTTCAAGCAGGCGGTCGATGAGCTTGGCGCGCTTGTTGGGCGCGGCGTCAGCGAGGAACTGTTCGACCTCCTCGGCGGTGGGCAGAATGCCGGCGGCGTCGAGATAAGCGCGGCGAATGAACGTCGAGTCATCGGCTGGTTGCGAAGGTGCGAGGTTCAGCGACCTCCATTTCGCGAGCGCGAGGTTATCGATGAAATTGCGCGGCTGGAACTTGGAGTAATCGGCTTGCGAAACCTGATTCGGGAACGGCACGCTGAGGCGCGCGTAGAGGACTTTGCTCTGATACCAGAGCGTAATGGCAGCTTCGCCGTGGCCGTTCATCTTGACGCGGCCGAAGTCATCGACGCTGGCGACGCCTTCATTGGTGGAAGTGAACTTGACCCAGTTGGTGACATCTTCGACACGGCCGTCGGCGTAGCGCGCGCGGACGAGCAGCTGTTGCTCGGCATTCGGTTGCAGCGCGGCGTTGGCGGGGTAGACTTCGAGATTTTGAATCGCGATGTCCTTCGCGCTGGGCGCGGGTGCGCCGGAGGCGATCCACTCGGAAAACACACGGTATTCGAGCGAATCGTGCTTGAAGCGAAGGCCGCCCATGTGCGGGATCGCGTAAGTGGCCTTGAGAAGAACCAGACTATTGGAGGGATCGGCGACCGAAACGCGGCGGCCGGAGGACTGGCGGAGCAGCGCGTCGTAGTCTTGCTCGGGATCGTAGCCGCGAAGTGTCAGCTTAAAGCCGTTCTTGCCGGCGAGCGCGCCGTGGCAAGCGCCTTGATTGCAGCCCATCTTGGTCATCACGGGGATGACGTGGTTCGCGAAGTTCCAGGTGAATGGCGCCTTGGCGTTCTTCACGCTGACGGCGGCCTGCGCCTTGATGCCATCGTGTTCGGCGGTGATCGTCGCGGCACCGTCGGAGACGGGAGTAACGAGGCCGCTCGGCGAGACGGTGGCGACAGCGGGGTTCGACGATGTCCATTTCGCCGAGCGCGTCCAGTCGATGTTCGTCGCGCCGTCGACGGCTTCGGCGAGGAGTTGATGCCGCGACTCGGGCGTAGCGAGTTCAACCTTCGCGGGGAGAATGGAGAGCGATGGCGCGGCGTGCAGCGCTGCAGCTACGGCAATGGAAATCAGTGGTCGCATGGCATTACAAGGTTCCTTCCACACCAGGGCATGTGGCCGAATCGAGCAGGGCTTGGGGGAGAGAAAGCGTTGCGTCGAGGACTTCGATTCCGATAAGGCGGCCGGCGGCATCCAAGTCGAGGTTGATCATGGATTTCGTCCGGCTATCGTCAACAACAACGGTATGGGCCGCCTCTCCGTAACCGACGTTCCGCAGGTAGATGTAGGCGGCGTTGGCTTCGCGATCATAGGTGACGAAGGGAAATCGACGTGGCTGGAATGTTGCCGACATGGCTCAGGCGAATAGTTCTTTAATCGGCTCAACGCCCCGCTCAACAATCGGAATCGGCCGGCCCTGCGCGCCGGGCAGTTCCGTCTCGAGCGAAATATTGAGGCCCTTGTAAATCGTCGCGGCAACTTCGTTCGGCTGCGTCGGGCGGTCCTTCGGGAAGCCGCCGATTTCATCGCTCGATCCCACGACTGTGCCGCCTTTCAACGGCCCGCCGCCCATCAGCACGGTGTAGCACTGCGGCCAGTGATCGCGGCCGCCGGCCGGGTTGACCTTGGGCGTACGGCCGAATTCGCCGAAGCCGACAACCATCGTGTTCGAAAGCAGCCCGCGCTGGCTCAAGTCTTCGAGCAGACTCGAATAGGCCATGTCAAACATCGGGCCGACGAGGTCGCGGTAACACGAGATCGGCGAGAACGGTTTCGAACCGTGGATATCCCAGGTGATTTCATCGAACACGGTTTCGAACATGTTGATCGTCACAAAGCGGACGCCCGCTTCGATCAACCGGCGCGCCAGCAGGCAGCTTTGTCCGAAGCGGTTGAGTCCGTACTTCTCACGGACCGATTCGGGCTCGCGATGCAGCTCGAACGCTTCGCGGGCCTTGGCGCTCGACATCAATGTGTAGGCCTGCTGGAAGGAGTTGTCGAGCAGCCGCGCTTCCTGCGAAGTCTCGAACTTGCTGACCGTCTTGTCGACCATCTGGCGCCAGTCCTTGCGGCGATCGACACGCAGCGCGGTGAGGTAGTCGGGCGGCAGCATGTCGGGCACGCGGAAGTTGGGATCGGCGGGGTCGGAGTTAAGGATAAACGGATCGAACGCCTTGCCGAGGAAGCCCGCGCCGTGGCCGTGCGGCATGTTGCCGCCGGTCGCACCGATGGGGCGCGGCAGCAGAATGTGCGGCGGCACATCGCCCTGCGGCCCTTTGAGTTTGCTGAGTACGCAGCCGAAGCTGGGATGTTCGACGCCGCCCTGGAAGAGCCGGCCGGTCTGCATCATCTGATGGCCGGTGTCGTGAACGGCGGCGGCGGTGTGATACATCGAACGCACGAGCGAAAACTTGTCGGCGTGTTTGGCGATGCGCGGGAAATTCTCGGATATCTCGATACCGGGAACGTTCGTCTTGATCGGCTTGTACGGCCCGCGGATTTCGATGGGCGCGTTGGGCTTCATGTCGAAGGTGTCGAGCTGCGAAGGCCCGCCGACGAGCATCATGAGGATGCAATTGGTATCGGACTTCTTCGTATCGACCGCGCCGAGGGCCTTCAATCCCATAAACTGCGTGAGGCCGAGGCCAAACGTGGAAAGCGCGCCGGCGTGGAGGAAATCGCGGCGGCGCGTGCCGTCGCAAAACTCGGCTGGCTTGTCGGCGTCAAGACGGATCATGGGCAGTTTCCTCTGCGGTAATTCTACCGTAAATAGCTGGCGAACAGAGGGAGGCTAGGGCCGGCCAACAGCCGACGGATCCGGCCCAGGAATCGCAATCCCGCGAGCTTTCATCACTCTGTGAAAAGCGTCGACGGTTACCAGCGACGGCTTGTAGTTGCCGAAGCGATACCCTTCGGCGATCCGCAACGGAGTCCAGCCGAACTTGTTCTTCCGGTTCCAGACGCCCGGATCGGCGTTTTTCGAATTCAGGAACTCGACCACCTTCGGCCCGTTCTTATACGCCGCGCCGTGCATCGCCGTCTCGCCGTTGGAGTCGACGGCATCGATCTTGTTACCTAGCTCAAGAGCCACCGCGCACGCCTCCAACGCATCGTCATCGCTGCCCGCGTCTTCACCGGGCGAGCGCGTGCCGAGACCCGCAGCCACCATCAGCGGCGTCGAATCGTCGACGGTCGGGAGCAGCGGATCAGCGCCAAGCGACGCAAGCAGCCGCATCATCTCCGCATCGCCGGTCCGCGCGGCCATCAGGAATGGCGTGGCGCCTTCGGTGTTCAGTCGCGTGAGTCCGATGTTGATCTTCTTCGACATCCGTGCGTTCAGATCCGCGCCGTGCTCCTTCAGCTTGCGGACCATGTCCGCACTGGTGATATTGCCCGAACCCGTGGGTGAAGGATCGTTGTCGCCAAGCCCCGGCTTGCGAACCTGCGTGATCGCGTGCAGCGCGGTCATGCCCGACCCATCGGAATTCGGATCAGCGCCGGCTTCGAGCAGTCGCGCCGCGAGTTCAAAGTGCCCGTTGATCACCGCGAGCACAAGCGCGCTGGTGCCGGCGCGCGGCGCACCGGGCCGCCGGATCGAATTCGGCGGAGGCTGAATGACTTCGTTCACATCGACGCCGGCTTTTATCAGCGACTTCGCGGCCGCGATGCGGCCTTCGCGCACGGCGAACAGATACGGCGTGAAGCCGGAGCGTAGCCGCTCCCGGAAGTTCGCGCCGAATTCGACCAGCGTCTCGACGACCGCCGCGTGGCCCTCGGCCGCGGCCCACATGATCGCTGTCTGGCCGCGCTGTTCTTCCTTCGCGTTGACGTTCGCACCGCCGCGTAGCAACGCCTTGACGGCGTCGAGTTTGCCCGTGCGCGCCGCGGTCATCAGCGGCGTCTCGCCGCCCGGCACGGCGGCATTCGGGTCCGCGCCGGACTTTATCAGGAGTTCAACGATCGGCCCGTTGCCATTGGTCGCGGCGAGTGACAGCGGCGTCATTCCGTAACGGTTCTTGACCTTCGCGTCCGCGCCGGCGGCAAGCAGCGCTTTCACGGCCGCGATGTCTTCGTGCTGCGCGGCCCAATGTAGCGCGGTTGTGCCGTCGATCTGCGCGCCGTTGACGTCGGCGCGTTGTTTCACCAGCGTGTCGATCGGCGTGCGCGCGCGGACGGCGTCGGCGACGCGGCTGTCGGCCGCGCAGAGAACGCCGGCACAATACAAGGCTGCAAACCGCATGGAAGTTAGACCGCCAACGGTTCGCCGAGTTCGACGATTTTGCCATTGCTGTCGGCGAAATTGTCGAGCCGCACGCCAACCCGATCAAGCAGCGTCAGGTGCAGATTCGCCAGCGGCGCGGGTTTTTCGTAGCGGATGTGACGCCCGCCCTTGCCGCCCGCAACCAGAATCGGAAGGTTGACGTGATCGTGCACGTTGGGATTGCCCATGCCGCTGCCGTAGAGAATCAGCGAATGGTCGAGCAGCGAGCCATCGCCATCGGGCGTTGCGCGAAGCTTTTCGAGAAACGCCGCGAAGAGCGAAACATGATACGCGTTGATCAACGCGACCTTGTGCATCTTCTCCGGATCGTAGTTGTGATGCGTCAGCGGGTGGTGCGCTTCCGGCACACCGATCTCGGGATACGTGCGCGTCGACGTCTCGCGCGCGAGTTGGAACGTCGTGACCCGCGTGACATCGCCCTGCATGGCGAGCACCTGCAAATCGAACATGAGGCGGGCGTGGTCGCCATACACCGCGGGCACGCCGATGGGCCGGTCTAGATCGGGCAGCTTCGTGTTCGCGGCGTCGGACTCGGCCTTTTGAATGCGGCGCTCCACTTCGCGCACCGTGTCGAGATATTGCGACACGCGATGCTTATCGCTGGCGCCAAGTTTGCTCTGCAGCGTCGCGATGCGTTCGCGAACGGCGTCAAGAAGGCTCGCGTCCTGCTTCATGTCGCGGCGGCGGTCGGCGGCGCTGCCGCCTTCGCCGAACAACCGCTCGAACGCCACGCGCGGATGCGCTTCGGCGGGCAGCGGCGTTGTCGGCGACGACCAGGACAGATTGTTCTGATACACGCACGCGTAACCGTTGTCGCACTGGCCGACGGTCGTGAGAAGGTCCATCGAAAGCTCGAGCGACGGCAGGCGCGTCAGTTTGCCGAGCTGTTGTGCGGCTACCTGATCGGCCGTGGTGCCGAGATGATAGTCGGTGCTCTCGGTCCACTTCGACGTCGCGCAGCTCAAAAAGCCCGCGTTCGATGTTGCATGCGTGCCGGGGTAGGAGTTGCGGATCTCGGTATTGGTCAGGACCGTGATCTGATCCTTCACTTTTTCGAGCGACTTAAGCGACGGCGACAGTTCGCCGAGCTTTCCCGTGCCACCCGCGGGCGTCCATTCCTGAATCGTCGAGCCCATGGGAATGTAGACAAATCCCAAGCGGCGCACCGGCTTAGACGCCGCCGACAACGCCGGCGTCATGGCGTCGAGCAACGGCAGCGCGATGGCGGTGCCGGCGCCGCGCAACAGAGTGCGGCGGGACAGGGCTTTTCGTGTGCTGATCATTGGGACCTCCTCATCTGGAACGGAGCACTACCGACGACTCCTATTATGAACGAAGAAAACTTGTAGTCCTGAGCCTTGGCCGAGCGGACGACTTTCCGCACCGCCGGGCCGTCGAAGTATTCGACGCCGCGGCCAAGACCGTATGTCAACAGTTTCTCGGCCACGGTTGTCGCGAAGAGATCGGGATACTTGAGGATCGCCGCCTGCAGGCCATCGACGCCATTGAACTTCGCGCCGTCGGGCAGCGAACCCGCGTTGTCGATCGGCTTGCCGTCGTCGGTGATGCGCCAGCGGCCGACAGCGTCGTAATTCTCCATCGCGAAGCCGACCGGGTCGATCACGTTGTGGCACGCCGCGCACTGCGGATTCACGCGGTGCTGCGCCATCCGCTCGCGCATCGTCAGATTCTTGCCGATGCCCGCGTTCTCCTTGAGCGCGGGCACCTGCGGCGGCGGGGGCGGCGGCGGAACGGAAAGAAGGTTGTCGAGAATCCACTTCCCACGAATGACCGGCGTGGTGCGGTGTGCGTAGGACGTCACGGTCAGCACGCTGCCGTGCCGTAACAACCCACCGCGATGCATCTCCGGCGTCAGTTCTATGCGGCGGAAGCGGCTGCCGTAGATGTTCGGAATCTCGTAATGCTTGGCCAGCCGTTCGTTCAGGAACGTGTAGTTCGCGCGGAGAAGATCGAGCACGCTGCGGTCTTCGCGCATGATGCTCTCGAAAAACAGTTCGGTCTCGCGCCGGAAGGCTTGGCGCAGGTTGTCGTCAAAGCCCGCGAACAGGCGCATGTCGGGGTTCGACGAAGAGAGGTTTCGCAAGTACAGCCACTGTTCGGCGAAGTTGTTGACCAGCGCGCGCGAACGGTCGTCGGCGAGCATGCGGCGGACCTGTTTTTCAAGCACCGGTTGGAGAACCAGCGTGTTGCGTTGCGCCGCATCCAGCAGTTCATCGTCGGGGATGCTGCTCCAAAGGAAGAACGAAAGCCGCGACGCAAGTTCGAACGGCGACACGCGGTACGCCGTGCCTGGCGCCACGCCGGCCGGTTCCCGCTCAACGCGAAACACGAAGTCGGGGCTGACAAGTATCGACCGCAAGCCTATCTCGACGCCCGTTTCAAAGCTCGCTCCCGCGCGCGCTTCGCGGAAAAAGCGCAGCGGCGCCGCGATGTCGGCGTCGGAGACCGGCCGGCGATACGCACGGCGCGCGACGGTCTGAAAGATTTTTTTCGCGCACGGCTCTTCTTCGTTCAACGACGCCGGTTTGCACACCAGCAGCCGCCGCCGGCTGGGCGAATCGCCGGGGCCTTTCACCGTGAACGGTCCGTTCACCGTGACCGAATACACCGCCGGCGTAATGCGCGGATGACGGTCCATGTTGAAGTGCGCTTCGTAGGGTTGGCGCTCCGTCTCAAGCATCGCCGAGTACTTCTTCGGGAACGTCGCCATCACCACATGCGGGCCGGCTTTGACGTCGATCCGCACGTTGAGATGGGTATCGGCGTTGCTGTGGTCCTTGCCGCCGGCGGGAGGCTTCACGGTGAACAGCCGGATGCGTTCGCCGTCGATCAACAGTTCGACATCGTGGTCGGCGTTCAGGCCTTCGACGCGTTCGTTGCGATCGCGCGCAAGGCGAATCTGAAACTCGTACTCGCCGTCGACGGGGAATGTGTACGGCATAACAAGTCCACCGCGCGTGCCGAGCGGCAGCGACTCGAAGTGCGTTTCCTGCGTGAGGTCTGGCGGAAGAATCACCGTCTCGCCGCCCGGCGCTTTGCCGGGAATGCCGATCGCGAGCCGGCTGATCTTGCGCGCGGCGCTCAGATAGCGTTCCAGCAGCGTCGGCGAAAGATCGCCCACAGTGACGTTGTCGAAGCCGTGGCTGGAATCGTCGGACGGCAGCAGCGCGGAAACGTCGACATCGAGCGAGAGCAGATCGCGAATCGCATTCCGGTACTCGGTGCGGTTCAAACGCCGGAACGTATCGGTGCGGCCCGGGTTCAACTTGCCGCCGTCCAGCGTGTTCTCAAGTGAGGCGATCAACGCCTCATAGGTCGCCGCGTTGGGACGCGGCATTCCGGACGGCGGCATGCTGCGGGCGCGCAGGCGCCTTACAACGCGCTCCCAAGTCATTGCGCTATCGGCGGGCGCCGCGTCGAGCGCCAGCGATCCCGCTTTGTTGCTTGTATTGTGGCACCCGACACAGTACTTGTCGAGCGTGGCGCGCAATTCCGGCTGCGCGGCTGCGGTTACTGCAAACACGAAGGGCACAAGCCCGGTACGGCTCATGACTCGGACAATATCGAGAATGGCGGGATCTTGTCAATATAATGGAGGGCGGGCCCGGTATCTGACGTACTTCCCTTCGATCATCCGCCGTGGCGCTTTCGCCGCACTGGCATGCCTAATTCTGCATGCGCAGCCGTTATTCCAGTGGCAGGATCGGCGCGTTCGAATCGACCTCCGCCAGTTGGACGCACGCGCCGCCGCGGCCCTGTCCGGTCCCGCCGCGCATTCGCGGGAATTGGAGTTTAACCTCACCGATTCATTGACGCTTACTGGAGCGGTGACTCACACCGAGCAATCCGCCGATGGCCGCACGTTGATCTGGCGCGGTGATATTCGCGGCGCCCGCTTCGGCCAGTTTAGCGTCGCCGTCACCGGAGACATCGTCAGCGCGAATATCCGCACCGACTCCGATTTCTACACTCTCCGTCCCGCCGCCGGCGGAGGGGGTGTGCTTACGCGTCACGATCTAACCGCGCTGCCGCCGCCCGGCCCGCCGAAACCGGTACCGATCCCGGCATTTCCCTTCGCCGCTCAAGTCGTCCAGCGCGACGATGGCGCGCTGATCGACGTCATGGTCGTTTACACCGTGGCGGCCCGCAACGGCGCGGGGGGGAACGAACGGAATCCTCAATGAGATTCAGCTCGCCGTATCCGACGTGAACCAGACGTTCGCCAACAGCGGCATCGTGCAGCGGATCCGTCTGGTGCATTCTGCCGAAGTCAACTACAACGAAACCGGTTCGTTCGAAACCGAACTCGACCGGCTACAAGAACCCGCCGACGGTTTTATCGACAACGTCCACGCGCTTCGGAACACATACGGCGCAGATACTGTCAGTCTCTGGGTTGAAACCGGCAACTACTGCGGCATCGCCTACGTAATGACAACCACGGCTTCTTCGTTCGCCGACAACGCTTTCAGTGTGGTCCGCCGGGACTGCGCAACATCCAGTCACGCCTTCGCCCACGAACTTGGCCACAACTTCGGCGCGCTCCACAATCACGAAGACAATGACATTACAGCACCGTTGTACCCATACGCGTTCGGCTATCAACAGCGCTATACACCGCCCTACTTCCGCACCGTGATGGCCTATAGCTGCGCTCCCCCAATCGACTGCCTGAGAACCCCCTACTGGTCCAGCCCGATCGCCTTCTACAACGGCCAGCCCACCGGCATCGCCGATCCCGCCGCTAACTCGGCCGACAACGCACGGACGCTCAACAACACTCGTACCATCGCCGCCAATTGGCGTCAGGCGATCGGTTCGATTCAAGGCATCAGCCCGACGGGAGCGAGTTTTACCAAACTCGCCGGCGCCGGTGGCATCGTCGTCACCGCGACGACCGGCTATGCCTGGACGGCCGTTTCCAATGCCGGTTGGATCACGGTGACTTCGGGTTCGACCTACTCGGGCAACTCGACCGTCAACTACTCAGTCGCCGCCAATCCCACCAACAGCCAGCGCACCGGCACGATTTCCATCGGCAGTCAGACGTTCACCGTTACGCAAGAAGGCCTCGGCCTGGCTGCCCTGACAACGCCACCGGCTGCGACTACTTTTTCGTCTCCTTCCGTCACCTTCAACTGGTCCGCCGGCACGGGCGTGACGAACTACTGGCTCGATGTCGGCACAACACTCGGTTCGGGTAACCTCTCAAACGGCGCGACAACCTCGCTCTCCCGCACTGTGAATTTTCTCCCCGTCGATGGACGCACGATCCACGTGCGGCTCTGGTCGTTCCAGAGCGGCGCGTGGCAGACGCCGCTCGACTACACCTACACGGCTTACACCGGATGCGGTTCCGACTCGCGCGCTACCTTGACCGCGCCGGCCCCGGGCTCAACGCTGACGTCGCGCATGGCGACTTTTCAATGGACCGCCGATTCCGGCGCGACCAACTACTGGCTCGACATCGGCAACGCCGTTGGCCTCGGCGATATCTCCAATGGCGCGACCACGTCCCTCACCCGACAAGTCTTCAATCTTCCGAGCGATGGCCGCACTCTCTACATCCGCCTGTGGACATTCTTGAGCGGCGCATGGCAGCCGGGCATCGACTACACCGTGAGCGCCTGCAACGGTTGCGCCGCCGATCCTCGCGCGACGCTCGCCTCCCCGGCGGCTGGGTCTACGCTCTCGGGAACGATTGCGACATTCACCTGGACAGCCGGCACGGGAGCTTCCAAGTATTGGCTCGACGTTGGAAACACTGCGGGCGTCGGCGATATCGCCAATGGCGAAACCGTCGGCTTGAGCCGCCAGGCGGCCGGGCGGCCCACTGACGGCCGCACGATTTATCTGCGCCTCTGGACGTTCATCAACGGCGCGTGGCAAACGCCGATCGACTACACCGTCAAGGCCTGCAACGGTTGCACGGCCGATCCGCGGGCAACGCTGGCGTCGCCCCTGCCCGGCAATACTCTAACCGCCTCTTCGGCGAATTTCACTTGGCGCCCCGGCGCCGGCGCTACCAACTACTGGCTCGATATCGGCAACTCGCCGGGCGTTGGCGATATCTCCGGCGGCGCCACCACGGCGCTTGCGAAAAACGTGACCGGACTTCCCGTCGACGGCCGGACGATCTACGCGCGCCTGTGGACGTTCCTCAACGGCGCGTGGCAGACGCCCTTCGACTACACCTACAAGGCCTGCACCAACTGCGGCGCCGATCCGCGTGCCGTACTCACCTCTCCCTCGCCGGGATCGACTCTCACAACGTCCAGCGTGACGTTTACTTGGGCGGCGGGCACGGGCGCGACCAACTACTGGCTCGATGTTGGCAACTCGGCCGGCAGCGGCGACATCTCCGGCGCAGCTACGACCGGAACGTCGCGAACCGTCGGCAATATCCCGCGCGACGGCCGCACAATCTACGTGCGTTTGTGGACGTTCATCAACGGCGCCTGGCAGACGCCGATCGATTACACGTTCCGCACGTAACCCAAAACGCGATAGCCTCATTGGGAAATGAACCGATACGAATTTCTGCTGCCCGCGGTCGCCATGATGCTCGGCTGGGGACTCCGCGGCTTTATCGGCGGCGGCCCGTTTGGCGCGATGATCCCGGGTGCGATGGTCGCGCTTTGCCTGTGCCTGTTGCATAAAAGAAAGGACGCCGCGATCGTCGCCGCCTTCGCGGCCATCGGCGTCGGCATCGGCGGTCAGATGACGTACGGCCAAACCGTCGGCTTCATCGTCAAAGCCGATACGTTCTGGTGGGGATTTCTCGGCCTTGCGCTGAAGGGCGGCATCTGGGGATTCGTCGCCGGAGGCGTAATCGCAATGGCCTTCACGCCGCGCACCCGCCTGGTCGCCGGCGGCTCGGCGGCAATGGCGCTCGCCACCTACGCCGGGTGGAAGCTGATCAACGAACCCAAACTGATCTACTTCTCCAATCGCGAAGACCGGCCGCGTCCGGAAATCTGGGCGGGCTTCCTGCTCGCGGGCGCCGCGCTGCTCCTCTGGCTGCATTGGCGGAAACACCTGCAGCCCGCGTTGCGCTTCGCGCTCGCCGGTTTTGTCGGCGGCTTCATCGGCTTCGGGTTCGGCGGCGCCATACAGGGCCTCGGCCGGGTCTTCACGCCGGAACTCAACCTGCATTGGTGGAAGTACATGGAGTTCTTTTTCGGCCTCTGCTTCGGCTGGGCGCTGGCCTGGGCCATGAAGACCGCGAAGCTGCCCGAGCCCGAACCTTCACGCGACGACGCGCCCGCGCTGCCGCTTGAACTCCTCCTCGCGGGCGCCTTGAGCGCGGCGACATTCTGGCTCACCTGGAACGTGCCGACGCGCTTCACCTACCTGCTCGTCGGCGGCGCAATCCTCATTTTGCTCACTCGCGTCCGCTTCCTGAACTGGCATGTCGCGCTGACGATCACCTTCACCGCCACCATGCTCGACTCCGCAAAATACTGGTCGGTCGACTACAAACGCGGCGCCGCCGAACCGGCCTACGCCGTTGCGATTCTCTGCTCGATTGCATTCGCGATCGCCCTTATCAAATGGGTGCGCAACGATACGCTGCGCGGCCTGGAACTGATTACCTGGGCGTGCGTAGCCGATGCCACTTTCAAGTTCGGTATGAATCCCGCCGGCCTCTCCGCGCTGATCGATCACGTGGCCATCGGATTCATCCTCATGGCGGTCGCGGTGAGTTTCATGGCGCGCCGCGTGCAGGCCGCGCTGCTGTTCATCGTTACGCTGCACGCGCAGTCGTGGACCATCGCGCTTCCGGCCAACGCCGTTGGCCCGCCAGTGCCCTTCGACGGAATGATCGCGATCGCTCTCGCCAACAGTCGCATCGGCATTTACACCCAAGCCGGCGAGCCGTTAAAGGAACTTTCGCTCGATGCCGCTCCGCTGGGGCCACCTGTCATCGACGCGCGGCGCATCTATGCCGCCGATGTCTGGGGCCGCGCCTATGCATTCACGAAAGACGGGGAATTGGTATGGCGTCACGATCGCGAAACCCGCGCCGGCAACGGCTACAGCATGCCCGTGCTCGCGGGCGATCTACTCTACCTGACCGACACCCGCGGCACGCTCTACGCGCTCAACGCCAAAGGCGAATCGAAGCTCGAAGTGAAAGTCACGAACTATCGCCTCTCAACACCCGCCGTCGCCGGCTCGTTGATCTACTTCGGCGGCGACGACGAGCGCGTCTACTGTGTCTCCACCGATGGACGCCTCGTCTGGTCGACGCACCTCCCCGGCGGCCGGTTTGGGCGCGCCGTTCCGCTCCTCGCCGACCTCGACCGCGACGGCAAATCGGAACTCTACATCACGACTCCATTCGTCGGCCCCATCACCGGACTGCACGCCCTCGACGCCGCCACCGGCGCGCCGAAGTGGCACTTCAAGTCGGAGCTGCAAACTTACGCGTCGATTTCTCTCGCCGATCTCGATAACGACGGCCGCGACGAGATCTTGTTCGGCGACAAGAACACGCGCCTCTATGCGCTCGACGCCAGCGGCAAACGGCGCTGGGACGCGCAGCTCCCCGGCCGCGGCATTTTCTTCGCGCCCGTCATTACCCGCGATGCGATCTATCAAATTACGCGCGACGCGGATCTCAATGTCGTTGACTTCCATGGCCGCGTTACGAAATCGATCAAACTCGCCGCCGGCGGCGGCGCGGGCCCCGCATTAGCGGGCAATCAACTGCTCACGGCCACCGCGAACAAATTGCAAGCCTGGCCCGTCGATGGCGCCGGCGCGCGCTGGACCTCGTGGCGAGACAACAGCCGTTCGGCGGCCTCAAGCACACCGCCATCACCGCGCCCCGCGCCTGCGACAATCGATCGCGCCAGCGGCTATCCGGGCACGAACACGATCCCGGGCGAGCCGCTGAAGAGCATCCGCGTCACCGCGCCCAACGGCGCCGTCCATCTGGTCATCGGATCGAACAGCTTCGCCGTGCTTACGCCGGGTCAATACAGTGTTCTGGTCAACGGCGGCGAACGGCAAATCCTCTTCGCCATCGGGAATGACGCCGACGACCGCGCGCTGCTTCAACTCGGCCAGACTCCGCTCGCTTCCCGCGTGCGCGGCGATTTCTTCGCCGCGCGTCAGCAGCCATCGATTGAGCGCTACGACAACGCCCGCGCCCGCCTCCGCGCCGCCGAGAAAAGCCGGAACGCACCCTTCGTGCAACAACTCGCCAACCCCTGGGGCGAGTCGCTCGAAGCCGCGGGCAAGCCCGATGCGATCGAACTCCGCATGCTCGGCAACGAGTACGAATCCGCCGGCTTCTTGCTGACCAACCCGTACAGCGAAGCGTCCACGTTTCGCATCGAGCACGACCACACCGTGCTCGAATTTCGCGACGTGCAAAAGGTCCGCGCGCTGTCCACCGGCCGCCTCACTGAAGATCTCTTGCCCAGACTCGCGCAAGGCGAACTCATCACGCTGCAGCCCGGCGAACAACGCAAACTGTGGCTCATCGCCAATAGCCACGGCCTCGCGGCGGGCACGCACACGAAGACGATACGCATCGGCGCACTCGAATCGACCGCCGCGCCGAAGTCCGTCACCGTCACGATGCACGTAAGCCGGGCGCGCCTGCCGCAACAGTTCACCTATAAGCAGTGCCACTGGTTTTACCCCGCCAACATCGCCGGCGATCAAGCGCGCGAAGCGGCCATCGCCGACGCGCTCGCGCACGGCACCAACGTCATTCCGCTGCCGCCGCCGAATCACGCGCTTCACGACGCGCTCGTACAACGACTCAAGGGCAAGGTCACTTTCCTCGCCGCGCGGCCGAAGCCGGAAGAGGTGAAAGCGTACGCCGGAAAGATGAAATCGCTCGGCGCCGGCTACGCCGATTGGGCCTACTACGTTCTCGACGAACCCGGCCTGATGGGCAAAGACGCCGCCTTCGACCAATGGGTAGCCGACGTGAAGGCGATCAAGAAAGAAGATCCGAACGCGCGCATCTACGCCAATCCCGCCGGCGGCGCAAAGCCCGAGATGCTGGAACCCGTGAAGCATCTGATCGATATCTGGCAGCCCGATCGCCATCTCGTGCTCGGCGATCCAGCCGCATACGCTAAGCTCTTCGGCGCGAAAACCTACTGGCATTATGAAGCGCCCGCCGATCAACGCAACCTCGACCCGCTCGGCTTTTACCGCATGAAACCGTGGGTGGCGTTTCAGATGGGCATGACCGGAGGCGGCTACTGGGTGCACTCCTCCAGTCCGTACTGGTTCTTCGATCGCAGCTTTGCAACCGAATACGGCGCCGTCTATATGACGCCCGAAGGCCCGGTCACAACCAAACGCTGGGAAGCTTCGCGCGACGGCGCCGAAGACTTTGAACTGCTCTGGCAACTGCGCGGATCGAAGCTCGTCGACAACGCCGTCGCCTTTGTCACGAAGGACCAGGAACACGCCACCGACATCAGCCGGCAAGTCTCGCCCTTCGCGCCGGATTACGCAACCTGGATGGATTTCCGGGCCAAACTTATCGCCGCGCTCGAGGCCAAACAATGAATCTGCTGGTTGCCGCCGCGCTGGCGCTATCGCTCGACACCGATGGTATGATTCGCATCAACGGCGAGCGCGTCTTCATCGTCGGCGCGTACGACCTTCCGAAAATCGCCGAACCGCTGAAGACCGCGAAAACGGCCGGATTTAACCTCGTCCACGCGAACAAGCAAACGATCGGCGGCGCGCGCGGCGCGGGTCTTTACACCTGGGCCACCACCGGTTCGAAGCCGGATGGAATCCGCCCCATTGTCAATGCGCTGAAGGACGATCCATCGCTCATCGTTTGGGAGATCGAAGACGAGCCTACCTTTGTCTGGAAGAAACCGCGCGAGATCCGCACCACGCCCGAGACGATGATCGCGGCGCGCAAACTCGTGCAGTCGATCGACCCCAAACGGCTCTTTTACCTGAATCAGTCGCCGACGAATCTTGTCCCGACTTTGCGACGCTATAACGACTCCACCGACATCGTCGCCACCGACATCTACCCGGTGATTCCGCGCGGAATCCGCAATCAATACGCGCTCTGGCCCGACGGGCAACAAGGCGATCTGCTCAACGAGACAATCAGTCAGGTCGGCCAGTACGCGGACAAAATGCGCCAGGTCGCCGGACCGTCAAAGCCCGTGTTCATGGTGTTGCAAGGCTTCGCCTGGGAGTCGATCCAAAAACAGGTCGATCCGAAAATGTTGTTGTACCCGACCACGGCGCAAGCCCGCTTCATGGCGTATCAGTCGATTGTTCACGGCGCGAATGGGATTCTCTACTGGGGCCTTCATTTGGGGCCGCCCGATAATCCGGCCTGGCAAGCGGTGAAGTCGGTGGCCGCGGAGTTGAAGACGATCGCGCCGGAACTCGCGGCGCGGCCACTGGCGGCGAAGTTGACGATCGACTACACGGACACAGGCCATTCGCTCGACCGCGGCATCGAGTACATCGTGAAACCCTCGGGCCGGGGGTCGCTGATCATCGCCGTCAACGCCGACAAGAATTCCGTCGAAGCCGTTATCAAAGGCCCCGGCGCATGCGTTCACAGGGACACGATCGAGCCCTTCGGCGTGCGGCTCTACCGCTGCGACGCGCAGTAGAGCGCGCCGCGCGCCGTTTTCGCATCCGGACATGCCGACTGCATGAACGCGCCCGCGAAGAGCGCGATTCCCATGACGCAGGCCAGCGGAATCCAAGTCTTCCAAAGTAACCGCGCAGCCCAGCCCGCCGAGTCCGTTTTCACTTGCCGCAACAACCCCGCGCCGATGGCCGCTTCAATCGCCACTTCGGGCAAGATTTCCGGCGCCATCCAAATCAGGTATCCCCCCGCCAAGCAGATCACCAGCACAAGCACCGCGAGCACGATCAAAATCCAGAATCCTTCGTCGAGGTCGACATTCAAGTCGATCCCGCCCCCAACTGGAGCGTCGAACAAATCGGACGCGCCGCCTCGCCCAAGCGACAAATCGCCGGGATCGAAATCAACATCACCAACACGCGGCGCAACGCCGGCCGCGTACCAGACCCACAGCCGCACGAGCCCGAAGAACACGCCATATGCGCCGAGCACCGACAACGCGTACCGCCACCCCATCGCGTCGAAGCCGAAATACAACAGGCCCTTGTCGATCAGCACTCCCGACGCAATCGTCGCGCCTAGAATCAGACTCATGTGAAAGCGCACGAAATATTGCTTCAGCAGCTTCGCCTTGATCTTGTTCCTCAATGCCATCGCTTCACCATGAACGGCTTCTCGGTGTAGTAGTAGATGACCGCGCAGATCACAAGTACAACCGGAACGAGCGCCAGTCCTTGCATCGCCAGATCGGCCGCGAACGGAATCGACTCGTTCCACAACTTCATCGATTGCTCGCTCAAGATCCCCAGCAGTCCGATGTGATAGAGGTACGTCGTGTAGCACATGCCCCCGATCAGATAGACCGGGCGCGCGCGCATCAGAGGTCCGCCGAAGCGTCCTCGGAACAGCGCCACATAGAGCAGCACGATGATAAACGGCATGGTCCACACATAGCGCCAGGGTTGATTCGTCCAATACACCGCGTTCAACGCCACGCCGCAAGCCACCGCCACGAAGTCCCAGAGCTCCGACGGAGTAAACGCGCGGTCTTCCAACCAGCTTAAGTAGATTTCGACGAACAGAAATCCCGCCATGAAGTAATGGCCGTAGCCAACCAGCGTCAACGACAATCGCGATGAAGTCACAGCCGTCACCTGCGAGGCCAACATCGCCCAGCCATAGATGATCGCCACCAATACGAGGCGCCGGACAGCCGTGTTCCGGATCGAGAACAGCATCGCCAGCAGCGGCGCGAGAATGTAGAACTGCACTTCCACTTCCAAGGACCAGAAGATGCCTTCGATCACGCTCGGCACGCCATAGACAATGCTATGCGAATAGAACAGCGTCGCCACGAAGTGCGGCAGCAGGTCGAGCACGTTGCCCGTGAAGCAGCGCGCCACGAAGAACACCGTCGCGGCCAGAATGTAGGGCGGTTCGAGTCTAGTTACACGCCGCAGAAAATACGCGCGGGGCCGCGGCTTTTTGTGCCCGCGCAAGTAGTGGCGCGCGAACGGCAGTCCGAGCACAAATCCGCTGATGACGAAAAAGAGCTGCACGCCAAGAAACGAAGGATATAGCGCGCGAATCGTTGGGTCGATCGCGCGCAGCGTCGACCATGCCGCCGGAACCAGCACATAACCAAATCGCCCCGTATTCTGCAAATACAGCGCCAACAGGTGATGCAGAATCACCATGCCGATGGCGATCGCGCGGAAGCCGTCAATCTCGCGGATGATCTCGCCCGACGTTGTTACGCGCGCAAGCTTGCTCTCGATCCAATCCCAAAGCGCGGTCACTCGGCGCCCATCGCCGCCTTTTGAAATGCCAACCGCACCGGCGAATCGTCGCTGTTCTTGAAGTTGGCGCGTTGCACCATCAGGATCAGCGCCACGCCGCTTTTGGGGTCGATCCACGCCTGCGTTCCGAACGCTCCGCCGTGGCCGAACGTGCCGGGCTTGGACATCGCCGTCTGGCCTTGCGGTTCCCGCACCACGCCCACGCCGAGCCCCCACGCGTGCCCCGGAATAAATCCCGCCTTCAGGTCGCCGGTCCTCGGCGACGTCATCTGCTCGATCGCCTTCGCCGATAAGTAGCGCTTGCCATCCAGTTCGCCGCCGTTCAGCAGCATCCGCGCGAAGCGGGCGTAGTCGGGCGCGGTCGAAAACAGTCCTCCGTTCGCCGCTGGATAGCGGAACCGCCCGGTCAACGAACTCACCGGCTCGGCAACCAACTTCTCGCCCGTTTTCCTCGCCGGCGCAACAATGCGCTTTACCTGTTTGGCCGCCGGAAAGAAGGTCGTGTCCTTCATGCCCAGCGGCTTGAAAAACCGCTTCTCAAGAAACACCTCAAACCGCTCGCCCGAGACAACTTCAACGATCCGCCCCAGCGTGTTGATGCCCGACTGACAATACCGCCACTGGACGCCCGGCGCGAAGAACGGCTTCTTGGCCGCATAGGCCGGAATCAAATCCGCCAATGTTTTCGCGGCTTTCGATTCCTCGGCTGTCGTTTCGCCCATGCCCGATGTGTGCGTCAGCAGATGCTTCAACGTCATGCCCGGTGTTTTCAGTTCCGGAACGTACTTCGCTACCGGATCGTCGACCGACAACTTGCCCTCGTCCTGCAGCATCAGGATCGCCGCCGCGGTAATGGGCTTCGTCATCGACGCAATCCAAAAAATCGAGTTCTTTTTCAGGGGACGCTTCAAGTCCGCATCGGCATGTCCGATCACGCCGAGATGCGACACGCCCGACCGCGTCGCGATTACGGTTACCGCGCCCGGCACTTCGCCCGCGTCGATCATCTTCCGCATGTTGGCCGCGATGGCCGCATCGCGATCGCCCGCCAGCGCGGTGATCGCCGTCGCCATCAGTAACGCAATTCGCATATTTGGCTCAGTGTACCGGAACTCGGTAGAATCGGCTATGCTTCGCGACGAGTATGTGGTTAAAGATGTCGCCGAACTGACGGCGCTTTACGACGCGCCGCTGGAACGCTCGGTCCGCAAACAACTCGACCGGCTTGACGAACACTGCCGCGCTTTGATCGCCACGTCGCCATTCTTGGTTATCGGCACGCAAGCCGATGTCGCCGACGCGTCGCCGCGCGGCGACGTTGCCGGTTTTGTCCGCGTTGCCGACGATCACACGCTGCTGATCCCGGACCGCCGCGGCAACAACCGTCTCGACACTCTGCACAACATTGTGCGCAACCCGCGCGTGGGCTTGCTCTTCCTGATGCCTGGCCGCCCCGAAACGTTCCGCGTCAACGGCGACGCCGTTATTAGCCGCGACCCGGATCTGCTTGAGTCGTTCGCCGTCAACGGCAATTCGCCGCGCACCGTTTTGGTCGTTACCGTAAAAGAGGCATACATCCACTGCAGCCGCGCCCTCGTCCGGGCCGACCTCTGGAACCCCGCCAAATTCGGCCCCGCCTTGCCCAGTTTCGGAACCGTCATGGCTGCGCACACGTGTGGGTTCGTCGATGGACCCACGGTCGACGAAGATAACAAGACACGCGTTCCGTCGACGCTTTACTGATTTTTCGAGCGGCGGCGCGTATGGACACACCTCGAGCGCGGTGTCCGGAACGGCTACTCCGGCTCGCCAAGTTTTAGGCCGATTTTAGCGCCCGAAGGTCATTTTCTGAGGGGCACACTGCCCTTCTGGGGCGTGATTTCGGCGGATTGAACAGGCTTGCGAACGGCCGAGGGCGGCGGGACCGGCTTGGCGGCGGGTTCCGGCTCCATCGCTGGGACCTCATCGACAGACATCTCCATGATTTCACTGGACATCTGGGAGGCTTCGACGGAGACGGGCCAGTTCTGGAGCTTCCGCAAAATGTCCATCAACCGGGAGATTTCGCGGGTGTAGTGACGGGCTCGGGCTTCGAGACGGGCGACGGTTTTCGAGTTTTGTTCGGCCAGGAGATGCAACTCTTCGGGCTCGTGCTCGACGGCGGATTGTTGCTTGGTGATCCACATCTCCCGATCGATGTCGAGGTTGGCCAAACTGCCGAGACGGTTGGAGCGCCAGAGGGCGTCGGCGAGCAAACCGACGACTGAGATTTCGACCAGGTTGCGCGGCCGAAACTGGTCGGTGGCGGCGGCGAGAACGGCGGCGTACTCGGCTTGCGCTTCGTGGGAGAAGGTGGACAGGTGCGCGATCCACAATCCGTGTTTGACGCTGGCGCGGCGGCAGCGGTCGAGGCCTTCGGGCGTTTTCGGGCCCTTGGATTTGGCGCCGTTGATACGGGCCTGTTCGGCTTTGGTAGGCATTGCAATTTCCTTTTCGGTCATGAAAAAAGCCGCTGCGCGGGCAGAGGCTTGGGTGGGACGGAGCGTTGTGCGCCATCCTACTCACCAGTTTGCGATTCTGTCTCGTTGAATCGGGCCGGCAAATTTTCAAGTTGTTGATTTCAAAGGAAATATAAATTTTGAACTTCCGTGAATGGCACTCTCAGCGCGCGCGCGTTTCCGCGTTTTGGGCGATGTGGAGGAGGATTTGGCCGTTCGGGGAGGCGGGCGTGTCTGACCGATGGCGGCCGCGGCGCGCTAGTCGTCCGATTCGGCTTGGCTGACCTTGAGGACGGCGAGGAAGGCTTCCTGCGGGATCTCGACGTTGCCGACGCGCTTCATGCGCTTTTTGCCTTCCTTCTGTTTTTCGAGGAGTTTGCGTTTGCGGGTGATGTCGCCGCCGTAACACTTGGCCAAGACGTTTTTGCGGATGGCTGAAATTGTTTCGCGCGCGACGATTCTTGTGCCGATCGCCGCTTGCAACGCCACTTCGAACATCTGGCGCGGAATTAGTTTTCGAAGCTGGGAGATCAGGGCCTTGCCGCGGTCGTAGGCGAAGTCCTTGTGCACGATGATCGAGAGCGCATCGACGGGATCGCCGGCGACGAGCACGTCCATCTTCACGATCGGCGACACGCGGTAGCCGGCCATGTGGTAATCCAGCGACGCATAACCACGGGAGGCGGACTTTAGGCGATCGTAGAAATCCAGAACGATCTCGTTCAAGGGGAGTTCGTAGTTTAGAAGCACGCGGCCGGTGCCGATGTACTCGAACTTCTTCTGCTGGCCACGCTTTTCTTCCACCAGCTTCAGAATTTCGCCGAGGTACTCTTCGCGTGTAATGACCGTTGCGTCGATGATTGGCTCTTCGATCTGCTCGATTTCGGCGGGGTCGGGCCAACGCGAGGGGTTATCGACTTCGATGACTTCCCCGCCCCGGAGCGTGACCTTGTAACGCACGCCAGGCGCGGTGGTGATCAAGTCGATATTGAACTCGCGCTCGAGGCGTTCCTGCACGATTTCGAGGTGCAAAAGTCCGAGAAATCCACAGCGAAATCCGAAGCCGAGGGCGACGGAGTTTTCGGGCTCGAAGTTGAAGGCGGAGTCGTTGAGACGGAGCTTTTCGAGCGCCTCGCGCAAGACGCCGTGTTCGCTGCTTTCGACGGGATAGAGTCCGGCGAAGACCATGGCCTTGATCGGTTCGAAGCCAGGCAAAGCCTCGGCGGCTGGAACGGCGGCGTCGGTGATGGTATCGCCGATCTGCGCATCGCTCACCGTCTTGATATTCGCGGCGAGGAAGCCGACTTCGCCGGCCGTTAACTCCTGGCAGGGAATCGGCTTTGGCGCCTGGTAGCCGAGGGCATCGATTTCATAGATCCGTCCGTTCGACCAGAGCTTGATTTTCTGGCCGACGCGAATTTTGCCGTCGACGACGCGCATCAGAATGATGACGCCGCGATAGGGATCGAACCAGGAGTCGAAGATGAGGGCACGGAGCGGGGCGTCGGGGTTGCCTTTGGGAGGAGGCACCTTTTGGACGATCTGCTCGCAGATTTCGGGGATGCCGATGCCTTGCTTCGCGGAGCACAGAACCGCCTCGGTGGCGTCGAGTCCGATGACCTGTTCGATCTGCTCCACGATGCGCTCGGGTTCGGCCGAGGGGAGGTCGATCTTATTGATAACAGGGAGGATTTCTAGATTGTGGTTGATGGCGAGGTAGGTGTTCGCCAGGGTCTGGGCTTCAACGCCCTGACTGGCGTCGACGACGAGCAACGCGCCCTCGCAGGCTTGGAGGGAGCGGGAGACTTCGTAGGTGAAATCGACGTGTCCGGGGGTATCGATCAAATTCAACTGGTAGGTTTCGCCGTCCTTGGCTTTGTACGTCAGGCGTACGGCGTGGGCTTTGATGGTGATGCCGCGTTCGCGTTCGAGGTCCATCGAATCGAGGACCTGCGCCATCATCTCGCGCTCGGAAAGCGCGCCGGTAAATTCTAAGAGCCGATCGGCCAGGGTCGACTTACCGTGATCAATGTGGGCGATGATTGAGAAATTCCGGATGCGGGATGGATCCATGGGATAATAGCGAGAGGCCGTTCAAAACTCCATTATTTCACATGCCTTGGAATTGCCTCCAATTTAACGTCGACGACGCCGGGATCGCGACGGTGACGATCAACCGGCCGGACAAGCTGAACGCGCTTAACACACAGACTGTCAACGAGTTAGCGGAGGCGTTCGCGCAAGTGGAAGCGGACGGCGCGATTCGGGCGCTGATGCTGACCGGGGCGGGCGAGAAGGCGTTTGTGGCGGGCGCCGACATTTCGGGCTTTGGTTGGGCGACGAAGGAGGCGGCTTCGGAAGGGTCGTCGTCGGGGTCGTTGATTTTTCGGCGTTTGGAGGCGAGCCGGAAGCCGTCGGTAGCGGCGGTGAACGGATTTGCGTTGGGCGGGGGGTTGGAATTGGCGCTCTGCTGCACGGTGCGGATTGCGTCGGAAAACGCGCGGATGGGGCTGCCCGAGGTCAAACTTGGCATCATTCCGGGCTACGGCGGAACGCAGCGTTTGCCGCGGATTGTCGGCCGGGGCCGGGCGCTGGAGATGATATTGACGGGCGACCCGATCGATGCGGCCGAGGCGTTGCGGATTGGGCTTGTCAACAAAGTCGTGCCGTTGGCCGATCTATTGCCTACTGCGAAAACGCTGTTGGGGCGAATGTTGAACAACGGACCGGCGGCGGTTGCGGCGGCGATGCGCGCCGTCGACCAAGGGCTTGATGGTAGCCTGGAAGAAGGGCTGGCAATCGAGTCGTCGCTGTTTGGCGAAGTAACGACAACAGCCGATTGCAAGGAAGGCGTCGCCGCTTTTCTCGAAAAACGCAAACCGGTCTTTACAGGAAAATAGCCATGGGGCACACAGTGATTGAAGGCGCGCTGCGCGGAGAGGGTCTGAAGGTGGCAATCGCGGTGGCGCGGTTTAACAGCTTCATTACGGACCGGCTTTTGGAAGGCGCGCTGGGTGGGTTGCGCAAACATGGCGTGGCGGCGGAAGACATTACGGTTGTGCATGTGGCCGGGTCCTGGGAGCTGCCGCTGGCGGCGCGGGCGCTGGCCGATACTTCGAAGTTTGCCGCGATTGTCTGCCTGGGTGCGGTGATTCGCGGCGAGACGGCGCATTTCGACTACGTTGCGGGCGAGGCCGCCAAGGGTTTGGCCAATCTACAGAATTCGTCGGGCGTGCCGGTCGTTTTCGGTGTGTTGACGACGAATACAACCGACCAGGCGATCGACCGCGCGGGCGGCAAGAGCGGCAACAAGGGTTACGACGCCGCCGTTACGGCGATCGAAACCGCCAGTGTGCTGCGGCAGATTCGCGGCCTATAGCCGATGGCCTCTCGACACGTCAGCCGCCGGCGCGCCTTGCAGTTGCTGTATGAGTGCGATTTGCGCAAAGTCGCGCCCGCCGATGCGGTGGCGGATTATAAGCACTCGCTTTACACCGAAGAACACGAAGAGCGTCCCGAGTACGACGCTTTCATGGAGCAGTTGCTGGTGGGCGTGCACGGAGAGATGGCGGCTCTTGATGAAGAGTTGGTCAAGCACTCGGCGAATTGGAAACTGGAACGGATGTCGATCGTCGACCGAAATGTGCTGCGGCTGGCCGTTTACGAGATGAAGTTTATGGCGACGCCGGCGGCGGTGATTATCGACGAGGCGATTGAGTTGGCGCGGCGTTTTTCCGGGGAT
Source organism: Acidobacteriota bacterium (assembly GCA_016871055.1). Classification (GTDB taxonomy): domain Bacteria; phylum Acidobacteriota; class Terriglobia; order Bryobacterales; family Bryobacteraceae. Next base: position 65,308 of record VFZW01000002.1, read on the forward strand.
GAATCGGCGCGATTTGTGAACGGCGTGTTGGACGGGTTCCGGAAGGCGGCGGAGAACCCGGCCGTGAAGACCGGGCTCTCGGAGGCGGATTAGGCCGAAGTTCCCCTTGGCAAAACGGGGCAATCGACACACTCCAAACGAGTTAGACGAAGAGGAGGGTGTGCGGCGCTGGGAACAAAGTGTTAGGGTGTGACGCCGAGGAGGTGAA
>VFZW01000003.1 GCA_016871055.1 Acidobacteriota bacterium
ATTGGAAGTCAGAAAACCAAGTTCGCCGATTTGTGTAAATCCGGTACTGTTGCCGTCGTAACCCAGTCCGGCTGTCAATGTGTGCCGGCGCGCAAACCGCGACACCTGCGCCGAACCGCCAAAGTTGCGCTGCTGCGAGGCGCTTCGGGTCAGTAGGCCGTTGCATTTTTCGCCTGGTTCGTCGCGAAGCACGGCGTTGGCGATACAGCGCCAGTGCGGGAACGGCGTGTTGGCCGCCGATTCGCCGCTCGCCGGAAAACCCGTGAAACCGGCCGCAGTTAGCGCGGCCCGCTCGGCGGCGTTGGGTTGGTAGAGGGATTGATCGAGCGAGTCGTCATTCAGGTCGCCGTTGAATAATCGGGAACGCACGTAGCGGAAGTAGGCGTTTCCGGACAACGCGACGTGGGGCGAAAAGGTGTGGCGAAGTTGCAGGTTGAGCCATGGCGCCTTGTTGGCGGTGATGTCGGGGATCGTGTAGACGCTCGCGTACCGGCGCGCGAGCAAGGTCTGTTCCTGCAACGCGTTGCCGATCAGCGCGTTGTTTGCGTAGCCGGTCGAGAGCCCGATCGAGGTGCGATCGCGCCTCCAGCCGAGACGCCCGAAGAATTGGCGCACGTTGGTCGGCGAATAGTCCCGCCAGCCCTCTTCGAAGAACATGCCGCTCGCAAGAAACCAATCGATCGACCGCCGCGAGCCGCCGTGTTCGAAATCGGCTGTCTTGCGGCCGAAGCTCCCGCCACCCACCTGCAGCGCCGTTCCCGGAAACGCGGTTCCGTCCTTGCTGCGCATCGATAGCGCGCCGCCCAGGGTGTTCAAGCCGAATACCGGATCGGAGCCCGCAATCAGAGCAGTCTCGGCGATCGCAATCCGCGGAATCAGATCCCAACTTACGATGTCGCCGAACGGCTGGTTTTGCCGGACGCCATCCAAGAAAACCGAAATGCCCTGCGGCGTTCCTACCAGGGGCGATGCCGTGTAGCCGCGATAGTTCACGTCGGCCTGAAACGGGTTGCCTTGAATCTCATTGACGAACACACCATTCATGCGCCGGTTGAGGAAGTCCGATAGATCCAGCGCACCGCTGGAGCCGATTTCCCGATGGGTTGCCCCTTGCACCGGGGAAGGAATCTCCTCGACGGCGCGATCCAATCCTCCGAGAGGCGTTGCCGCGACCACGTTGAGCGAGTACGAGGCCGTTCCGACCAACATCTTAACGACCTGTCGCGCCGCCTTGCCCTCTTCGATGTCGAACACAACCGCCGGCGCGGCAAAACCGTCCGCCGACACGGTCAACCGGTATCGGCCGGCCTTGACATCTCCGGCGTCGAAACCGCCGTCGGCCGCCGTTTCAAACCGCGTGACCGCGCCGCCGCCCGCCGGCTCCAACACTCCTTTTGCTTTTATCCCCGCGCCCGATGGATCTTGCACGAACACGCTGAGCGCCACCGCCAACAACAATCCCATAAGACGAATATTCCTGAACGGCGTCCGTTGTTCAGGAATAATGGATTGATGGCCGAGAGCGTCCTCACATGGACCGAGTTATACGCGGAGTTGCGCGCGCCGCTGCTGCGTTATTTGGCAAAGCTCGGCCTGCCCGCCGCCGAAGCCGAAGACGTGGGACAGGACGTATTTCTCGCGCTCGGCGACCATCTACGGGCCGGCAAGCCGCGCGACAATCTGGCGGGCTGGGTATTTCGAGTCGGGCACAATCTGGGGCTGCGGCAGCGGACGCGGCTGCAACGCTCGGTTCCGGAGGTGTCATCGATTTGCCAGGCGCCGAATCCGGAACAAATCGTCGCGGCGAAGGCGCGGCGGAAGCGAATTCGCGCGGTCATCGACGCTCTCCCCGAGCGGGATCGCCGCTGTCTGGCGCTTCGGGCCCAGGGGCTTCGGTACCGCGAAATCGCCGAGCGCCTCGATATCTCGCTCGGTTCGGTCGCCGCGTCGATCGCTCGATCTCTCGACAAGTTGAGCCGCCATGCAGCATCCTAACGACGACATTCTTGTGATGTTTATCGACGGCGAGTTGGACGCGCAGACCGCCTTGGAGGTGGGCGCTCATCTCGGCGAATGCGATGTCTGCACGGCGCGGCGAAAGGCGCTCGCCGATGCCAGCGCGGCTTACTCGGAATCGGTGCGCCGGCGCCGCTGGCCCTACGCCGCGGCGGCCGCGGCTTCGGTCCTCGCCGCGGCGGGATTGTTGTTCGTTCCGCAACGGCCGGTCCACGCGGCTTATCTGCCCGACGCGCGCCTCACTCCCGGCGCCGCCAGCGCGCTGACCGCCGACCAGGTCTGCGTCGTTGAACGCGAAACCGAAATTCCCGAATCGCTCGCCCGGCGGGTCTTCGCGCAGTATCAAATTGACCGCCCCGCGCCGCGCGCCTACGAGGTCGACTATTTGATCAGCCCCTCGCTCGGCGGCGCCGACGACATCCGCAACCTGTGGCCACAACCCTATCGCGGCGGAGACTGGACGGCTAACGTTAAAGACGCACTGGAAGATCATCTGCGCGGCCTCGTGTGCTCCGGAAAATTGAGACTCACCGATGCCCAGCGCGATATCGCCACCGATTGGGTAGCGGCCTATCGGAAACACTTCAAGACGGACAAGCCACTTCCCACGCACATCGCGTTTCTTAAGGATCGCCCCTGGGAGTAGCCTCCGCTTCGTTGCCCAACCGGAAGTGCAATTTCGAGCGCGGCAGAAGCGCGCGGCGGTCTCCCTCATAGCGGGCCAAAACGGCAGCGCCACTTCCAGCTGCCCCAGTTCCATCAGCGCGCGGCTAAGCAACGGCGCCGACTCCACATCCGGCGGCGCCCGCCGCAGCCACTTTATCGCTGCAGCGAAATTCTCGAAAGAATACGCAGATCCTTCTATGTTCAGGACCTTCACTCGCAGCAAACTCGTGAATAGTCCAACTACGTGAGCCAGGAAGCGCAAGTCAGCAGAGTGTCATCGGGTAGGACACAAACGCGTTCAAGATACCAATATTGGATCGATGAAAAGCGAGGGTTGTCCGGTCCTCGTCAATTGGTCCCGCCGCTCCCGGCGTCCGCCAGCCGCAGCACTAGCGTCATCGGATCGATCGGCGACGCAACGAACCCGTGCGCCTCATAGAACCGCTCTGCACTCGCCGAAATCGCATGCACAATCAACGCGCGTACGCCGGCCAACTCCGCAGCCTGCAGCGTTCGCAAAATCGAATCCAGCAGCAGACCTTTCCCGAGGCCGTTCCCTTGAAACGATTTGTCGACCGCCAGGCGTCCGAGAATCAGCACCGGAATCGGGTCCGGCATGTTTCGGCGCACGCGGCCCGGCGCGCGTTCGTGCGCCAACGCACCGACGGCAAGGGAGTAAAACCCCGCAATGCGTTCGCCGGCGCGAACGACGTAAGTGCGCGACGCTCCGGTCAATTCGTTCTGCAGCGCGCGCCGGCGCAGCCAGTCGTCAAGGAGACTTTCTCCCGAGTCGAAAGAAGTCGCGTCGTGTTCAGGACGAAGCTTCTGCGGCGCGCTCAGCTCCGGCGCCATTATCGATCCCAAGGCGCCTTCGACCGCAGAAGCGCCGCTAGTTTCGGATTCGGTTTGGCCGGCCGGTCGAGCAACGCGGAGAACTGTTTGTACGCCTTTTCGGATAAGACGAAGAAGCGGCGGTCGAGCAGTACGTTCTCCGCTTCGCGGCATGCTGAGTCAAGCATAAATTCTGAACGGCTGCGGCCCTGCGCTTCCGCCGCTTGATCGATCAACGTCTTTTGTTTGCGGGTCGCTCGAAGGTTGATCGTGGCTTCCCGGGTGTGTACAGGCATGACGATTTCATTGTATACACAATTGGGATACAGGTCCGCGGACTATTCCTCCCTGTATCACCGCAACGAATCGCGACCTGTCTTCGAGTAGCGAAATATCGCCAATGACATCCCCATCGACGACGAGAACATCGCCCAGCTTCCCGGCTTCAAGCGTTCCCGTCTCCGCGCCGAGGCCCATAATCTCGGCGCCCGTCTTGGTCGCGCACTTCAGCACTTCAAGCGGCGATAACCCCACATACTTGACGAAGAACGTCAACTCCTTCGCATACGTGCCATGCGGCGTCCACGCGAAACCGTAATCGCCGCCCATGCCGAGGCGGCCGCCCGCACGCAAGATGCGCCGCGCGCTTTCGGCGCCGCCTTCGAGGGTTTCCTTGTGCCCGTCGATGACCCGCTGCGACATGCCGAACCCCTTGCCGTACTCGACGCTCGCCCACTCGAATTGCAATGCGGGCACGGCGGGTACATCGCGTTTGAGGAGCAGATCGAGACCTTCGTCGTCGATGAAAGTGGCGTGCTCGACGGCGTCGTAGCCGGAACGCAAGGCATTCTTGATCCCTTCGGTGGCGCGGCAATGCCCGGTGACTTTCAAGTTGTGATTGTGCGCCGTCGCGACGACGGCCTGCATTTCGTCGAAGGTCATGCAGAGCGCGTGATGGTCGTTGGTGTCGGGCGCGGCGGCGTCGCCGGTGGGATAGGTTTTAACCCATTCCACGCCGTCTTTGACAAGCTTCCGCACGGCCGCGCGCGCTTCGGTCGGACCATTGATGATCAGCACGAGTCCCTCCATGCCGATCTTTCGAAACTCCGGATTCCAGTCCATCAATCCGCCCGCCGAACAGATCTCGCGGCCGCTTGCCGCCAATCGGGGCCCGGCGGCGATGCCGTTTTCGATCGCTTCTTTCAGCCACACGTCGATGTTGAACAGGCTTCCGCCGCTGCGCGCCGAGGTGTAGCCGCACTCGAGCGCCAGCCGGGCGTTGGCGGAGGCGAGCAGTGTCACGTACTCGACCGGGTATTTGATGTCGAGGTCTTCGAGAGCGGCGACGTTGAAGTAGGTCGGGTGAAAGTGCGCTTCGACGAGGCCGGGCAGGATTGTACCGCCGCGCGCGTCGATGACCCACGCCCCTTCAACAGCGGGGGCGCCATCCGCGGCCCCTGCATACACGATCCGGCCGTCGGTAATTACGACGGCTCCATCGGCCACCGGCGCCGCGCCCGTGCCATCAACCAATTGACCGTTACGAATGAGAAGACTGCCGTTGCCGGATTTCATCGCTATCCAGCATACTAACCTCATGAAGAGGTCACTCATCGCCATCTGCGCGGCCGCGCTATTCGCGGCGCCGCTGTTTGAACGGAGCAATCTGATCGCGTGGTGCATTGTGCCCTTCGACGCCAATAAGCGCGGGCCCGAAGAGCGTGCGCGGATGTTGAAGCGCCTCGGCATTACGAAGTTCGTATACGACTGGCGCGAGAAAGACATTCCTCATTTCGACGCCGAAATCGACGCGTTGCAAAAACATGGCATCGCGCTACAGGGCTTCTGGACGCCGTTTCCCGCCGATCCCGCCAAGCCCAATCAGCTCGCGCCGATTCTCGATCTCATCAAGCGCCGCGGCCTACGCACGGAACTGTGGCTCTCGCTCAATATCGACAAGAACCTACCCGATGAAAGGAAGTTTGAACTCGCCTCGGCCGCCGTCGCGAAGGTAGCCGCCGAAGCGGCCAAGCTCCACTGCAAAGTCGGACTCTACAACCACGGCGGCTGGTTTGGAGAACCGGAGAATCAGATCGCGATCATCGAGAAACTGAAGCTGCCCAACGCCGGCATCGTCTACAACTTCCATCACGGCCACGATCACATCGCACGGTTCCCCTCGCTGCTCCGAAAGATGCTGCCGCATCTCTACGCCATCAACATCAACGGCATGAAGAGCGGGCAAATGATTCTACCGGTCGGCGAAGGCGAGTATGAACTCGCGATGCTTCGAGCGATCGCGCAAAGCGGCTACCGAGGCCCTATCGGCATCCTCGGCCATCGCGCGGAGATCGACGCCGAAGAAGCGCTGTCGCTCAATCTCCGCGGCCTCAAGAAACTCCTGCCCGCCGTCGGCAAGCAGTGAGATTCTCACAATCGATGGGCGGTCTTGGACCACGAATACACCTATAGATCTAGTTGGAGAATTCACACGCGGCATTGCTGTCGGCAAGCGCACTTGCCCACGCGCCCTCGACCACCGTTTTTGCAACCAATCTTGACAACCCGCGCGGCCTTCGCGTCTTTAGGGAACCTTAGCGTATGTGTAAACGGCGATTCGGCGAAATGAACATCACGGACGATGACCCCAAACCACCCTTGGGCGCCCGCGTCCTGCTTGACGGATTGCATGAAGTAGCGCTCTGTACTCCAACAGAACTCCGAAGCGAAGTACGAAGAACTGAGCAACGCCACGAGGATGTCCGGCTCTTCAATCTCGGCCGCGCGCTGGCCTCCAAGGTGAGGCGTTCGTACGTCTCCCAAAACCGCCCCAACGGTCCATGCCGTAAGGTCATCGATTTCTGGAGCGCCGCTCCGCACAAACTTTCTCGATCGGTCTGGTCTTGCCCTCTGAAAGTTCCTGTTCCAGTTCTGCAAGGAGCGGCATCCCTCGACCGCCCGGAGAAAAGTCCACCTCGATTTGCCGGTCCCACTCCAACTCAACAGTCCGTTCGGCAAACTGACGCCGCTCCTCGGCACTCAGCCGGTTGATTTTCGCTTTAACAACTTCGAGGCTCATAGTCACCGCAAGCCTACCCCAACACCTCCCGCACAACGCGCCCATGCACGTCCGTCAGCCTCATCTCCCGCCCGCTAAACGGATACGTCAGCCGCGTATGCTCAATCCCCAGCAAATGCAAAATCGTCGCATGTAAGTCATGCACATGCACGCGATTTTCGATCGCATAATACCCATACTCATCGGTCGCGCCAAACGTCAATCCCGCCTTCACGCCCGCGCCCGCCATCCACATCGAAAACCCGTACGGATGATGATCGCGCCCCACCGCCTCGCCCGAACCCTGCACGGTCGGCGAGCGCCCGAATTCTCCCGTCCACACCACCAGCGTATCCTTCAACAACCCGCGCGCCTTCAAATCCGTCAGCAACGCCGCGATAGGCTTATCGGCCGCCTTCGCATTCCGCGTATGCCCGCGCTTCAGGTGCGCGTGTTGATCCCACCGGTCCTCGCCATCCTGTTTTGGCGACAACAACTCGACGAACCGCACGCCGCGCTCAACCAACCTCCGCGCCATCAGGCACGACCGCCCGTACTCTTCCGTTTCGGCTTCATCAAGGCCGTACAACTTGCGCGTCGCTTCGCTCTCGCCCGAGATGTCGGTCAACTCCGGCACCGCCGCTTGCATCCGAAACGCCAGATCGTAATTGGAGATCGCCGCCTGCATCTCGCCGGCGCCGCCATAACGAGCCAGCGCGTCTCCATCGAATTCGCGCAGCAGATCGAGCTTCGCCTTTTGCCGCGACGGAGCTTCACGCGGAGCCAGATCTGCCAACGGCTGCGCGCCGCGCCGAAACAGTGACGCCTGATAACTCGCGGGCAGGAAACCGCTGCCGAAGATGTCGAGGCCGCCCGGCGGAATCATCCCGTTGTCAAGGACGACATACCCTGGCAGATTCCGTGATACACTGCCCAACCCGTAGGTCACCCACGCTCCCATGCTCGGCCGGCCCTGCAAACCCGACCCGCTGTGCATGAAGTAATTCGCGGCTGTGTGCTCGGAGTGATCGGCCACCATCGAACGAATGATGCAGAGATCGTCGGCGCACTTCGCGGTCTCTGGAAACAGGCTCGACACCGCCGCCCCGCTCTGCCCGTAACGCTGGAATGCAAAGGGCGACGGATAGATCGACGTACTCACGGCGCGGACATGCTTCGGCCTCTCCAGCGGCAGCGGCTGACCGGCTTCGGCTTGCAAACGCGGCTTCGGATCGAAGCTGTCCACGTGCGACACGCCGCCATCCATGTACAGCAGGATCACCGACTTCGCCCGGCCCGCGAAATGGGATGCGCGCGGCGCCAATGGATCGGTCACGCGCGTCTGCGCCGGCGCGTACTCGGCGTGCAGCGCCGCAAACGCTATTTGAAAAAAGTCTCGCCGCGTCGACATCCCGATCACCTCACAAACAAAAACTCTTTCGTATTCAGCAACACATGCGCGAACTCTTGCAACGTTCCGCCGCTGGCGAAAAACGTCGACGCACGATCGCGCTCTTGCGCTGTCGGCGGCCGCGCGAATGCCTCCTCGAACATCGCGTCCAACTGCGCGCGCGGCGTGTGGAAAGCCGAGGAAACGCGCGCCGCCCACTTCGCCGCCTGCTCCGCCACGAACTGATTATTCATCATGGTGAGAGCCTGCGCCGGCACGGTCGATACCAAACGCCGGCCCGCTGTCGATGTCGGCAACGGATAGTCGAAGGCCAGCAGCAGCGGTGTGATGAAATTCCGCCGCACTTCAAGATACACGCTGCGCCGCCCTTCCCCGTCCAACGCGCCGGAAACCGGTTTGCCGCGCCCGTCCTGGAACTCGCTGATGTGCACCTTCACGCTTGGGCCGTGCGTCTTGCGGTCGAGCGAGCCTGTCACCGCCAGAATCGAATCGCGCACCGCTTCGGCTTCCAGGCGGCGCACCGGCATGTGCGTCAACAGCCGGTTCTGCGGGTCTTTTGCCGCCGCTTCGGGCAGCGCCGCGCTATCGCGTTGATACGCATCGCTTAGCACCATCTCGCGATGCATCGCCTTCACCGACCATCCGCCGTCGACGAACTTCTTGGCTAAATAATCCAACAGCTCGGGATGCGTTGGGCGTTCGCCCATCTGTCCGAAGTTGTCGACCGTCCGCACGATGCCTTCGCCGAAATGCTGCTTCCACAACCGGTTCACCATTACGCGCGCAAGCAGTAGCGATTCGGTGAGCGATGCCGCTAGGCCATCCCGCCCGCTATCGGCGTCGAAGCGGCCCTTGGCGTTCAGCACGCGCAGGAATCCGCGCGGAACTTCCTCGCCAAGGTTCAGATGATTGCCGCGTTCGTGCACACGCATATTGTGCGGAACGTCTTCGTACGTCACGCGCCCAAAGGCCTCTACGGGGAATGTCGCGTTCGCGCCGGCGAGTTCGGGCAGCGATTCGGCAACATCGGGCGGCGGGGTCTTGTCGTCGGAGAAGATGATGTCGCCGACGACGATATGGCCGTCGCGCTGACGATCGGCAATCTCCAGATGGCAGACCTGATTGATCTCTTCATGGAGCGTGATCGTACGCCACCGGAGCGTTCTGTCACCCGCCCCCGCCACTCCCTTCGGATACCGGCCAGGCGCGAAGATCGTCACCGCCAGCAACGACGGCTCCTCGCGGACCGGCGCAAACTTCGTCCCCGCCACGCGCACGTGGATGTACTTTTTCTTCGGTACGAAGCTGCGCGAGACCATAATGCCCGTCAGCGCGTTCGACGCTCCGCGCGACGAATCCAACCAGCCGTTGCGCGTCTCGGCGAACGCCGCGCCCGTGCGGTAGAACAGCGACATGTCGAATCGTTCGTCACCTTTGCGTAACGATGTCGCGGGCGCCGCCGGCATCGGCTTTTCGATCGCGCGCAGCGAATCTTCAATCGCCTTTGTCACCGGCGCCGAGGCGATCGACCCTAGCGACGTTCGCGTGCTATCGAACACGCCCCCGAGCGCATAATAGTCCGTCGCCGGAATCGGATCGAACTTGTGATCGTGACAGCGCGCGCAGGCCACCGTGAGTCCGAGAAACGCCTTCCCGAACACATCGATCTTTGAGTCCCTCATCTCGGTCCGGACTTCTTCCAAGTCCGTCGCGCCGTTCCGTTCTTCGCCGAGTCCGTAGAACCCGCTCGCAATCGCCGACTCAACATACGAACCATCGCGCGACGAGCGCGACGGCGCACTGGCGCCTATATGCTCGCGCACGAACGTGTCGTACGGCAGATCTTCATTGAACGCACGAATCACGTAGTCACGATAACGCCACGCCTCGTATTTATAAAAATCGAATTCGTGGCCGTTTGTCTCGGCGAAGCGGACGAGGTCCAGCCACAATCGCGCCGAACGTTCGCCGTAGTGCGGGGACGCCAATAGCCGCTCCACAACCTTTGTGTAAGCGTTCGCGCCGCTGTCGCTCAAGAACGCCTCGATCTCCGCCGCGGTCGGCGGCAAGCCGGTCAAATCGAAGGTCACGCGCCGAAGCAGCGTGCGTTTATCCGCGAGTCCGGAGGGCTTCAAGCCCGCGCGCGTCCATCGCCCTCGCAACAGCGAATCGATGCTCCCGCCGCCCGGTCGCAACGGCTGAAACGCCCAATACTGTTTCGCCTTTGTCCAGTCGATCGACGACTGCACCGCCGGCGCCGTCTCCACGCGCGGATCATCCGCGCCGCTATCGATCCATTTCTTAATATCCTCAATGACGTTGGCGGGCAGCTTTCCATCCGGAGGCATCTTCAACATCGGATCTGCGTAACTCACGGCGCGATACAGAAGACTGCCCATCGCATCGCCCGGCCGCACCGCCGTCCCGCGCGATCCGCCGCGCTCCAGGCCGGCCTTCGAATCAACCGCCAGCCCGCTCGTCTTTTTCGCCGCCGAGTGACACCCCTGGCAGCGCGCGACCAATACAGGCCGTATGCGGCTTTCGAATAACTCGCCCTGCGCTAGCAACGCCGGCGCTAGGGCCATGAGCAGTAGCGGTCGCATGGCTCTCCGTGACGACGATACTATCAAATCGGCGCCCCCCCAATGCGGACATCCAGCGAAACTCCCCAATCACGTTTTTTTTCAAGCCGGGCATGATGGGAAATTCACCGCGATTTCACAATTCCAATTAACGGCGGCGGAATCGATAGCTCCTGCCTATCGACAGCCCGTGGCGAAAACGCTCTATCGGGAGTAAGATGTCCGCAGCCGAAGCAATTTACCACTCTAGGAGGTCGTTGTCATGCCGCAACTCAAGCCAGGTAATGAGAAGAAACCATCCCCGGCAACGTTGGTACCCATCAGTTACACACCGCCGAATAGCCTTGCGCACTTGATTGCGGATGGGGAGAACTGGCAGTCCCTTGCGGCTCGCTACGGAATGCCGGCCGTGGACATCATCAAGATGAATTTCAAGACGGCGGACCCTTATGAGATCAACTGGTATCTACGGGAGTACGTCAACTGCAACACGCCGACTGCGGACGGGCATAACTGGCGCTTTTCAACGTCGGCCAGGAACGGCCCGAGCCCCCGGGCCGGCAAGATCTTCGTGAACCCGAATTGGACGACGATCTTGCGGGCCGCCAAGGAAGCGACGCGGGACTCGGTGGCGGACTGGTTCCGGCAGATGTCGATCCGCGATGCAAAGGTGCTAGGCCCGGCGCTCACCATTCCTATGGGCTCCGTCAGTAGTGTGTTTATCACGCGGTGGCCATTCACGCAGCGTTTGCGCAACGGCGGAGCCTCCGATCAGATGGCCGAGAAGTGGGCCGATTTTCTGGAAATGACTCTTCGCTCGTACACCGGGTAGATTCACGCGAACGTTCCCGTCGCGTTTCCGCTGTACGCGAACTGGAACTTGCCGGGGCCTCCGCCTCCATTACCCGCTACGCCGTTTGCGTTGCTCCACGATATGGCGCCTGGACAAACCTTCGTGAGTCGCGGCTTCCTGCGACCGCAACTCCAGCAGTATTTGGGGAACGCGGGTGACCCGGCGGCGACGGCCATGGCGAATGCCTATGCGGTTTGGTTTGCCAACGGATTTGAGGCCATGCGGCCGGCGGCGAGGGTCACGTATATGCTGGCCACTGTGCACAACGCCCCCGGACGGATTGTTACCGGCACCGCATTCGCGGCGCCGGGTTCGATCACGATGCCCCCGATGCTCGTCTAGAGTATGGAGGGTCGCGCCGAATCCGTTACCACCCCACCGGTTGCCCCTTCAGCTGCTCATCCAACCACTTCTCCAGCGGCGCAAAGTAGTCCTTGATCGCGGTCGCGTCCATCTCGCGCTTGCCCGTAATCGCCTGCAAGGCATCGGGCCATGGTTTGCTCAGCCCCAACGCCAGCATATCGTTCAGCTTCTTGCCCGCTTCCTTTGAGTCGTAAATCGAGCAGCGATGCAACGGATCATTACATCCCGCCGCCTGGCTCAGTGCGCGGTGAAACTGAAACTGCAAAATATGCGCCAGGAAGTACCGCGTGTACGGCACATTCGCCGCCACATGATACTTCGCCGCCGGATCGAAATCGCCCTCGCCTCGCCCCGGCGCGTCGACCCCCTGATACTTCCGCCGCAACTCCCACCACTTCGCGTTGTAATTGGCCGGCGTGATCTCGCCGGAATACACTTTCCAACGCCACTGGTCGATCATCAATCCAAACGGCAGGAACGACACCTTCGCCAGCGCCTGCTTCAGCAGCAGTCCGATATTGCCGCTCGGATCGGTAGGCTTGTCGAGCAGCCCAACCTTCACCAAATACTCCGGCGTGATCGACAGCGCGATCGTATCGCCCACCGCCTCGTGAAACCCGTCATTGGCCGAATCACGGAACAGAAACGGCAACTGGCGATACGCCCGCTGATAGATGTTGTGTCCCAGTTCGTGATGAATCACCGCGAACTCTTCGCCCGTAATCTGAATGCACATCTTGATGCGCAGGTCTTCGTCGTTATCGACGTCCCACGCCGACGCATGGCACACCACTTCTCGATCCTGCGGCTTCACAAACAACGACCGCTCATAAAACGTCTTCGGCAGCGGCGCAAATCCGAGCGACTGAAAGAACCGCTCGCCGTAGCGCACCATTTCGATCTCGTTCAGCTTGCGCTCCTTCAACTTCTCGGTGAGATCGAAATTCTTCGCCGCATTCTTGGGCTCCAGTACATCGTAGATGTTGTCCCACGACTGCGCCCACATATTGCCCGTCAAATGCGCCGGAATCGGGCCGTTTGCGGGCACCACCGAAGCGCCGTACTTCTCGCGCAACCGCATCCGCGTGTAGGCGTGCAGCTTCACATAGAGCGGCCGGACCTGCTCCCACAGCCGGTCGACCTCCTTCGCGAACGCATCCGGCGTCATATCGTACTTCGACCGCCACATCGCGCCCATATCGGCAAAGCCCAACTCCTTGGCGCCCTTGTTGCCGAGCTCCACGAAACGCGTGTAATCCTTCCGCAGCGGCCGCGAAATGCGGTGCCAGCCCTGCCATAAATCGGCTAATTCCTTCGCATCGCGGCTGGTCGCCATGAGCGACGAGATCGCTGTCAGGTCCAGGCACTTGCCCTTGTCCGCCGCGGCGTCGCGGCAGTACTTGCCCGAACCGTAGGCCGATTCCATCTTCGCCACAAGCTGCGTCAGTTCCGTGGCCTCATTCCGGTTCGACGGCGTCGCCAGCGTCAGGCTGATCTTCAACAGCGTCATCTTCCGCGCCAACTCCGGCGGCAGTTTCAACTTGTCGAACTTCGTCGCGGCCTTCGCGTAGCCCTTCGCCGATTCGATGTAGCGCTCATTCGCCAGCGCCGCCTGCATTTCGCTGTCGGGATTGATGTAGGTCGATTGCAGCCACTGGGCGCGATTCAAGTAGTTGCTCTGCTTGAGCAGATCGGCCTCGGCGGCGTCGAGGAACGCCTTTGCCTCCTGCACCGTCTGTCCGAACAGCGCGGCGCCGGCGGCCGCCAGTAGAAGAACTCGCATGGCACTATTGTGCCGCGAATCAACCGAAGAATTTGGTAAACAATTTTTGCGCGCCGCTAACCACCCAATAGACCAGCCCCGCGCAAATCGCCACCATCACGCCCATGTGCAAGTTGCTTTTGTAATCGGGCCGCAACCCGAGCAGTTCGCACACGGCGGCCGCGGGCAGCGTTGCGATGCCCGACAGCATTACGTGCAGATTGATCCATCCTCCGCCCTGCGCATTCCGGTCGTCGTAGATGAGATACATCGCCACCACGACATAAACGGCCGCGAATCCTAAACCCGTTTTCGAGATCATGGTTCCAACTTTCTCACTCGATATCGATACGCATACCCGCCCGCGCCTTCGGTCCACACGCTCCAATCCTCTTCGCGCGCCAGCGGCAGGCGAAATTCTACGACCCGCAGCCCGCCGGCGCGAATGATCACAACAGGATCCGGCCTCGACGTCGCAAACGGGAGTTTCGCTGTCATCGAGCGCTCGTCGATCACTCGCAGCGCCCCCAGCGTCGCACGATCTTCGTCCCGACCGGCCGCGTTCATGCTAACATTTCCCTCGGCGACTGGACCCTGCAGCTCCACCTCAAGCCAGAGGTCGGGCGGACGATCCGCCGCCAGCCACGCCGCCGCCATCGCGACCACGGCCAGTCCAAGCACCAGTAGCCAGAATTTCGGTCCAGGCTGGCTTGTCAATCCGATGCCTTTCACGGGAGACACTGATCCACAAGTAGTCTTGCGCGGAACGCCGGCAAATGTTCTCACTCCCCTTGCTACAATTTCAACCAATGTTTCGCGTTGCCATTTTGATGACCTCTCTCGCCTGCACCGCGCAGGACGCCAAGCTCCTCAAGGGCCTCGATTTCCGCTCCATCGGCCCCAATCGCGGAGGCCGCGTCGTCGCCGTTGCCGGCGTCCCTTCGCAGCCGAATGTCTACTATTTCGGCGGCACCGGCGGCGGTGTCTGGAAGACCACCAACGGCGGCGTGAGCTGGCAACCGGTCTCGGACGGTCAACTCAACACGGGCTCGGTCGGCGCCTTCGCCGTTACCGACTCAAACCCGAACATTGTCTACGTGGGCATGGGGGAGCAGGCCATCCGCGGCAATGCCTCGCACGGCGACGGTGTCTACAAATCAACCGACGCGGGCAAGACCTGGAAGCATCTCGGGCTCGCCGACACCCGCCAAATCGGCCGCGTCCGCGTGCATCCTCGCAACCCCGACCTCGTCTACGTCTGCGCGCTCGGCCACATGTCCGGACCCAACGAACAGCGTGGAATCTTCAAATCCGTCGACGGCGGCAAAACCTGGAAACAGCCGTTCACACGCGGCCCCGAGGCCGGTTGCGTCGATCTCGCTATCGATCCCTCCAACCCCGACATCATGTACGCCGGCTTCTGGCAAGTCATCCGCCGCCCCTGGTCGATGGAGTCCGGCGGCAAAGGTTCCGGACTCTTCAAGTCCGTCGACGGCGGCGAAACCTGGAAAGAAATCGGCCACAATCCCGGTGCGCCGAAAGGCTTGCAGGGTAAGATCGGCGTCGCCGCTTCTCCCGCTAATCCCGAACGTCTTTGGGCCATCATTGAAGCCGAGGACGGCGGCGTCTTCCGCTCCGACAACGGGGGCGACACCTGGACCCGCGTCAACGAACAGCGTAGCCTGCGCCAACGCGCCTGGTATTACTCGCGCATCTACGCTGACCCGCTCAAGCCCAACACTGTCTACGTCCTCAACGTCGGCTTCTTCCGCAGCGACGACGGCGGCCGGACCTTCACCGCCATTCCAACGCCACACGGCGACAATCACGATCTCTGGATCGCGCCCAATAACAGCGAGCGTATGATCGAAGGCAACGACGGCGGCGCCAACGTCTCCACCGACGGCGGCCGCCGCTGGACCGAGCAAAATCAGGCCACCGCGCAGTTCTACCGCGTCTTCGCCGACAACCAGTTCCCCTACATCGTCTACGGCGCGCAGCAGGACAACTCGACCATTCGCATCGCCAGCCGCGGCAACGGCGGAGTCATCAGCGAGAAGGATTGGTGGGACGTCGGCGGCGGCGAAAGCGGTTGGATCGCCCCCGACCCCAAGGATTCCAACATCGTCTACGCCGGCTCGTATGGCGGCTATCTCACCCGCTACGATCACCGCACCGGCAACACCTCGCGCATCGATGTCTGGCCCGACAACCCCATGGGCTACGGCGCCGAAGGCATGCGCTACCGCTTCCAGTGGAACTTTCCGCTGCTGTTCTCTCCACACGATCCGAACACCCTCTATACCGCCGGCAACATGCTGTTCAAATCGACCAACGGCGGCCGCGTTTGGGAACCGATTTCCGGCGACCTCACCCGCAACGACCGCTCCAAACAAGGTCCCTCCGGCGGCCCGATCACCCGCGACAACACCGGCGTCGAATACTACTGCACCATCTTTACCGTCGACGAATCGAAAATCACCAAAGGCCTCATCTGGGCCGGTTCCGACGACGGCCTCGTCCACGTCACCCGCGACGGCGGCAAGAAGTGGGACAACGTCACCCCGCGCGGCATCCCCGAATGGATTCAGATCAACTCCATCGAAGCCTCTCCGCACGACCCCGCCAAAGCCTACATCGCCGCGACCATGTACAAGTCCGACGATCTTCGCCCCTATCTCTACCGCACCACCGACTACGGCAAGACCTGGACCAAGATCGTCAACGGCATCGACGGCGCGGCCTTCACGCGCGTCGTCCGCGAGGACCCCAACCGCAAAGGCCTGCTCTTCGCCGGCACCGAGACCGGCTTATATCTGAGCTACGACGACGGCGACAACTGGCAGAAATTCAACCTCAATATTCCCACCGTTCCGATCACCGACCTGGCCTTCCAAAAACGCGACAACGACTTAGTCGTCGCCACGCAGGGCCGGTCGTTTTGGATCCTCGACGACCTCCACCTCGTCCAACAACTCAAGTCCGACACAACCCTGTTCGCCCCCGAAGAGGCCCATCGGATCTCTGGCGGATTCCGCCGCCGAGGGTCCGCCGCCACGGGCGCCAATCCCCCCGGCGGAGTCGTCATCCACTACATGTTGAAGGACAAGGCCAGGGAAGAAGTCGTCATCGAAATTCTGGACGCCTCCGGCAAGCTCATCAAGAAGTTCTCGACCAAGGACAAACCCGCCGCCGGCGAAGGGGAGACTGCCCCGGCGGTTTCCAATGCCGCGGGCCTCAATCAATTCGTATGGGACATGCGCCATCCCGACGCGGCCACCTTCCAAGGCCTTATCTACTGGGCCGGCTCGAACCGTGGGCCAATCGCCACTACGGGCCGCTATCAGGTCAAACTCACCGTTGACGGCGTCTCGCACACGCAGCCGTTCGTCTTGAAGAAAGACCCGCGCGCGCCCGGCACGCAAGAGGACTTCGACAGGCAGTTGCAGCTTTCGATTCAGGTCCGCGACAAGGTCACGCAGGCGAACGAAGCGGTGTCGAGGATCCGCGATGTACGCAAGCAGATCGACGAGGAAGTGAAGCGCATGGCCTCGATCAAGGACGCCGCCAAGGCCATCGAGGCAGGGAAGAAGTTGTCGAAAGAACTCACGGTGATCGAGGAAGAGATCTACCAGACGAAACTCCAGTCGAATCAGGACCCCCTCAACTTCCCGATCAAGCTCAACAACAAACTCGCCGCGCTACTCAGCGTGATTCAGCAAAACGAAGGCGCACCGACGGCGCAGGTGAATCAGGTCTTCGAAGACCTCGCGACGAAGCTCAACGCGCAGTTGAAGAAGCTCGACGGCCTCCTCGCCGCTGACATCGCCGGCTTCAACAAACTCGTCCGCGACGCCCAAGTCCCCGCGGTCATCGTGAAGTAAATTTGGCGGCCATCCATCGCCCGCCACGTTCCAGCAGCGAGCCCGCGCCGTACACAAGAGGATTCGGTCTGCAACGGCCCGGAGCGGTCAAGGGCGCGAAGCGGCGCAGCTTCAACCTTGACGGCGAGGACCGCTGTGGAATGTTTGAGAACGAAGGAAGGTGGCGGCTAAAGAGAGAGCACTTGAAGCCCTGGGATCATTCGGAAGTGGCGGACGTTGCGGGTTCCAAGGGCGTAGCCGTAATGCAGAGCCGTGATTCCGATCAGCAGATCGGCGGTAGCGATGACGAGCCCTACCTTCTTCATGTCGGCGTCGATCTTGGCGGCGAGCACGCCCATCTCGCGCGTGAACGGTTCCACCGGCAGGATGGCTAGCACTTCATCGAGATAACGGCGGCGCTTGGCGGCGGCTTCGGGCGTGTTGGCGCGACGCCAGCCGTGTTCCAGTTCCATCACCGAGATGGAAGACAGCAGGAACTCGGTTTCGGAATGTTCAGCGGAGAGCGACGCGAGAAGCTGACTGACCGGGCGTTTCTCCCGTTCCGCCGCGATGAGCACGCTGGAGTCGAGGACTAGTCCCACACGTTAATCCCAAGCCGGCGGCTCGAACGAATCGCGGCGGGAGTCGATGCCCGCTTGCACGTCTTTGGCAAAGTCCTCGTCCGGGATGGGCGCGTAGCCGAACTTGGCTTCGTAAGCCTTCGCCATGGCGATGCACTCGCTGAGCTTGCGGCCTGGGCGTGTCGATGCGGACGGCTTCAGCACGGCAACGGGCCGGTGGTCTTGCTCGATGACGATCTCGACGCCTTGCTGCACCTTGGATCCAGGCATCCATCGATCGACATCTTCCTCGAGGCCGGCCACAGCTCGCAACTCATGGCCGAATTGGAGGATGGCTCACTGGACGTGGTCTTTCTGGTTTTGCGGCCCGGGACGGAGAAGAAGTTCGCCGTGGAGGGGTTGTGGAAGTTTGAGGTCAGTTTGGTAACCAGCCCGCGGCTCGCGCCACGGCGGCGTGTGTCGCTCAAGAGCCTGGCTCAGCATCCGTTCCTGCTGTACCGGCAGGAATCGTACTTCGAAGAGCAGATCGATCAGTACTTTCAGCGGCACGGCTTTGTGCCGAACGTTGCGATGCGCCTGGATAACGCGGAACCGATGAAGGCGCTGGTTCGGTCCGGTTTCGGGATTTCGCCGATCCCGCATTGGGCGGTCCGGAAGGAGATCGAGTCAGGAGAGCTTGTGGAGATCCGGCTGAAAGAATCGCCGCCCGTGAGCCAGCTCGCAATGATCCGCCGCCGGACACGCCATGTGCCGGCGCCGGCGGCGGCCTTCATTCAGTTGGCGGAAGAATGGATGGAACTAGCGCAGCTGTAGACCAATGTCTCCGTATCAGACGGGGTCATACCCTCGACCCCACGCAGGGGGATATTGCCACGACACCTGAGCCACAGGTACGGATCACCTTCTGCGAAACACATCGTAGATCCCTCAGTGTCCGGATCGTCGGCTACTCGGAAGTTACCCACTTCACCTGCGAACATGAACGCGCGCTCGCCGTTCTTCACGCGTTTTCTCCTCTACCTTATTGGGAGAACGCCTTCTCCATTTCCAACTGAACCGGAACACCACGTCGGCGCCCATCATGTATCGACCAACCCCGCCAATCGGGTGCTTGTCCACCCGCCGCGCCGCTCACGTCCGGGAATCGCCGCTTCCAAGCGCAACATCTTTCTCGTCCCTGGACCGAGTCGCATCGTCGAACACCCCGGTTCCGACATCGCCTAATTCTCGAAGCTGGCCAAAATCACCCCATCCCCAATCCGAATAACCGGGCGTCTTCATGCGGTTTAGCTCAACGAGCGTTTAACTCCCCAAAAACGGCACCGGCACCGGCTGCCCTCTCCTTGTCTCTGGCCGTTTTTGGCGAGCAAACCTTATCGTTCACAGCTCTCAAGAAATTATATCTCGTTTGTTTTCAACACGCGTATTCTAAAACCAATAAGAAAAATATTTACGAAATAATATAATAGTAATAGGAACACTTTATGCCAAACAAGCGCGCCAGTCAATCGAAAGAAAACGGGGCCAAGTCCAACGGCCCCACTACCCCCGAAGGCCTCGCCCTCTGCAAGGCCGCCGTTGCCATTGGCGGCCGCAAGCGCAAAGCCCACACCTCCGTCCTCCCCGGCGAATCCCTCGCCGAATTCGAGGCCTTCCGCCTCGAAAACCACGACATGTGGCAACCCGCCAACGTCCAGGAAATCCAACTCGCCGACGAGCTCCCCGCCATCAATTGGCAGATCAAACGCAAGTATTTCGTCCGTAATGCCGACCTCTCTGGCCACTACGACGCCGTCGTCCGCTCCCTCCAGCCCGGCGCCACCAACGAGGACCTCATCCTCAACATCGAGCGCCTCGGCGCCTCCGACGGCTCCCTCCAGCCCGTCTTCGACCGCGCCATCTCCAACGCTACCCTTACCCGCAACCGCCTCATCAACGCCATGCTCCGCTTGAAAAAAAGCGGAGAAAAACGTCCAAAACGGACTCCTCCGTTGCAAACAAAGGACTTACCCAGGACCCCTCAGGACCCTTCCTCCTTCGAGCCCGCCCTCGAGGACTCCGATCCACCCGTCCCCGAGCCCGCTCCGCTCGCCGACTCCTTCGAACCCGCCACCGCCGCGGACCAGGTCGACCTGTCCCAGTTCCCCGCACCGGTCGCTACACCTACACCGGCCGTCGAAGCGGATATCCTCCTCTGGGCCAAGCAGAACTTCGGCTTCACGCCGGACCCCCTCCAGGCCCAGATCATGACCGACAACTCCGGCCAGACCCTCGTCCTCGGCGCGCGCCAAACCGGCAAATCCACCGCCGCCGCGCTCAGGGTCCTCCACACCGCCATCCAGAACCCCGGCCAGATCATCCTCCTCGCCGGCCCCTCCAGCCGCCAGTCCGGCCACATCCTCGACAAAGCCCGCGCCGCGGCCATAAAACTCCTGGGAAAGAAGGTAAAGCCCATCGCCGAAGGCTTCGAATTACCCAACCAAACCCAGGTTATTGGCCTGCCGGACAGCGAGCCAACCGTTCGCGGATATTCCAATCCCCTTCTCATCGTTGTCGACGAGGCCGCCTTCGTCGACGACGACATCTACAAGGCCCTCCTCCCCGCCCAGGCCTCCGGCCGGACCAACATCATCGTCATGTCCACACCCAACGGCCAGCAGGGCTTCTTCTACGAGCAATGGGAGAACCACTCCGCCCCCTGGACCCGCATCAAGATCGATGCCGCCGACTGCCCCCGCATCACCGAGCAGTTCCTCGCCCAGGCGCGCCTCTCCCTCGGCCACGAGTCCTTCTCGCAGGAGTTCCATTGCCAGTTCCTCCTCGCTCCCGGCGCCATCTTCACCCGCGAAATGGTCCTCCAGTGCATCAAGCCAAACGTCGAAGCCCTCTTCCCCTGGGACGAGCAGGTGATGTCGTAACCATCCAAGGCTGACCGCGTCTTCGCGATCGATCGCCCGGTACAGCCAACAGTTCTTTCACAACCGAATATCCCCGTCACCAGCTACCCGCAATCGGCGGGTAGCCGCGGGGCGGAGGCCTGAAAACTCCCCGCGGTCAGCGCGAAGTAAGTTTGGCGGCCACCCATCGCCCGCCTCGTTCCAGCAGCGAGCCCGCGCCGTACACAATCAGAACCGACGTCAAATACATCGGAGTCCAGATGCGCAAGTCGCAGTTGCCGCCGTCCAGCTGAAACAGCCCGAAAATCGGCGCCGCGGGCAGTACGCCGATCGCCGCCGAGATGCCCGATAGCCCGGAGCACCCGTAGCGCATGGAGTCGTACAGCATGTAGAAGGCGAAGACACTGTAGCAGCCAGCAAGTAGCGCGCCGAGTCGTGACATAGTGTGACCGCCATTATGACGCACAATAGTAGATTCATGTCAGAAGTCCGCACTCGTTTTGCCCCCAGCCCCACGGGCATGCTTCACATCGGTGGCGTCCGCACCGCCCTCTTCGAAATCCTGATGGCCCACCACCACGGCGGTCAGGCCCTCCTTCGCATTGAAGATACCGATCGCGAACGCCTCGTCCCTGGCGCCATCCGCGCGCTGATTGAAGACCTCCGCTGGGTCGGCTTGCACTTCGATGAAGGCCCGTCGTTTGACGAAATCGAGCAGGCCGATTCCGCGCCGCCCGAAGGCACCGGCATCGGCGGCCCCGCTGGACCCTACGTGCAGAGCCTCCGCTTACCCAAATACAAGGAGGTCTCCGAAAGGCTGATTGCAAGCGGCCATGCCTATCGTTGCGACTGCACCGCGGAACGCCTCGCCGCCGAACGCGACGCGCAGACCGCCAACAAAGAACCGGTCGGCTACTCCGGATACTGCCGTACGCGCGGCGTACCTGCCGGTGTCCCGCACGTCGTGCGATTCATTATCCCCGAGGATCGCGCCGTCACACTGCGCGACGCCGTCAAAGGCGATGTCACCTGGGAAAAAGTCATCCTCCGCGACCCCGTGTTGCTCAAGAGCGACAACTTCCCGACCTATCACCTCGCCTGCGTCGTCGACGACCACGACATGCGCATCAGCCACGTCCTTCGCGCCGATGAATGGCTCTCGACAGCTCCCTTGCATCTGCTCCTCTATGAAGCCCTCGGTTGGACCGCCCCCGTCTTCGCGCATCTCCCGCCCGTGCTCGGCACCGATGGCAAAAAGCTCTCCAAGCGCCACGGCGCGACGTTTCTTTCGAACTTTCGCGAAGAGGGGTATCTCCCCGAAGCCGTGCTGAACTTTATCGCTCTGATCGGCTGGTCGCCCGGCGAAGGCGAAGAGCGCGAGATCTTTTCGCTCGGCGAACTCAAGCAACGCTTCACGCTCGAACGCGTCAACAATGCGGGCGGAGTTTTTTCCTACGAAAAATTGAAGTGGATGAACGGCATGTACATCCGCGCGCTCGCCCCGGACGAACTCGCAAAGCGCCTAACTCCATTCCTCGAAAGAGCCGGACTTGTTGTCGACAACGCCAAGCTGGCCCGCATCGCGCCGCACGTACAGGAACGCATGGAACTGCTGCCCGACGCTGTCCCGTTCATCGATTTTCTCTTCAAGGAATCGATCGAGCGCGACATGCCTTCCATGCTCAAGAAGGGTATGGACGCGCCAACCGCCGAGACAATCTGTACGAAGACCGCCGAGGCGCTTGAGTCGCTGCCAGCATTCGAAACACCGGCCATCGAAGCCGCCATTCGCGCGACCGCCGAAGCGCTAGGCCTGCAGCCTGGCAATGCGTTCCTAGTCATCCGCATCGCCATCACCGGCAAGAAAGTCACGCCGCCGTTGTTCGAATCGATCTACGCTCTCGGCGCGCCGCAAGCCATCGCTCGTCTCCGAGAAACCGCGGCGCTGCTTACGACGTAGTCTTTTTCTCCACCTTCGCCCAGGTATCGCGCAATGCCACCGTGCGGTTGAAAACGCCCGGCTCCTTGTCCGCGCAGAAATACCCCACCCGCTCGAACTGGTACTTCGTCAGCGGCGCGGCGTCCTTCACGCTCGGCTCGATCTTCGCCGCTTTCTTCTGCAGCGAGTTCGGATTGAACGCGGACGCCAAGTCGTCGGTGTCCTTGCCTTCCAGGAACAGCGTGTCGTAGAGCCGCACTTCGCAATCCAGCGCGTGCGCTGCCGACACCCAGTGCATCGTCGATTTCACCTTCCGTCCATCGGGCGCATTGCCGCCGCGCGTCGCCGGATCGTAGGTGCAATGGACCTCGACCACTTCACCCGCGTCGTTCTTCACCACGCCGGTGCAAGTAACCAGATAACCGTAGCGCAGCCGCACTTCGCGCCCAGGCGACAACCGGAAATACTGCTTCGGCGGATCCTCGCGGAAGTCGTCCTTCTCGATGTAGAGTACCTTCGAAAACGGCACTGTACGCGAGCCCGCCGATTCGTCTTCGGGATTGTTAACCGCGTTCATGTGCTCGACAAGATCGTCCGGATAGTTATCGATCACAACCTTCAGGGGGTTCAGCACGGCCATCACACGCAGCGCGCGCTTGTTCAGGTCTTCCCGCAGATAATGTTCGAGCAAGCCGAACTCGATGAGCCCGTTCGTCTTCGACACGCCGATGTTCGCGCAAAAAGTTCGAATTGCTTCGGGCGTATAACCGCGCCGCCGGAACCCGCAGATGGTTGGCATGCGTGGATCGTCCCAACCCGAGACATACTTCTCGCGCACCAGCGCCAGCAGCTTTCGCTTGCTCAGAACCGTGTTGGTCAGATTTAGACGATCGAATTCGATCTGCTGTGGCGCGTGAATGCCCAGGTTCTCGACATACCAGTCGTATAACAGGCGGTGGTCTTCAAACTCCAGAGTGCAAATCGAATGCGTGATGCCTTCGATCGAGTCCGACTCGCCGTGCGCATAGTCGTACATCGGATAGATGCACCACTTGTTGCCCGTGCGATGATGCTCGGCCCGCAAAATACGGTACATGACCGGATCGCGCATGTTGAAGTTCGGCGACGCCATGTCGATCTTGGTGCGCAGCGTGCGCGAGCCGTCGGGAAACTCGCCCGCGCGCATGCGTTCGAACAGGTCGAGATTTTCTTCGACGCTCCGGTTGCGGTACGGGCTCTCCTTGCCAGGCTCTTGCGGTGTGCCGCGATACTCGCGGACCTGTTCGGCATTCAGATCGCAGACATAGGCCTTGCCCGCCTTGATCAACTGAATCGCCCAGGCGTAAAGCTGATCGAAGTAGTCGGAGGCGTAGAACATCCGATCGTCCCAGTCGAACCCCAGCCAGCGGACATCCTCGATGATCGAGTCGACGTACTCGGTTTCTTCCTTCGACGGATTCGTATCGTCGAAGCGCAGATTGCACTTGCCGCCGAACTCTTGGGCAAGCCCGAAGTTCAGGCAGATCGACTTGGCATGGCCGATGTGCAGATACCCGTTCGGCTCCGGTGGAAACCGCGTATGCACGCGCCCGCCGTTCTTGCCGTTTTGGATGTCCTGAATGACGATGTCGCGAATAAAATGAGAAGGCCGCGCGGACTCGTTCTCCGCGTTGGAGACTGACTCGGAAGACATAAGTTTCAGTATAGCGGGACGCTTCGAGTTGACATCCGTGGCGGGGCGAGCGGTCGCGCTATATCGAAAGCGGCGCCGTCGTGCGAATCCGATTCCGCATCGATCCTGTCACCTCGTCGCCGCACATCTACAACCATGGCGTCGATGAGCACGAAGTTGCCGAGGTCCTGGAATTCCCAGGAGAAGATCGGCGAGGCCGCAACGGTTCCCGTATCGCGGTCGGGCAAACAAGCGCCGGCCGCTACCTTCGGGTCATTTACATTCCAGACCCAGAGCCCGACAGCATCTTCGTTGTAACAGCCTACGAACTGGACGGGAAACCACTAGTCGCCTACCGTCGGCGGCGCAAGAGAAAACTCCAATGAATCAAAGCAAATTTCCAATCGGGTGGGACGCTGCGCGCGTACAAAAGCTGATCGATCACTACGAGCAACAGACCGAACTCGAAGCGGTTGCGGAAGACGAAGCAGCACTGCGTGAAGAAGGTACGACGATGCAGGTCCCCGCCGAACTCGTTCCCCTCGTCCGCGAGTTGATCGCGAAGAGTAAGGCG
The DNA here is from genome assembly GCA_016871055.1 of Acidobacteriota bacterium. Lineage (GTDB taxonomy): Bacteria > Acidobacteriota > Terriglobia > Bryobacterales > Bryobacteraceae. The sequence continues at coordinate 25,069 of VFZW01000003.1, forward strand.
TAGCTGGCAGCGCAAATCGTGACCAATTACGCAATCGTCATTGAACAAGGCCCGAACAACCTATCCGCATACGCGCCGGATCTTCCGGGCTGCATCACAACGGGCCGGACCGTCGCGGAAATCGAGCGCAACATGCTCGAAGCGATCGAACTTCATCTCGAAGGCCTCGCCGAAGACGCAACACGAAACCCTACGCCGCGGGCCGATACCGAGCAACCTTAATCAACTTCTCCCGCCGCTTCGCCTGCGCGATGTCGTAGGAATTCTGCATCCGCATCAACGTCTCCATCTCCAGCCCAAACGCTTTCGCGAAGCGCAGCGCCATATCGCCGGATAGGCTGGATCGCCCATTCAAAAACGTCGAAAGAGTCGGCCGCGACACACCCAACACATTCGCCGCTTCCGTCACGGAAAGTCCGTAGGCCTCGACGATCGCCGAGCGCAAGAACGGCCCCGGGTGCATGGGGTTCAACATCCGCCCTTCGTCGCCGCTAGTGGTAGTCTTCATAGTTCACGTCCTGTACTTCGCCGTCTTCGATTCGAAAAGTAAGCCGAAAGTTCCGCGTTACGCGAAAGCTCCATGTCCCTGCCCGATTGCCCGTCAGTTGATGAACCCGCCACGACGGGAACCGCGTGAACTCCGCTGGATCTTGCATGATCTGGAGAAACGTCATCATTTCGCGAAGCCTTGCCGCCGCGTCGGGCGGGAAGTCTCTGCCACTGTCCTCCGAGTAGAGCCTACGTAGGCCTCTATGGAGGAAGTTTCGAATCCTCAATCCACGAGTGTAGCCCCTAGCCTTACACATTGCAATCGGTGGCAGGTATATACTACCCCTCAAATGCGCTTCACACTCCTAGTCCTCCTCGCCGCCGCATCCGCATACTCTCAGAACATCACCGCCACCATCACCGGCATCGTCAAGGACGGCACCGGCGCCGTCATCCCCAACGCTTCGGTGAAAGCCACAAACACCGGCACACAAGCCTCTTTCTCGGCGGTCTCGTCCACCGACGGCAGCTACATCGTACGTACGCTCCCCGTCGGTATGTACACCGTCCGCATCGAAGCCCGTGGATTCCAGGCCTGGGAAGCGCGCGAACTCCGCCTGCAGGTCAACGAAATCGCCCGCGTCGATGCGACCCTCGGCGTCGCCTCCACCACCGACTCGGTCACCGTCTCGGCCGCGGTCGTCAGCGTCGACACCACCAGCGCAACGCTTCGCACCGTCGTCGACCAAAAGCGCATCGAAGAACTCCCGCTGAACGGCCGCAACGTCACCCAGTTGCTCCGCCTCGTCGCCGGCGTCGTCGCCGACCCCCGCGCCGACGTCACCAGCGGCACCACCTACCCCGGCACCGTTCCCGTCTCCGTCAACGGCGGCCGCGCCAATGCCACCAATTACGTCCTCGACGGCGCGCAGAATAACGATCTCTACTCCAACGCCCCCAACCCCTTCCCCAACCCCGACGCCCTGCAAGAGTTCAGCGTCCAGACCAACAACTTCTCCGCCGAGTTCGGCCGTCAATCGGGCGGTGTCGTCAACGCCGTCACCAAATCCGGCACCAACGAATTCCACGGCAGCGCCTTCGAGTTCGTCCGCAACCAGGCCCTCAACGCCACCAACTTCTTCTCGCCGATCATCCCCGGCACCCAATCCAAGCGCCAGGACGGCCTGAAGCGCAACCAGTTCGGCGCCACCATCGGCGGCCCCGTGCTCCTGCCGAAAATCTACAACGGCAAGGACAAGAGCTTCTTCTTCTTCTCCTATCAAGGTTCGATGCTCCGTGTCGTTCCCGCTTCGGTCCAGCGCATCGTGCCGACGACGCTCCAACGCGCCGGCAATTTCTCCGCGCTGAACCGCGCGCTGCGCGATCCGCTCAGCGGCCAGGCCTTCCCCGGCAACATTATTCCAGCCAGCCGCATCAGCCCCATCTCGCGCACTATTATCGACTCCTCGCTGCCCGACGGCGGCCCCGAGGGCCGCATCACCACAACCGTCTCGACGCCCAACAACGACCACCAGGTTATGGTCCGCGGCGACCACCAGATCAGCGATAGCAACCGGCTGTCCGGCCGCTACTACAAATCCTTCGCCAAATCGCCGGCCGTGCTGAACCTGTCCAATCTTCTGGAACAATCCAGCGGCGGAAACTGGTTCAACGAATCGATTTCGATCACCGACACCCACACGCTCACACCCACCATCGTCAACCAGTTCCTCTTCTCCATCAACCGCACCAACGGCTACTTCGAGCCCATTCAACCTGCCCGCAGCCTCGCCAGTCTCGGCATCAGCTATTACAACGACCCCCTCATCAAGTGGGACGTCAACATTGCCGGCTACTTCCGCATTAACACCGGCGATACCAACGGCTTTCCTCGCCGCGAAACGCAGTTCCTCGATACCCTCCGCTGGACCAAGGGCCGGCACAACATTACGCTCGGCGGTGAATACGGCCGAGGCGCCAACGACATCATCAACAACTTCCGCGCCAATGGCGTGTGGGACTTCAACAGCGTTGCCGGCTTCACCAACGAATCGCTCGGCGACTTCATGATCGGTAAGTTCAACAGCCTTCAGCAAGGCATAGGCGAATATAAGAACACCCGCTTCCACCGCGTCGGCTTCTTTGCGCAGGACTCGATGAAGCTGCGGAAAAATTTTGTACTCGACGCCGGCGTCCGTTGGGAACCGTTCTTCCCATTCACCGATGAGGTCGACCGCATCGCCACCTGGCACCCCGGCACTCGCTCGACGCGGTATCCCAATGCGCCCGTTGGTGTTCGTTACGCCGGCGATAACGGCATTCCGAAGGGAACCGTACCGGTCTTCTGGAAAAACATCGGCCCGCGCCTCGGCTTCGCCTGGGACGTCTTCGGCGACGGCAAAACCGCGGTCCGCGGCGCATACGGCATCTTCTTCGATTCGTTCAATTCCATCGCCACAAACAGTCAGGCCAATCAGGCGCCGTTCGGCACTGTCGTCACCGTCTTCGGCAACGCAACGAACAACTTCGCCAACCCTTGGCTCGGCACAACGAACCCCTTTCCCGGCCAGCGAAATCCACCGCGCGATGCCATCTTCCCGCAGTTCTCCACGCACTTCCTGAACTCGCACGACTTCCACAATCCCTACATCCAATCCTGGAACCTGACGCTCGAACGCGAGATCGGCGCTGGCTTCATCTCGCGGACCGCCTACGCCGCCTCGAAGGGCACGCGCCTGATGACGCTGCGTGAAATCAACGCCGCCGTTTTCGCTCCCGGCGCGACCACCGCCACCACCAATCAGCGCCGGCCTTTCGCTCCCGGCCTCGGCCAGACCACGCTCGTCGAGCCCGTCGGCAACTCGACCTACCACTCTTTCCAATGGACCATCGAGCGCCGCTTCAGTAAAGGCTTCAGCGTCTTGGCCAACTATCAGTTCTCCAAGTCGATCGACGATACCTCCGCCAACAAAGGCACCGGCCAAGTCCGAACCAACCCCAATAGCCAGGCCTTCGATAAGGGTCTCTCCGACTTCCACCGCGCCCACGCCTTCACGTTCTCGAGCGTTTGGGATCTGCCCGTCAAGTTCCAGAATCGCGCCGCCAATTTCGCCCTCGGCGGCTGGAATCTGAACAGTATCATGACGCTGTATGCCGGCCAGCCGATCAACATCGGCAGCGGCGTCGATAACGCCCGCACCGGTACGGGCGGACAACGCGCCGATCTCACCGGCGACGCCCGCCTCTCTACAGATCGCCCGCGCAACGACCTGATCACCGAATGGCTCCGCCGCTCTGCCTTCGCGCCCAACGCGCTTGGAACCTTCGGCAATCACGGCCGCAACATCTTCTTCGGCCCCGGCCTGGCCAATGTCGATCTCGGCCTCGGCAAGGAGTTCCGCGCCAACGAACGCTTCGGCGCCACGTTCCGCTTCGAAGCCTTCAACGCCTTCAACCGCGTGAACCTCGGCAACCCGACGACGGCGCAGAACAACGGTAACTTCATGCGGATCACCAACGCCGGCGACCCGCGGATTCTGCAGCTCGCGCTGCGGCTCGCATTCTAAGCCGCATACTGCGATAATCAAAGAGCCCATGAAAATTGCCGTTGGCGCCGATCACGCGGGGTTCGCTCTCAAGCAACGCCTCGTCGAAAAGTTGAGATCGGAAGGCCACGACGTTACCGACCTCGGAACCAATTCCACAGAGTCAACCGACTACCCCGACTACGCCGAGGCCGTCAGCCGCCGCGTGATCGACGGGAGCGCGGACAAAGGCCTGCTTGTCTGTTCCAGCGGCGTCGGCATGTCCATCGCCGCGAACAAGATTAAGGGCATCCGCGCCGCGCTCGGCACCGTGCCCGACGAGGTCATGTACACGCGCAAGCACAACGATGCCAACGTGCTTTCGATCGGCGCGAACTACACCACGCCCGAAAACGCCGAGAGCATGGTCGCCACTTTTCTGAACACCGAGTTCGAAGGCGGCCGCCACGCGCGCCGCTTGGAAAAAATCACGAAACTGGAGCAACAAGGATAGCGATGATGAAGTTCAAGACGTTGGCCCAAGCCGACCCGGAAGTTTACGAAGCGATTCAACAGGAGGTCGAGCGCCAAAACTCGCGCCTCGAACTCATCGCCAGCGAGAACTTCGTCTCCGAACCGATCCTTGAAGCCGCCTCCAGCGTCTTCACCAACAAGTACGCCGAAGGTTATCCCGGCAAGCGCTACTACGGCGGCTGCGAACACGCCGATACCGTGGAAAATCTCGCGCGCGACCGCGCCAAGAAGCTCTTCAACGCCGAACACGCCAACGTCCAGCCGCACTCCGGCTCACAGGCCAACGCCGCCGCCTACATGGCGCTGCTTAATCCAGGCGACACCATTCTCGGCATGGACCTCGCCCACGGCGGGCACCTCACGCACGGCCACAAGCTGAACTTCTCCGGCAAACTCTACAACGTCATCGGCTACGGCGTCCGCAAGGACGACGAGCAGATCGATTACGAACAACTCGCCGCGCTGGCCGAACAGCATAAGCCGAAGATGATCATCGCCGGCGGCTCGGCCTATCCGCGTATCATCGACTTCACCAGGTTCCGCCAGATCGCCGATTCCATCGGCGCGGCCTTCGTCGTCGACATGGCGCACTTCTCCGGTCTCGTCGCCGCCGGGCTCTACCCGAATCCGTGCGAACATGCCGACATCGTCATGTCGACCACCCACAAGACGCTGCGCGGGCCGCGTTCCGGCCTGATTCTTTGCAAGGAAAAGTTCGCCGCCGCCGTCGATAAATGCGTCTTCCCCGGCCAGCAGGGCGGACCGCTCGTGCACATCGTCGCGGCCAAAGCGGTCTGCTTCCTCGAAGCGTTGCAGCCCGAGTTCAAGACCTACCAGAAGCAAGTGCTCGTCAACGCCAAAGCAATGGCCTGCGCACTGCAAGACGCCGGTTACCGCATCGTCAGCGGCGGCACCGATACGCACCTCGCTCTCGTCGATGTCTTCGCCAAAGGCGTTCGCGGTAAGGACGCCGAGTGGGCGCTCGACGAAGCCTTCATCACGGTCAACAAGAACGGTATTCCGTTCGATGTGAATCCGCCGCTCAACCCCAGCGGCATCCGCATCGGCAGCCCCGCGGTCACCACGCGCGGCTTCGGCGAGAAGGAAATGCGCACCGTGGGATCGCTGATCGCCGATGTCGTCGATGCCGTCGCCGCCAGCGGCCGCGATGGCGCGCACGATGCCCTGCACGCCGTCCGCGCAAAGGTCGCTCAATTAACCGGCGAGTTTCCGCTCTACGAATGGAAGCTCCCCGCCGCGGCGCGAGCTTAAGTGTCACTGGTAGCGATCGATGTCCGCCACATTGGCGATTTCGGCTACGGCACCTACATTCGCAATCTCATCCGCGCGATCGGCGAACTCGAGCACGACCTCCAGTTCATCCTGATCGGCAAACCAAACGGCGCGGCCGAGCTCGGCCAGCTTCCGCCCAACTTTCGCACCGTCGAGTACAACCGCGAAGACTCCGCTCGCATCGAAAACCTCACGTTCCCGCTGTTCGTGCGCAAACTCAGGGCGGATCTGGTTCACCTCCCGCTCAACAATGTTCCCGTGTTGATGCCCAAGCCGTATGTCGTCACGATCCACGACATGAGCAGCCTGGTGTTCGACTTCGACGACGACACCGCCGACAAACTCCACCTCTGGCGCTTCCGCCGAGGCCTCTTGCGCGCCGACCGCGTCATCGCCGTTAGCGGCGCCACCCGCCGCGATGTTCTGAACTTTCTAAGCATACCCGCCGCGCGCGTCCGCCAGATCTACAACGCCCTCGACCCGGCCTTCTTCAATGTCGAGACCGACGAAAAGAAACGCCGAGAAGCGCTCGACCGCTATCAAATCGGCTACCCCTATCTGCTCTACGCCGGATCGGTCAACCCCCGCAAAAACGTAGCGCGCATCGTCGAGGCTTTTGCGCTGCTCCGGCAAGACCTCGGCGAGCACCCGCGATACAAGGACCTCCGGCTCGTCATCATCGGCGACCGGATGTCGAAGTATCCGGCGTTGCGCCGTGCCGTGCATCAATCACGCGTGCGCGAAGTCGTACGCTTTCTCGGCTTCGTGAAGAAGGACGAGCTGAAGGTGTTCTATCAATCCGCCGAAGCATTCGTGTTTCCGTCGCTGTATGAGGGCTTCGGGCTTCCGCCCCTCGAAGCAATGGCCCTCGGCACGCCCGTCATCACCAGCGGCGTCAGCGCGCTGCCGGAAGTGGTCGGCGACGCCGCGATGATCGTCAAGCCGGAGAACGTGTTCGATATTGCGCGGGGCATCCGCGAAGTTTTGCTCGACGCCGAGGTACGGTCCACTCTGATTGAACGCGGCCATCAACAGGTGAAGAAGTTTAGCTGGTACGACACGGCCCGCCAGGTTCTCGAAGTGTATCGAGAAATCCTGGCGAGCCGGAAAAAGGCTTAGTGTTCGTCGTGGTGATCGGGCTTGCCGCGCTTTTCGCCCGGCACCCAGAACACGTGTGTGATCACGCGGTGACCGTTGCCGAAGTCCTGCACGTAGAACTCGCCGTTGCCGTTGTTGTTGGTGGCGACTAGCTTGCCCCAAGTGCCAGGCTCGGTGAAGTCCATGTTTTGCATGGCCGGCGGGTGGGCGGCGCTAGCGGTAGAATTGGCGATTGTTGTGGTGCTATCCAGATGCGCGTAGATCGTTTCTAATTGGTCGTAGTCGTGCGCGTTCGGATGCTGATTGCTGTTCGGACTATTTGTGTAGTCCATGCACGTACCGAGATTGGGATTGTTGAATGCTTCGTCCTGGTGCGCAAGTCCGAACACATGCCCGACTTCCTGACACATAACCAAATTCCGCCATGCTGTCGTATTGTAGGTCGCGGTATTGAAATACGTGTCGTTCAATTTGACCGAGGCCTGCGTGATATGGTTGCCGCTGGCCCAGATCGAGGCAATACCAAGCCAACCGTTGTTCCCATACGTCGTATTACAGACCTCCACTTGGCCAGAAGTGGGCGTGCAGCGGCGCGCCGAGCTGTTGTTGGCCAACAATGCTCGTATTCAACACACTCGAGGCGGTCCAATCGGAAGATGCCGTTTGCAGATGCGAGTCCCAGACGGACGTCACCTTATCGCCCAGCTTGATGGTAAACGGATTCGCCGTCCGCGCCCAATGATAGTTCCCCCACGAATGGCTCGCCCGAACCGTCGTGGCCACGCCCAGAACCAACGCCAAAGCCGCGAAAGCAATCGCGGCTCTCCGGAATTTCTGATCAGTCATGATTTTGTGTACCCTCTCTGCACTATGCGGAAAAGCAGACGCATTCCCGTCAACTGTCCGGATTATAGCTTAGTTAGCCGGATACCGAACTCAGAATTCTACCCTAAGAAGTTCCATTACCACCCGGAAATGCTATCCGCAGTTAACGCCGCTCGCGCCAACAGGTCAGCCTTATCGGCCCGCCCCGTGCGGAAACGCCGGCTGGTGCAAGCCCGCCACGCCCTCGATCCACTGCTCGCGCGTCCAATTGCGATCCGCAACCAGCTTATCCGTCATTTCCGTGGCCGCATGAATGCCAAGCTGCCGGTAGCTCTCCAACTGCGATTCGTTGAAGAACTGATCGCCGGTCGATTGCTGCGGAAACTCCTCGTTCTGTTTTTTGTACTGCTGCACGTCGTAGGGCTCTCGGCCCGTGTAGGACGATTTCAAGTAGATAATCCGCCCCTTCGAGCGGTCTTCGTAAGTAATGTCGCCGACGGTCCAGTGGTTCGGATTTTTTTCTCCGGGCTTCGCCGGAACAATCGGCGACACGTCGATTTCGATCGTCGCGCCAAAGTCGATCCGACATTTGCGAACAGCCATGCCCAGCGCCTCGAACATGTACTTGTCGTCCTGCTCGCCGTCGCCAACGATGATTACCTTGCACTTGCGGCGCACAAGTTCATAGAGGCCCAGGTTTTCGAAGTGGCCGCCGTCGGAGAGGTTGACGTAGGCGTCGTCTGTCTCCGCGGCGCCGAAGAGTTCGAAAAAGATGTACGCGAAGTTGAAGTGCGATTTGAACCAGCCCCCAAAGCAGCGTAACCGCGGGGGGATCGCAAGCCACCAGCCGAGGCGCACATTGAAAAAAGTCAGCAGGAACGCGACTGGCGAGGACATGTGATAACCCATGTTGGGATTGGCGGCGGCGCCGGATGTCGCGATCAACGTGCCGAGGGTCACGTCGCCGGGGTTGCGTTCGGTCGTCAGCTTCGTCATGTCGAAGGCCCCGGTAGCGTCCGAATACGCGTGAAACGGCGTAAAGGCGAAGGACTGGGCGCGGCGTTCCTGCATGGCTGCGTCCTGGCCGCCCATGGCGTTGAGTGCGGTGTTGACAATGGGAACCGGCGTGATCGGCGACGTATTCAGATGCGCGGCGATGGCTTTCATGGGTAAGTCGTCGCCGAAGTCGAAACCGGTAATCGGATCGGGTTTGCGTACGCCCGTGCGGGCCGCGCCGAGGAAACAGCGCACCAGGCGGTTGCGGTAGAAGCGGTTAATGGAGAACTCGTTGATGTCGAGCCGGAACATGAGGAACAACGCTATCGCGGCGAGGGCGAACAACAAACTCCAGGTCAACCACCATTGATCGCGGATGGAGGTTTCCATGAACTGCCAGTGGAACTTGATGAGGTCGTCCGGCGAAGGCCATGCGGGACCGTTCCAGGACGCGGCGCTGGCGCAAGCCGGGCAATCCGAGAATTTGCTCGCCTCCGAGACGGCGGTGGCACGTTCGCCCAGCCCAACGCAGGCCGCGCAAATCTCGAACTTAGGAATCGCGGGAACGATGGAACAGGCCGCGGAACGCACGCTCAGGGTCTTATACACGAATGCGCCATGGATGGCCATGGCAACGCCGCAGAACAGAATCACGATGAAGAGCACCGGGCCCACCTTGGCGAAGAGCTCCAATTTCGAGCCGCCCGCTTTCTTGCCGCTGGTGTCGCCGCTGTTGGCGGCAAAAATGCTGAGCGCGCCGATGATCGCGGTCGCGGCGCCGCCGGAAGCGAGGACATAAGAGTTCCAGCTCACCCAGGCCCATAGGATCAACATCGGTCCGTAGATGCCGATGACGCCGACGAGGAGCAGCGCGGCGGTCAACATGTAGAGTTTCGCGCCGAGGCTGCTCCAGGCCTCGCGCACGATGTCGGGCATGGCGCGGCCGGCGATTCCGATTAAGACGATAATGCAAAGACCGAGGGTGGCGAGGAGGCCTGGAGCGGCGAAGAGCGCGTAGTTCCAGAGGTCATTGCTGGCGGCGAAAACGTCGCGGGTGTTTGCTAGCAAGGTAGTGTGGCGGGCCGCGTCACCGTGAAACGAAGAGGACAGATAGAGTCCGGCGACACTGACAATGCCACAAGCGGCCGCGGCTGCGAGACTACGGCAGATATCAACGGTTTTTTCGTGATCCTCGACAAGGAAGATGCGATTCCAGGCGACACCAATTGTCAAGGCCGCGATGGCCGCGGACATACCGATTCGCCGCCACATGTCGAAGTCGTGCAGCCCGAACGATCCGTCGCAAACGACGATCGACGCGAACGCTGTCAGAAAGGCCCAGAGTAGCCGTACCGGGCGTTTGGCACGCGGATGAAACCTGCGGCCAAAGCCGAGTGAAAAGAGAGCGAGATAGAACCCGCACGAGCCTAGCGTAAGGCTGAATTGCAGTTCCAATTCGGCGAAAGCGGGGCCACCGCCCCGCTCGAACGGCTTGAACGCGCCGAGGGCGAAGAAGGTTGCGCCGATAAGAGCAAGGCCCAGAACCACGGTAAAAACGCCGCGGATGTTGATGTCTTTTCGAGGAGGACTGGGAATGCCGTCAAACAGCGATCGCTTGGAAACCGGCGGATCGAAAGCGTTGATGAGCAGCGCGGAAACACCAACGGTAAAAAAGTGAAAGATGACGATCGCAATGGTGACGGCCCATTCGTCGAAAGTGGTTGATGTAAGATGCTCGCGAAGGAACATGCCCCAGATTCGCGGCAGCATGAGGAGGAATCCGAACACTGTCAACAAAAAGACTTGCAACAGGCTGGTATTACGGAACCAGACCATCATCATTGTCCAGGTGTCCGCGCTGAACGCCCCAAGCGACGGCGACAGATAGTTGGCGAAACTGCGCAAGTGCTTGAGCGGCGGATCGTCCTTGTCGCCTTTGATCTCGCGGTGATTCACGCGGTTGGCCATGACGTACCCGCCGATGTAGCCGCCGCCGGAAACGGTGGAGAGGTAGTCGGCCAGCTTCAAGAATCCCTTCGCTTCAAGGACGGTCAGAATGCCGAGATTGAAGATAGCGCTTCGGATGCCGCCGCCGGACATGCACATCCCGATGGGATCTTGTTCCTCTCCGCCGTGGCGGGTTTTCAAGAACTCGCGTTCTTCCGCAATCGCGCGGTTGATGCTTTCTCGGGCCTCGTCGCTCATCTTGTTGCTCCCGCGCCCGCCCGCGTGGCGCGCTACGAATTCAGCAGGTTCACGAAGTCGATTCCCATTCCAATGCGGTAGGTGTCTCTCGAACTCGGCCGCGACACCACCGCGACTGTCGGACTAAATAGTTGAACATTCGTTCCGGCCGGCTCCAGGGCAATTACGTCCAACGGCTTGGGCTTGGTCAACCGCAGATTCGCCGTACCGAACAGGAAAACGAACTTAAAGCGGCCGTCCTGCTTCCCAACGGGCAGGGGATAAAAAACATCGGCGCGCGCGACGACGTCTTTGAAGACGCCTTCGGTAATCAGTTGATCCCGGCCAAGCGTGAACATGTAGGTGGCTGGCGGCGAATAGGGACGGGCCAGTTCGAACGTCGACAAGCGCATGCCGAAACCGTATTGGCGATAAAAGCGTTCGCGATCCGGCGGGACAAAGCCGATGTGTTCCGGTATCGCACCTCCGGTTAGCCGGCGAATGTCCTCGCCGAAGTTGCGCTCGAAAATGCCGCGTTGAGGAGTTCCAACACCAGGAACTTTGTAGATCTGCGAACGAGTGCCCGGTTCGGCGAACGCACCGTTGGCGCCCCAGAACCCGACCGTTTCCAGCATTCGGATGCGATCACCCTGTTGCCAGTTCTTCAATCGCAAACCAAGACCCGTAAGAAACTCGCCGCTCTGCGCCAGTTCGTTGACCTTGAGACTTCCGGCATTGGTCGAAAAGTTCGCGACGAAATTCGCCACCGACGAGTCCACCTGCTGCGGCGAACTGGCAATCCGAACGTTTCCCCATACGTTCACCCGAGAGTCATAGACCTTCGCGTGATTGCCGAGGCCACGCATGATGTAAAAGTCGAAGAAGTAGTTCTGCGTCGACTCTGCGGAACTGGCGCCGGCTTGATGAAATCCGAGTACCGCACGCGCCTCCCATTCGCCTTCTTTATCGGAGTCCAGCGCCGGTTTTGCCGGAGCGGCGGGGGCGGCGGGAGGTTGCGCGGCGGGGGCTACGGGGACGGCCGGTGGCGCCGGAGGTTGCGCCGCGACCGGCGCAGCCGCGGTCGCCGACACCGGCAGTATCCGAACCGCCGGCGCGCCGATCGTTACATTGCCTGCGACTTGCGTCACCGTCCCTCGCGCCTTCGCCTCAATTGCATCAGCTTGGGCGCGCAGCGCCGCGGCCTGTTCCAAGAGCGCATTCTTATACGATTCCTGCGCCTCGCGCAGTGCGGCTTCGGCTTCGCGAACTTTCGCGGCCGCCGCGTCGGTGCTCTGGCCGTATACGGTCATCGCGGCCAACAGCGCGATGAGCGGCCGGGTGTGTTTCGCCATATTGATCCTCACTACGGTTAGCGTAGTCAACGCTTTGATAGTGACATTTCCCGCAAGGCCGTTACAGCGCCTTAATCGTTGAAATGCAGAATCGCGTTAAACAGCATGGCAAATTCCGCGTGGTTCTGCCACCGGTAGCAGGGGTTCGTTGCAAATAAGAGGACGCGCCCCTTGCCTGCCGGGACATCCAAAATCGCCGGCTTGTCTCGAATCTCGCCCGCACCCTTGAGTAACCCACTCAACTCCGTGCCCGTATACTTCATCAACGTCCACGCGGCCTTGTTCTTTTCGGGAACACTCAGGATCGGCCCGTTGGCATACCGCACCGGCAGCTTCTTCGCGTCGTAGCCATAGAACACCGGATGCGCCGCTTTTTCAATTTGCGTTTCGACAACCGGACCCGGCGCATAAAACGCGGCCGACGTGCGGCCGGCGTTGACATCGCGCGTTATGCCGAACTCCGCCGGGAACGCGCTCGACCCGCCGAGCGTGATCAACACGCCGCCTTCCTGCACGAACTTCTCGAACTCCAGCGCGCCCGCGATACCCATGCCTCCGGTGATGTCGTCGCTCTTTCCGTATCCGCCATCGTAGGCCAGCGGAACCTTCGCCGGATCGAGATCATGCACCAGCGCCTTCGCCGTCGACATCTGGTGCGGAATCAGAATCACGTCGAAGTCCCGCCGCAGCGAGCCCCGCTTCACGCGCTCCTTGAAGATCAACTCATACGGCACTTCGATCTGATCGAACGCGTGCCGCACCCAACCGACCGGCTGCGTCGCGCCCCAGGTGCTGAACATCGCCAGCCTCGGCAGGTCGACCGCGTGGCGCTTGCCCTCCGGCATCGCGTTCAGCGCCACCGCTCGCAAGGCAAGCTTTTCGATCTCACCGCGCAACCGCGCCGAATCGGCAACCAGATACGATCCCGCCGGCACCTTCACGCCATTCGCATCGAACTCTTTCTCGTTGGCCTCGAACACGACGTCCTTCATGCGATATCGCAACGTCGCCAGCCCATGCGCGCCGTTGTGAATCACGGCGACAATCGACCCGCCGTTCTTGATCTCGCCCTTCGGCGCGTAGGTGTCAACCGCCGTCACCGCCGCATCCAGCAGCGCCTTATCCGCGATCTCCTTCACTTCGATCCCCGCCGTCAGGCCCATCGTCCAACCCGTGTCGTCGTATGTGCGCAGATTCGCGTCCGGGAACGCCTGCTTTTCCAGCAGCGATTTCGCCAGCCGTCCATACGGTTGATTCCGCTTGATCACAAACGAGCCAGCCGCGAACGTCGTGTCCTTCAACTTGAGTTCGGCATTGAGCCGTCCAACTTCGATCCCCTGCAACCGCAGCGTATTCACCACCCACGCTACGCGCGTTTCATCCTTCTGCGCGGCGGGAATGACAAACCCATACGGCGCCGACTTCGCTCCATCTTCCACCGCGTGCAGCGACTTCTTGTAGAAGTTTTCGAGAATGACTTTCGGATGCGACGACGCCAATTCCAACGCCGCCAGCACGCCCGTCTGCCCATAATTCGTGTTGTTGCGTAGCGACCACAAGACCTCCTTCTCCGCCGGCAGCGGCCGATACCACTCGCGCTGCGTCGCCCCAAAGCCGGTAACCTTGCGCTTCATCGTGTTCGCGCCGCCGTTGCCGTAGACCTCATACATGCGCAACATGCCGTTGTGATTCGACGCCATGAAGCCGAGGTAGCCAACCGACCACATATCGACAAACGCGTGCGTCCACACACCGGGCATGCCGTAGCCGATCAACTTCGTCATCTCGTAGTTGGCGAACCATGGGAGCTCGGCGTAGAGAATCGGATCGAGGTTCGGATTCTGCGGCGCTTGGCCGGAGAAGGTGTAGAGGAAGGGCACCGACTCGTGGATATCGTGGACGATCGGCGGATGCCAATCGAGATACGCGCGCAGCCATTGCCGCATTGTGACCTGCGAGTAGTGCATGTCGCGGTTGTTGTCGTGGAAGATGTACTTGCCCCAGTAGGGCGGACCGGGAAGGCGGTCGTCTTCGTTTTCCTCGGTGACTTTGTACCGCCGATACCACTCGACGTAACGGTCGCGCCCATCGGGCTCGAGCATCGGCGTCATCATCACGATCAGATTCTTGCGGATCGAATCGTACAGCACGCCGTCTTCGGCGATGAGGCGATAAGCGAGCTCCATGATCATCTCCGGCGGGCCAGTTTCGCCGGAGTGCAGTCCGGTGGTGATGTGATAGACGGGCTTGGCGGCGTCGATGATCTTGCGCGCGTCATCGGCCGAGAGCCCACGCGGATCGGCCAGCTTGGCCAGATGCGCTTTGTACACTTCGGCACGGGCGATCGTCGCTTCATCGGCAATAATCACGGTCCAACAGGGACGGCCTTCGTCGGTGCGGCCGAGGTCGATGATCCGGATGCGCTTCGACGCCTTCGCCAGCGCGTCAAAGTACCGGCGGATGTCGGCCGATGCCGTCAACTTCTTCGGCGTGCCGATGTGATAGCCCAGTACGTCTTTCGGAGTCGGGATGCCTTTCACCAGCGGCAAATGATCGACCAGCGGAGAAGAAAACTCCGGCTTGGTGGTCCATTCTTTGACAGACTTGGCGAAGTCGACATCCATCGACGGCTGTGCGAACGCGGCGAGGCTGAGGAGCCCCAGGTAGAAGCGCATGGGTGTAGGGTAGCAGGAGTGGGGATTCAAGATTCAGCAGAATTTGGCGACCAAGTCGCGTAAGATCGATAGAGATGTCGGAGTTTGATCAAGAACGTCAGCCACCAACCGAACCCCGCGCTGAAAGTCTGACCCTGGAGCGCTTGGCCGGTTACTGCAACGAGCGCTTCCGCGAACTCGGATTCGAATCCGTCGACGACTACATCGATGCCGTCCGTGGAAGGTGATATATAAGAGTGACTCTATGCGAGTCTCTTTCCTGTTCGCCCTCGCCGCCACCGCCGCCGAGTGGCCCAGCTTCCGCGGCCCCAACGCTTCCGGCCAATCCGCCGGCACCGCGCCCCTCGAAATAGGCCCAGCCAAGAACGTCGCCTGGCGCATCGATCTTCCGCCCGGCAACTCTTCCCCCGTACTCTCCAACGACGCCATCTTCCTCACCGCCTCCTCCGCCAACGAACTGCTGACGTTGAAGATCGACCGCGCGACCGGTCGCATCGCCTGGCGCCGCGCCGTCCAGTCGCAGCGCGCCGACGCACGCCACAAGCTCAACAACGCCGCCAGCCCGACCCCCGTCACCGACGGCCGCAACGTCTACAGCTTCTTCGCCGAATTCGGCCTCGTCTCCTACGGCCCCGACGGCAACGAACGCTGGCGCCTACCCCTCGGCCCGTTCATCAACCTGCACGGCATGGCGGCATCGCCGATTCTCGCCGGCGACAAGATCATCCTCGTCTGCGATCAGGACAGCGAGTCTTTCGTGCTGGCCGTCAACAAGAACACCGGCAAGATCGAATGGCGCACCGTCCGCCCCGCCGTCGTTCACGGCTTCGCGACGGCAACGTTGTTCAACAATCAGATCATCGTGCCCGGGTCCTATCTATTGGCCTCCTACGCCCTCAAGGACGGCAGCGAGTTGTGGTCGGTGCGAGGCCTGTCGTGGCAGATCAAAGCCACTGCCGTAGTCGATGACGACACCATTTACGCCACCGGCTGGGCGCCCGGCGCCGATCCGGGCCAAGCCAAGCCGATTCCAGGTTTCGACGAAGCCGCCAAACAAGCCGACGCCAACAAGGACGGCAAACTGCAAAACGCCGAACTCCCCGAACCCTGGAAACACGGCGGCAGTTGGACCGCCATAGATCTCGACAAAGACGGCGGGCTCGACCGCCACGAATGGGGCTTCTACCGCGCCCGCCGCGAAGCCAACAACGTCACCATTGCCGTCAAACCCGGCAGCGCCCGCGGCGATATCACCGACACCCACGTAGTCTGGAAACATCAACGCATGGTGCCCGAAGTGCCCTCGCCGCTCCTGCTCGACGGCTTCTTGTACACGATCAAGACCGGCGGCATTCTCACTTCAATGTCGGCCAAGACGGGCGAGATCTTCAAGACCGCCCGCGTTCAAGGCGCCATCGACGCCTACTACGCTTCCCCCATCGCCGCAGGCGGACGAATTTTTCTCTTCAGCGAAAAAGGCAAAAGCGCCGTGATCAAACCCGGCGCGCAGTGGGAGACCGAATCGGTCGTCGACTTCGATGAACCGGTCTACGCCACACCCGCCGTCGGCGACGGCGTGATGTACCTGCGCACCGCCACCGCGCTTTATGCCTTCAAGTAGGTGAGCACGGTTGCTATCCTAGTAGGTTCGGAGTCCCTCACTTGTCCCGCATCGGTAACGCATTCAGCAGTTTCTTCGGCATCCTCTTCGGCGGCGAATTGCCCGCCGAGGTCGCGCAGGCCTATGGCTACACAAAAGCGAAAGCGGTCGAAACGCCAAAACCCGCCGCGCCCAAGGCGCCCGAGATCAAACACGCCGACGGCGCGATGCAGCTCCTCGGCATCCTCCAACGCGATGCCCGCCTGGTCGACTTCCTCATGGAAGACATCGCCGCCTACTCCGACGATCAAGTCGGCGCGGCCGTCCGCACCATGCACGAACAGTGCGGCGCGGCACTCAAACGCTGCGTCACGCTCAACCCGATCATCGACGGCGTCGAAGGCACTTACTCAAAAGCCGTAGCCGCCGGCGCCGACGCCAAGCAGGGCCTCAAGTTCATCGGCAATGTCCCCGCCGAAGGCCGCGCGCCCGGCGGTCTCCTCCGCCACAAAGGCTGGAAGGCGTCCAACGTCGATCTGCCCAAGGTCAATCAAGCGGTGAATCTCGCCATCATCGCCCCGGCCGAAATTGAAGTCGAGTAGCCAGTGGGGGTAATTGGGATCGACCTCGGCACGACCAACTGCGCTGTCGCGCGCGCGGGCGAAATCGTCCCTGTCCCGCAACTCATCGGGCCCGGTGAACTGCGCGCCGAAACCCTCTTCCCTTCGTCGCTCTACATCCCCGGCGCTAAGGAATTCCCGGACGGCGCGCTCGCTTTGCCGTGGGACGAAAAGCCCAAGTGGATCCTCGGCGAGTTCGCCAAACGCCGTGGCGTCGAAAATGCCGCGCGCCTGGTGCACTCGGCCAAAAGCTGGCTCTCGCATAGCGGCGTCGACCGCAGCGCGCCCATCCTCCCGCTCACCGCGCCGGAGATTTCGCCGCTCGATGCGTCGGCCGCCTATCTCGCTCATCTCACGCACGCCTACGACGGCGCCGAGCAAGTGCTGATCACCGTGCCCGCGTCCTTCGACGCCGGCGCGCGCGCGCTAACCGAAGAAGCCACGAACCGCGCGGGAATCGCCAACGCTATCCTGCTCGAAGAACCGCAGGCCGCCTTCTACGCCTGGATCGAACGCCACGCGGATTGGCGCGAGCGCGTCGGCGCCGGCGATCGAATTCTCGTCATCGACATCGGCGGCGGCACGACGGATTTCACGCTCATCGCCGTCGGCGAATCGGGCGGGGAATTGACCCTCGAGCGCGTCGCCGTCGGCGAACACATCTTACTCGGCGGCGATAACACCGACTTAGCGCTTGCGCGCACCGTTGAACAAGGTCTGCCGAAGCTCGACGCGCTGCAACTCCACATGTTATGGCAGCGTTGCCGCGCCGCGAAGGAAAAGTTGCTCGCCGAAGGCGCGAAGCAAAAGGAAGAACCCGTCACCATCTTGGGCCGGGGTACGGGCCTGATCGGCGGAACAATCAAGGCCGCGCTGAAACGAGAGACTCTCGAGAGCGTTCTCCTCGATGGATTCCTGCCCCTCCTCGGCAAAGACGAAGCCCCGGTAAAGGCCCGCCGCGCCGCGCTGCAGGAAATCGGACTCCCTTACGCCTCCGACGCGCGCATCACCGCTCATCTGGCTGCATTCGTCCGCCAAGCCGGCGCGCCAACCCACGTCCTCTTCAACGGTGGCATACTGCGCTCCGGACTCGTCCGCAATCGCCTCCTCGAATCGCTCAATAGCTGGCTTCCGAAGCCCGTCGAAGTACTCACCGGCGAGGACCTGATGCACGCTGTCGCTCGCGGCGCGGCGTATTACGGACTCGCCCGCCAAGGCAAAGGCGTGCGCATCCGCGGCGGCGTGCCGCGTACTTATTACATCGGCATCGAATCGTCGATGCCGGCCGTTCCCGGTTTCCCCGCCCCGATGAAAGCGCTCGCCGTTGTTCCGTTCGGCCTCGAAGAAGGTTCGAAAGTGACTCTGCCGCGCAATGAATTCGGATTACTGACCGGCGAGCCCGCCGAATTTCGTTTTTATTCCAGCGTCTCCCGCCATGACGACAAACCCGGCGACATTCTCGACCCCATTCCCGATGGCGTCGAAGAGCTCGCCCCGGTCGAAGTCTCCTTGCCAGCCGACGCAGACTCCGTCGCGCGCGTGACCTTGGAAGCCGAAGTAACTGAAACCGGCGTGCGGCAGCTTTGGTGCGCGGGCTCCAACCAGCAGCGCTGGAAACTCGAATTCAACGTTCGCGAGCAGAAGAAATGAAGATAGGGATTGACTTAGGCACAACCAACTCGGCCATCGCGTGGATGGACCCATCCGACGACGATCTCTCCATTCACGTTTTCGAAATACCTCAATTCGTCGCCGCCGGCCGCGAAGAAAAACTTCGCACGCTGCCGTCGTTTTTGTATCTCGGCGATCAAACCTACGTCGGCGCGTTCGCCCGCGAACAAGGCGCACTCACGCCCACCCGGTGCGTGCACTCCGCCAAGAGCTGGCTGTCGAACTCCGACGTCGATCGCACCGCCAAAATTCTCCCTTGGGATACCCAGGAATCGGCCCGCGAGTTAAGCCCCGTCGATGTCAGCGCGGCCTACCTTGAGCACATGCGTAAGGCCTGGGACGCCGCCCACCCGGAAGCGCCCCTCGCTCAGCAGGACATCGTCCTCACGGTGCCCGCGTCTTTCGACGAAGAAGCCCGCGAACTCACCGTCGCCGCCGCCAAACAGTCGGGCTTTGAAGATCTCACGCTGCTGGAAGAGCCTGCCGCGGCATTCTATAGCTGGATCGCCAATCACCTCGCCGAATCCCGCAAGCAACTGTTCGACGGCCAGACCGTTCTGATCTGCGACGTCGGTGGCGGCACCAGCGATTTTACACTTATAAAGGTAAGTCGCAAGGAAGACGTCGTCGAATTTACACGCACCGCCGTCGGCAAGCACATACTCCTCGGCGGCGATAACTTGGATCTTACTCTCGGCTGGTTAGTCGAGGCCAAGTTAGGGAAACAGCTCAGCCTGCGCCAACGCAGCGCGCTCCGCCGCCAGTGCGCATCGGCCAAGGAGCGCATGTTGAATAACCCGGCGGTCGACAAGGTCGAAATTACCGTGCTCGGCGCGGGATCGTCGCTGATCGGTGGTTCGCTGCGCACCGAGATTCTCCGCGCCGAGGCTCTGGAACTCGCCCTCGACGGCTTCCTACCGAAGTGCGCGCTCACCGATCGCCCCAATGACGACAAGCGCTCGGTCTTCCGCGAACTCGGCCTTCCCTACGTCTCCGACCCCGCCGTCACGAAGCATCTGGCCGCCTTTCTCGCCGGCGCCGGAGATGCCGTGCCCGACGCAATCCTCTTCAACGGCGGCTTTTTCATCCCCGATATTCTCCGTCAGCGCGTCGCCGATGTTCTCGAAAGCTGGTTCGGCAAGCGGCCGATTATTCTCGAGAATCGCGATCTCGATCTCGCGGTCGCCGTCGGATCGGCGTATTACTCCTACGCAAAGACGACAGGTAGCGGCGTGTTAGTTCGCGGTGGACTGCCGCGAGCCTATTTCATCGGCGTCGATCAGGAAGCTGATTCGATCAAGACCGTCTGCCTCGCCCCACGCGCCGCCGAGGAAGGCTCATCGGTTAGTCTCGACTTAGAAGGCTTGCAGTTAGTCGCCAATAAGCCGGTAAGTTTCCGCCTGTACAGCAGCCTGACTCGCACGGAAGACAAACTCGGCGATGTAGTTACTTTCTCGAAAGACGACGACCTCCACGCCCACGCCCCGCTCAACGCGCTCATCCGTTTCGGCAAGCCGCAGGGCGAGCGCCTGGTACCGGTGAAACTAGGCGCCACGCTCACCGCCGTCGGCACCATTGAAATCTACTGCGACTCGAAGATCAGCGACAACCGCTGGCGCCTGCAGTTCGAACTGCGCAAACAAAAGGCCGCGACAGTGAGACGCGCCGCCGCTGTCATCAGCGACGAAGCGCGCGCCAAAGCGGTCGATCTCGTCGCCGCGACGTTTTCACCCAGCGGGACAAGAGCCCCCGAAGAGCTGCCCGCCCAGTTGGAACAGGCGCTCGGACTCGGCCGCCTAAGCTGGCCGCTGGATCTGATTCGCACGCTGGCCGACAAGTTCCTCGAACACGCCGAAGGCCGCAAGAAGTCCGCGGCGCACGAGGCCCGCTGGCTGAATCTCTGCGGTTTATGTCTCCGGCCCGGTTTCGGTTCTCCCGGCGACGACCTTCGCATCGAACAGTCCAGAAGGATCTACGCCGGCGGCCTGACTTTCGGAAATCAGGTGCAGTGCGAGATCGAATGGTATATCTTCTGGGGCCGCGTCGCCGGCGGGCTAAATCGTAACCAGCAGGCCGACGTCTACCAGCGTGTCGCGCAGTATCTTCTGCCCAAGGGCAATAAGAAACCGCAGCGCATCAATTCAAGCCTCCACCGCGAAATGTGGCGGACGTCGTCCAGCCTCGAGTTACTTCCCGCGGGCACACGCACCGAGTTAGGCGACGCCCTCGTCAAGCGCGTGAAATCGGGCGACGGCGGCGCCTCCGAGATATGGTGCATCGCCCGCCTCGGCGCGCGCAAGTTATTCTATGCGCCGATTAACCAAGTGCTCCCCGCCTCCACGGCCGGCCGCTGGGCTGAAAATCTTCTGAAAGCGCCGAACGCCGGCGAAACACTCGCGCGCCTCTGTCAGAAGACGGGAAACGTAACTCTCGACGTCTCTCTGCAAACAGTCAACCTTGTCACCGCGCGCCTGGCGGGCGACGACGAGTTACTCGCGCTCATTAACGGCGAGTCCCAAGGCGACATGGACCGCGTCTTCGGCGAGGAGCTTCCCGGCGGCTTAGTGCTTGCACCGGTCGAGAATCAGCAGTAACATTCCGCCCAGCGCCATCAATGGTGTGTACGGCTCCGGAGTCTTGGTGGTATGAAGAGAAATAATTAGTCCTAACTTCTGTTAGGTATAGGGCTCTACAGCTTCGTCGATCCCGCCAGCTCGATCGCCTTCCGGCACGCTTCGAGCTGCGCGTCGATCCCGCTGACCGCCCCGCGGTCCTCTCCCGAAAGCTGCCCCTGCTTGCTCAGCGCCTCAAACATCCCTCGCGCCTTCTTCAACTCCGCCTCCGCCTCGCGCCACTTAGCGCCATCTAACAGCGTCCTCCCCAGCACCCACTGTGCCACGGCACGGTCCCGCTGAAAAAGCACATTCAGCTTTTCTTTCTCCACCAACTTCTCGAGCAGCCCATTCGCCGATTTCGCATTGTCGACACCGTTCGCTCCCAGTGCATCGGCCAGCTTCAGCTGCGCCACGGCCAGCATATGGCTCGCGTAGGAACTACCCGGGTCCTTCGATACCCACTCGCGCGATGACTGCACCATATCCCGGAACCAGTCGGCCGCTTCTTTTGCCTTGCCGCCCTTCATCATCGCGGTGCCTACCCGCTCATACGCAAGCGCCAAGTCGCGCCTTGCCAGGATGTTACCCGGATCCAGCGCAGCCAGTTGCCGGAACGACTCCAACGCGTCTTCGGGCGATCCATTTTTCATCAGCGCATACGCCAGGTCCCGCCGCGCCTGTATGTTCTGGGGATCCGATACCGCCAACTCCCGCCGCAGCCGCAGCAGCCGCTGATAATGCAAGCCGGGATCGCTCCCGGCGCGCCGCAAATAATCGCCGTAGTCCTCAAGCGCGTACGAAAACTCCCGCTTGGCCCGCGCACTCAACGGATCCGAAGCGCCCAATTTTTCGTGCAGCTGCTGCGCCTCCCGAAAGTGTTCCGCCGCCCCCCCCACATCACCCGCACGGTCGAGCACAATCGCCAGCTTGCCGTGACTGATCGCCTGCTGCCGCATCGCGTCCGTCCCGCTCAACCCCATCGCCAGTTGATGCGCTTGTGTCACCATCGACTTCGCCTCGGCCAGCGATCCAGACGCCGACAACGCCACCGCCAGGTTCTGCAAGCTCGCCGCTCGCGCCGCCGGCGCCGCACCTGACTGCTCCCGCAACTGCACCGCTCTCCGCAACGCCTCCAACGCGCCGGCCGAATCGCCGCCGACGGTCATCATGTCCGCTAGTGCCTCCAGCGTCCCCGCCAAGTCGTTCTGGACCCCGGCATTCTTCGGCTCGGCCGCCAAGATCTGCTCCTGCAACTCGCGGGCTTTCTTATAACTGGCCGCCGCGCCGATCGCATCGCCTAAGTTCGCAAAATTTGGATTTCCCTGTAAGTGCCCGACGCGCACATATCCCGCCGCTAATTCGCGTTGCAACGAGTTATCACCGCTCGACTCTTTTGCCAGGTTCGAAAGATACTCCAGCGCCTTCTGTACCAGTAACCGCCGCGCGGGAGTGGTCCCCGGCAGCGGCGCCAGAGCGTCCTGGACATCGAACAGCAGCGCGTTCGACATCTTCCGCACTTCACCGAACCGCGCCTCGGCCCGTATGCGCTGCTGCCTCGCCAACGATGCCTGCCATAACGCAAACACCGCTACCGAAATCAGCATCAGCACCGCCGTCGTCGCGGCCAACGCAATCGTTTTGTTGCGCCGCAAGAACAGCCCGAATCGCTGGCCTGCCGATTGCGTCCGCGCCATCACGGGCATCAGCGCCAGATGATTTCGAATATCGTCGGCTAACTGCGCCGCCGATTGATACCGCTCTTTCGGATTTCTCCGCAGCGCCCGCAGCGTGATCGCATCCAGATCCCCGCGCAGCCGCTTCACTAAATTCGACGGCTCGGCGTTCCGCGCAAAGCTGACGATGTTGATATTGCGCGTCACCTTCTTCGCGCCCTCCATCGTCAGCGTCTCTTTAACGCGAAACAGGGCTTCACTTGGCCGTTGCGGCTCGCTCAGTGATACGGCCCGCACCACCTCCATCGTCGCCTGGTCCTTCACCTCATACGGCCGGTGCCCTGTTAGTAACTCATAGAGAACGATGCCGAGCAGATAGACGTCCGACGCCGTCGTCACCGGGTCGCCCTTCCCCTGCTCCGGACTCGCGTATTGCGGCGTCATCATCCGCATCGACGTCGCCGTCCGTTCCGCCACCACCGAGCCGAGGTCCGCGTTCATCAACTTAGCGATGCCGAAATCGAGTAACTTCGCCGTCGCATCCGAACGCACTAGTATGTTACCCGGTTTGATGTCCCGATGAATAATCAGGTTCTGATGCGCGTAGTGAATCGCATCGCAGACCTGCAGAAATAGCCGCAGCCGCTGTTCGATCGACGACCGCCGTTGATCGCACCATATGTCAATCGGTTGGCCATCGACAAACTCCATCACGAAGTACGGACGCCCATCGGCCGTCGCTCCGCCGTCCAACATGCGTGCGATGTGCGCGTGATCGAGCGATGCCATGATCTGCCGCTCGCGCCGGAATCGCTGCAGGATGCGATCGGTCTCCATGCCTTTGCGGATGACCTTGATCGCCACCTGCTTGTCGTAGCTCTTGTCGGCGCGCACGGCCAGATAAACGCGACCCATCCCGCCGCTGCCGATCGGCCGCTGTAACGCATACGGGCCAATCGTCGCCGGCATCTTGTCGTCGGCTTCCGACGCGGCCTCTTCCATCAACTTCGAAATCGGTGTAATCGCCGGCTTATCGAGAAAGTCTTCCGACGTCGAATCGGACTGGATCAATTCCCGCACGCGTTCATATAGGTCGCGATCGGCGCCGCAAGCGCGATCCAGGAACGCCGCGCGCGATCCAGACGGCTGTTCGAGCACGAGCTGAAAGAGGCTTTTTACCTGGCTGTACCGCTCCGGCGTCATCACCGTCATTCTCGCACTCCACGAAAAAGGAAAACGAGGCCGGTTCAAGGGGCCGACCTCGTCGCCTCCGACAATGCGAGCTCTGGAACCGCCAAGCAGTTCGGCTCTCACTAACTAGCGCGCAGCTGACGGGGGAAAGCCGTCATTTTTTCTTACGTCGTTCTATCGTCCAGCCGTCGCATCAGAAGCCACGTTACCGCCCCACGCCCCGCAGCCCCAACTCCCGTAGCGCCTCCACGCCCTCCGGCTTGTTCAACTCCCAATACTTATTCCTCACCGACGCAATCCGCTTCGCCTCCACGCCTTCCGACGTCGAGTACGAAACCACGCGGTGCGGCGCCGCCTTCTCCACGAAGTACGTTCGCGTCCGCCCATCGCTCAACACCGCCGTCGCCTCTTCAACCTCACCCTTCGCCACGCGCGACAATTTCACCGTCCCCCACTGCGACGGTCCCTTCTTCTGCCGCGAATGCTGCAGCGCCAGCAACACCGGCGCCTCCCGCGTCTCCCCCACCGCCACCACCGGCCAGGTCATTCCGCGCGCCCACAACAGCAACGCGTCCTCGCTTAGCACTGCCGCCCCCGGCGACGGAGTCGTCTGCTCCTGATCCCCCTCGCCATCGAAGTAGCTGTGGCTCACGACATGCACATTCCCATCGTCGAACCGCGCGATCTTGAACAGATTTCCGCACCACTCCTGGCTCGACCACGCCACCTTCGCCGTCACACCCGCCGGCCGGCCATGCACTTCGGCCAGCGCCACAAACGTCTGCAGCATCAGCTTGTAGTCGTAAATCCCGGTCTGAAAGCTTTCGACCAGATTGAGTTTCATCACCGGAAACTCATCATCCTTGCCGCGCACGCCCGGATCGCTCTTCACGCCCAACGACTTCGCCATCGTTTCCGTCACGAAGATCGAAACCGCCGTCCCTTCCCGCATTGCTCCGTAGCGTGGATACTTCAACGCATACGATGTCACCTCGGCTTGCCCGTCGCCCCACGACTTCCAGAACGCGGCGTCATAGGTGGGCGAGGCCTTGTCGACAACCGGTTTCTCCGCCTTCTTCGTATCCGAACAAGAGGCCAATAGCAGCAGAACAGCGAGGTAACGCATTCCCACAGAATCTCATGCTCTAATGTCGGTCATGTGGCTCGCCCTGCTGGCCAACGCCGCGCCGGTGCTCGGTTTCGTGCTGTGGCTGACACCCTTCTCATTCACCGGCGGCGGTTGGGACTTCCCCAAGGTGTTCTCAATCGGTATTTACATGGCGTTCGCTGGGCTCGTGGTTCCCGTGCCCATTTGGGCCGTGGCCGCTCCCGGCCTTGCTAAAACTGAGGCGCTCGCCGCCATCAAATTTCACGCGTTGATCGCGGCGATCGTACTCGCATTTGTTCTCGCCGTCCTCATCGCTTCGCACTTCGATCCGCCAAATCCGACGCTCGCCAACCAGCCGCAGAACTTCCTTGCCGGCCTGACACTCTTCTTCGCCGCCGCGACGTTCGTATTGCCCGTCGTCGAACTGGTGCGCGCCGCTACTGGCGTGCGGCGCGTGCTCGCCGCAGTGTCGAAACTCTAACCGCGCAGCTTCCAAAGCATCTGCCGCAACATCCCCTGCACGGCCATCGCGTCCTTCTCCGAAAGCCCCATACGCCGGATAAGCTGCCGGATCTTCCTTTCCTGGGAGACTCCGCCGGCCTGTTTGGCATACCCGCTCAACGTCAACGCTTCGATGAGAAGTTCTCCGATGCGTTCGTTCGACCCTGCCGCCGCTTCCACCACAGGCTTCTCGGCCAGCGGCTCGGCGCCGGTTCGAATCAATTCGTACAGCGTCACCGCCACCGCCTGGCCCAGGTTCATCGCCCGGTGGTCCAGCCGCGTCGGAATGCGCGTCAGCAGATGGCAATGCGACATGTCGTCGTTGGACAGCCCGAACTTCTCGGAGCCGAACAACAATGCCACTTGGCCCTTGGATCGCCGCATCTGCTTTGCCGCGTCGATCAAGCTCTTGCAAGGCATCTCGACGTCGCGCGGGCCGAGCGCCGTTGTCCCAATGACCAAATGACAGTCGGCGACAGCCTCCGCCACCGACGAAAAATCGCGCGCCTGTTGCAACACCGCGTCCGCCTTGACGCCGCTTCGCGCCTCTTCCGCCGCCACCCGATACGCTTCGACAAGCCGCAAATCGTCGAATCCAAAGTTCGACATCGCGCGAGCCGCCGCGCCGATATTCAGCGAATTGCGGGAACGGACAAGAACGACGGCCAGGCTCATCTATTCGCTGACCAAAACCGACATTGCGTTGCCAAAAATCTCCGCCGACCCGGCTGCGGCGATCCCGCGCCTCCGGTACGCCGCCTGCATTCGCGGCGCTGTTCCGCTCAGCCGGATTTCGATCATCCGCCGCCCGCCCGCCGGCAATCGAATTTCGCCGGAAGCCTTTCCAAGAGACGATTGTGGATACGCCGCCGCCGCGGGCGCCCCCAGGATTTCGATCACGCTGGCATCGGGGATAAGGATCGGCGTCGTGCCCCCGGCAATCAACTCAACCCGCGCGACGTTGCCAGTGCGCCCATCCCACCGCACGGCGAGCGTTTGCACCGGGGTCGCGGACGCCTCTTTCTCCGCCTGTTCCAAAGCGCGCGTAAATCGCGGCACCTTCGCAAGCACACCGGCGTCATGAATCAAGCGCAGTTGCTTCGGGCCCAGCGTCAACAGATGATTCGGCATGCCCGGCGCCAGCCGCGGACCCGCCGGCGCCTGCGCCGGAAAGTTCTTGATGAGCGCGTCGCGGACCGCGGCTGAAATCCGCCCGCTAAATACGCCGATCGCGCCGTCGCCCTTCGCAGCAGCCTGGCGCACCAACGTCCCGCGATCGCCCTCGATCTTCAAACTGGAATGCAGCGATGCCGGTCCGTCGAAAAACTCGTGGGAAAAAGTGAAATCCATGGCGCGGCCCTCCGCCGTAAGTATCAGCGCGACGAAACTCCTGCGTCGCATCAGGCGCCCACTTGGAACGAGAGCTCTTGACTGAAGACGGCGCCGCGCAAGCGGGCCACACCGGCGATCGTGTCCTCTCCGAAATAGTTCGAATAAACCGCGCGGGCCAGATATTCTCCTGGCTCGGGGCAATCGACTTCCGTTCTTAACTCGACCGTCTGCGACCCGCCCGGCGCCAGCCATACGAACTGAATGCCGCTCTCCTCCGGAGCAAGAAGCGGCATCTCCTGCACTTCGATCGGCAGCGGCGTCACGCCTTCTTCGAGCTTCGGCCGGCGGCCGTAATAAAGCGAACAGCGCTCGTCGTAAACGGTCTGATTCAGCGTCCGCGGATGGGGGATCCAATACGGCTCGCGGCCTGTGTTGACAAACCGCAGTCTCGCCGGAATAATCTGCCGGCCCGGAACCGGCGCCGGCATCGAAAGTTCAACCGCAAGCGAACGGATCGGATTCTGTTTCGCGCGCTGCTCGATTTTCTGTAAGCGGTCAAGGAACGGAAACAAAGGCTCGAACAACTCGGCGTTGTTGCCGCCGATGAACTTCACCAGTTGCATTCCCCCCAACATCAGCGTGATGCGGATCCGCATGTCCATCGGCTCCAGCCGCACGGGCGGAATTTCGAACAGTCCGACCGCTTCAAGCAGATCGAGAAGTTCCGCGATCTCTTCCTTGGTCACCTGTCCGGCGAACTGCCCGATCGGATCGCCGCTGGCATCGGAAATGGAGCGCACGGTGGCGAAGTGGACCTCGCCGTTGCCAGTGATCGAGAGCCGCTCTTCATAGGCGCGGCCCGACGGCGCAAGCCCGGCGCCGTAGACGACATACCGTTCCAGACCAAAGCCCGCGAGCAGGGCGGGGTGCCCGGCCCGCGCCGCCGCCATCGCCTTCTTGAATATCGGATCCATCGTTAGTCGATCGCCTCGTAGACGTAGTCTTTGCCGTACTTTTTCTTGATGATACGCTTCGTCATCTCCACGATGCCATGGTAGTGGCGTTTCTTGACCAGCTCGGTGCTGTTCATGATCGTGGTCGCGTCGATGCCGTTCACCGCGCCGTCGGTGTTAATTGTCGGATCCACCGCGCCGCCGGCGTATTCATCGGGATTGTCCAGATGGTGTCCCGCCTCGTGAGCGGCCATCTTCAGATCCGGATCGTCGAACGCGAAGTTGCCCGCATCCGAACGCCAGCCGCCAGGCGCCATGTAGATGACATCGTCACCCGAGGTCGTCACCTCCGTGATTGTCATCGTCAGGTCGGTGTCGTACAAGCAGCAGCGAACGCCGTCGTCGGACCTGCACTCCTTGCGCTTGATCATCAGCGCATCGGTCCAGACGTCGTGCGCTTTCTGGCACCAGTCGGCTCGCTTCTTCACGTACTTGGCGTCGTTGAAATCGTAATCGGCGAAGGTCTCGGGCCACGTGCCGCCATACCGGGCCACGAACTTGGTTCCAGACTTCACGAACGTAGCGCCGAAATAGTTGGTTGCGCCCGGTGCAAAGCCGGCGGGCAGTGCGACCCAGGCGTTGCCGTCGTAATACTGGTCGGGCTGCATATGATTCAGATTCAGCGCGCGGCCCCACCGATGTCCGTTCTCCGGACAGCCGCCCGCCTTGCCGTTAACGAAACCGGTCAGGTTGATCTTCGTCGCGCCCCAAGCTTTTCGTGCCTTGAGCGAAACCGTCACCAGGTTCTTGAAATTCTCGATCTTCTGGTCCCACTTCGGGTCCATCGTGAATCCGCTCCAGTTACGGTGCGCGGTGAATGTCTGCTTATCGCCTTTGATCAACCCATCGACGCGCAGCTTGGCTTCGGCGGTCCCGCCGCCGCCGGTCGCGATCGCCTTGAGCTCCTCGAATTCGAGAAAACTATCGTCGCTCTTCTGGAAACCGATGTTCTGGACTTTCCACTTCCACGAGCCCTTGCCATCGGTAAGCGCGATGTCGACCGCATCCGGCGGTGAATTCATGTCGACTAGAACCGCCGTGAACTCCACATGCGCCGAGTCGATGGGCAAGGACGTCTCGACCGTCAACTCGACCTCATCCCCGCAGACCGCCTTTTCCGGTTTCCACTTGACCAGAATCGATCCTTGCGGCGTGATTCCGCCCGGCCGTTCGCACGGCGATACCTCGGCCAGGCGATGATAAAACCGGCACGCGAATGTGTCGCCCGTCTAATCGAACGTACGCGGATTCGCTTGCGGATTCCGCCGCTTCTCGCCGTCGCTCCAGAAACGCCCCTTGCACGCCGAGACCCCTTCGGAAACGCGCGGGCAGGGCCAGTCGGAAGGCATCGTCGAGCCGGCCGGAAAGAGATACGCGAGCACGCGCCGGTTGACCGAATTGCGTTCGTTGCGTTGGCCATGCTTGGCCGGCTGTTGCAACGTGGTGTTCTCAGAAATCGAAAACACCATCGTCGGGTTAAATTCACTGCACCCCTGGATGTCGCCTTTGCCGCCCGAGTCGGCCCCCTTGTTGAGGAAGTCGGACTTGGTGCACGCTGCCGGCCACAGGTAGGCCATGTAGTCCGGGATTAGCGCCTTCCGCGTGTTGGCGCCCGCGGAGCCGTCCGCCGTCAGTCCCTTGGATTGTTGAAAGCTCTTGATCGCGTCCGTCGAGGTCGCGCTCGCTGATCCCGATGTTCCCCCGGTGTCGAAACCGAGGGCGGTCAACATCATCTGCGTTTCCCGCAGACCCCACGTTTTTCCGGCCGGTGCGGCTGTGAAAAACTTATCCCACGGCGCCGGGTCGCGCAGAAGGATAGCGTAAATAACCTCGGCGCGACGGCCGCTCAGCGACTTGTTATACGTCTCGTCGCCGGTCGGATCGGCGTGACCGAACAGCGACATCGGGCAGCCCGGATGAGCGGCCCGAAGCGCGGCCAGCTCGGCGAGTTCGGCCTTGGCTTCCGGCCGGACAAAGCAGGAGTCGAAATCGAAACGCCCATCGTCGAGCTTCCAGCATGCCTCCGGCCGAGGCTGTCGCATGATGACGTTCTTTTCGCCTCTGGTTGTTGGTGAAAGGTAGACTGTTTGGTTCGGACGTGCGGGGTGACTTGCGGCGTGCCCGGCTTCGAGTTTCTTGTCTCCGTATGCCATACCATCAACTGCCGTGCACTTCCTTCAGTTTGCCTTGCGTGTTCGGTCCGCATATCCCATCGACGCCGAGACTGTAGTCGCACTGAAACTCTTCGACCGCACTGCGAAATTTCATATCGTTTGGATCGCCCTTGTGTCCCGGATCGTAGCCTAGGTTCTCAAGCCGGCCTTCCTGCCCGCTGATCTCCTCCACCGGATCCAAATGCCCCAGCCGGACTTCGATTTCCTGCCCGTTCACAACCATCTTGCCGATCCGCTCGCAACTCGGATCGATATTCTTCTTCACGCTCCCGTCGCCGGCCGTGCGAATCTTTTCGCCCTTGTCGACCTGCAAGTCGAGTTCGATGTCCGGAAGCGGATTGCCCGCCCAATCCAGTATGACGATCTTTAATTGCAACAACTCGCCAATCGTCTGAAACGTGTGATACTCGCCGGTCGGAACGCTCTCTTCCTTCTTCTGCTTCGCGGGGATTTCCACGACGTCGCCCGGAAACAGAACATTCCCGTTGCGTTTGCCTTTCAGCGAGGCGTTCTTGCCGTCGTCCCAAATGGTCTTCCATAAGACGAACCCCGCATCGTGCGCGATCGCGCTAATGTGGTCGCCCTGCTTCACCGTGTATGGGCCGGCCGGAATTTTCGGAGCGTGTTTGAAAAGTTCGACCGACTTGCCTTCCGCGAAACTCCCGGACTTGGACCACTCCTTGCCGCAGAGATCGGGGAACTTCACTTTGCAGGTGCCTGGGTCGATGCCGTCCTTGCGCACAACACCTTTGTCGTTCAGCGCCGTTTCGACGACCGTTCCGTCCGGCAGTGTGAGTACGACCTTCGTTCCTTTGACCGGACACTTCTTCGCATCGATCAGTTCGATCTCAATCCAGGTCTTCTTCGAGTCCTGCGACGGGTCTTTCTTCGAAGATGAACTTCCGCCCGCGCCAGCCGCTTTCTTCGCCGCTTCGATCGCGCCCGCCAAATCGAGCGTCGTTGTTGTCTGCGGCGCCGTTACAACCGACATCGTCCAGCGGCCCGATTCGACGCGCTTGGCGACTTCTTCCATTACATCGGCATCGCGGTATCGCGCGACGATCGGGCCGGCGTCCCTGGCCAACAATTCCCGCAATCGCTGTGTCGAGACGGGATCAAATCGCGACCGCCGCAGCATCGACGCATTCCCAGCATCCCCGCCGCCCTGACGCGGCATCGCGCTGATGTGCGCCAACATACCACCTATCCGAATACTGACTGTCATGTTGTCTTTTCGAACTTCGCGGAATCCGCTCTATTGTCCCTACGCTATCAAAAGCGCGGACGCGGGGCAATTTCCATCAAATGCTTTTTTCGAAATTTCCACAACCCGGGATTTCGATTCCCCGGAACCGACTGTAACACAATTGTCGGATTCCCGGCGGGGGTGTCAGGCGATCGTCACAGAATAGAAACAATTTCGATTGGAAATGTTTTCTCACTGAAAACAAGGGAGTTATTGTTCTTCGTGGTGCTTGTATTAGATCCCGGCGTCTGTGTTATTCTAAGGTTCCGCACCGCTGTTCCACTCAGCTAAATTGGGGGGTCTCCTCCCAGCTCTCACCAGTGGAACATCCTCTGCCAACAAACTAATCCACTGGTTTTTTCACAGCTGTGGAAAACTTGTGGTATTCGTTCGTCTTCACTGCATTTGAACAACTATGACCACCTGGGATCAGATCAAACAACAACTCGCGCGGAACGTGAGCGCCGAGAGTTTTCAAAACTGGATCGCGCCGACCGAACAGCGCGAAGAATTTGGCGGAACCGTTGTCGTCCGTGTTCCGAGCGACGCCGCCAAAACGTGGATGGAACAGGAGTACGCCGAGAACATCCATTCGGCGATCCGGGCGATGCAGTTGAACGTAAAAAGTGTGGTCTACGAAGTTGGCGCGGCGCCCGCGCCGCTTGCGAATCTGGTTGCCGATCGCCCGCAGAGCGAAATTCAGTTTTCACCGGCGGCTTCGCTGCTCAACGCCAAATACAGCTTCGCGAACTTCGTCGTCGGGTCGTGTAATCAGTTTGCGCACGCCGCCGCCCGCGCGGTTGCCGATAAACCGGCCGAGCGCTACAACCCGTTGTTTATCTATGGCGGCGTCGGAATGGGAAAAACACATCTGATGCACGCAATCGGACGGGCGTTGATGGAACGGTCCCCCGGGTCGCGCGTGGTTTACACATCGAGCGAACGGTTTATGAACGAGATGATCGCCTGCATCCGCACTGATCGCATGAGCCAGTTCCATAAGCATTACCGAAAGGCTGACGCGCTGCTGGTCGACGATGTCCAGATTCTAGCCGGCCGAGAACGGACGCAGGAAGAGTTCTTCCATACTTTCAACGAGTTACACGAACACGGCAAACAGATTGTCATCTCGTCCGACCAATCGCCGAAGAACGTACAAGGCTTGATGGACCGGCTTCGCAGCCGCTTCGAGTGGGGACTGATGGTCGATGTGCAGCCGCCGGATCTCGAAACGAAAATGGCGATCCTGGACAAGAAGGCAGAGGCGGAAGGCGTACGTCTGCCGGAGGAGGTTCGCATCCACATCGCGACGAAGACGAAGTCCAACGTCCGCGAGCTCGAAGGCGCGCTGGTGAAGTTGATCGCCTACTCCAGCGTGACGGAATCCCCAATCACGTTGGCGATGACGCAGCAGGTATTAAAGAACTTGAGCGCCGGATCGGAACGCCGCATCACAATTGAGGCCATCGTGAAAGCGGTAGCAGATAAATTTGGCATGCAGCCGGCGCAACTCAAGTTAAAGACGAACGTGCAGAACATCGCCTATCCACGTCAGATCGCGATGTACCTGGCCAAGGAACTGACGCCGGCGTCGTTGCCGGAGATCGGCCGGCACTTTGCCAACAAGCATCACACGACGGTCCTGCATTCGATCCAGAAGATCGAGAAGCTCCGGCAGCATGATAGCGATCTGAACAGGCTTATCCACAGCGTGATCGATGCGTTTTGAGAGACTTAGGCGTGGTTTCCACAGCCAGGGTCGATTTGGGGTTGAGGAAGCTTGTGGAACAGTTGAGGCGCCGAAATCTTCCGCAACTTCCCTCAACAAAATCCGCAGTCGTGTGTGGCGGGAAGCACTTTGGTTTTGTATAATTTAGAGAGAATTCAACATATCCACAACTCCTACGATTCCGGTACAGTAATTGTTCTCTTCATTCTCTACTAAGAAACCGGAAGAGCAGAGCAAAGGCGGCAACAATGGAATTCACAATCAATCGAGCGGACCTGGTGCGCGAACTGGCGCTCTCGCAAGGCGTTGTCGAGAAGAAGTCCACGATTCCAATTTTGTCGAACGTGCTGATCGAGGCTGAGGAGGATCGCATCGTCCTCACCGCCACCGATCTGGAGCTTGGCATACGCACGGCCTGTCCGGCGAAGGTGAAGAAGGCGGGGTCGGGTACCATCCCGGCCAAGAAACTGATGGACTACGTCCGCCTGCTTCCGGAAGGCGAGATCGTCGTCAAGTTCGGCGATAACCAGTGGGCGTCGTTGACCTGCGGCAAATCGAAAACGCGCATCGCCGGCATGAGCCGCGAGAGTTTTCCCGAGTTGCCGGAGATGCCCGCGCTGATCGCGCAGCTTCCCGTCAAGGTTCTCGCCGGCATGATCCAGCGAACGATCTTTTCCATCTCCGCGGAAGAATCGCGCTTCACGCTAAATGGCGCGCTGCTGCTGGTCCGGCCCGAGGGTCTGGTGATGGTTTCGACCGACAGCCACCGCCTGGCGGCCGTCGAGGCGCCGCTCGAGCTGCAGCTGCAAAATAACGAACCCTTCCGCGCGCTGCTTCCGCGCAAGGCGATGAACGAGCTAATGAAGGTCGCCGCCGAATCGGCCGAAGGAACGATGATGTCGTTCGCGGGCGACGAGAACCACCTATTCTTCCAGATCGGCGACCGCCTGCTGATCGGCCGCAAGCTGACCGGCAATTTCCCCGACTACGAACGCGTCCTGCCGAAAGAACACGCCAATGTCATCGTGCTGGCCAAGGACGTCCTGCGCGGCTCGCTCGAACGCGTCATGCAGTTCTCCGACGAACGTTCCCGCGCCATCAAGTTCCGCGCGGCCGATGGCGAGGTGACCTTACACTCGTCGCTGTCGGAGACCGGCGAATCGGAAGAGACGATTACGGTCGACTACAACGGCGCCAAGGTCGATATCGGCTTCAACGCCCAGTACATTCTCGATTTTCTCCGGGCCATCGACGAGCCCTCAGTGACTTTCCACTTCAAAGATTCCGGCGCGGCCGGCGAACTTCGCCCCGCCGGCGACACCAACCTCAAATACCGGTATGTCGTCATGCCGATGCGGATCTGAAGCGTTACCTAGGAATAAACCACATTGAGCACCTCTAGCAGCAACCCGAACGAATACGG
This sequence comes from Acidobacteriota bacterium, assembly GCA_016871055.1. Taxonomy (GTDB): domain Bacteria; phylum Acidobacteriota; class Terriglobia; order Bryobacterales; family Bryobacteraceae. The sequence continues at coordinate 59,935 of VFZW01000003.1, forward strand.
CGCAAGTAGCATCAAAGTTCTCGAGGGTTTAGAAGCAGTCCGTCTGCGCCCCGCCATGTACATCGGCTCGACCGGCGACATGGGCCTGCATCACCTCGTCTACGAAGTCGTCGATAACTCGGTCGACGAATGCATGGCCGGCCATGCGTCGAAGGTCGTTGTCGTCATCCGGTCCGATAATTCCGTGATGGTCGAGGACGACGGCCGCGGTATTCCCGTCGACATCCACGAGGAAGAGGGCGTCTCGGCGGCGCAGGTGGTGCTGACGAAGCTGCACGCCGGCGGCAAGTTCGACTCGAACAGCTACAAGGTTTCGGGCGGTCTCCACGGCGTCGGGGTAAGCTGCGTAAACGCGCTCAGCGAGGCGTTTGAAATCGAAATCTGGCGGCAGGGCTATACCTGGACGCAGGAGTATTCGCGCGGCATTCCGCTCGCGCCGTTGAAGCAAGGCGGCAAGGCGGGCAAGAAGACCGGCACGCGCGTCACATTTCGGCCCGATCCGACCATCATGGACGCGACGGTCTTCAACTTCGACACGCTGGCTTCGCGCCTGCGGCAGTTGGCGTTCTTGAACAAGGGCCTGACGATCACGCTCACCGACGAGCGCGCCGATCCGGTGCACTCGCAGGAGTTCCACTACGAGGGCGGCATCGCCGAATTCATCAAGCACCTCAACAAGAGCAAGAACGTCCTGCACGACAAGCCGATTTACTTCGAAGGCGAGCGCGATCTGCCGAACGGCGGTTTGCTGACGATCGAAGTCGCGTTGCAGTATAACGACTCCTACTCCGACATCATTTTCACATTCGCCAACAACATTCACACCGTCGACGGTGGCACGCACCTGACCGGTTTCCGCACCGCGCTGACCCGCACGATCAACGTGTACGGCCAGAACGCCGGCCTGTTCAAGGACGTGAAGGAAAACCTCTCCGGCGACGACGTGCGCGAAGGTCTCACCGCGGTGATTAGCGTGAAGATTCCGCAGCCGCAGTTTGAAGGTCAGACCAAAGGCAAGTTGAACAGCGATGTGTCCGGCGACGTCGCCAAGCTGATCAACGAAAAGCTCGGCGAGTACTTCGACCGCAACACGACCACAATGAAGAGGATCGTCGGCAAGGCGATCGACGCGGCCCGCGCTCGCGAAGCCGCCCGCAAAGCCCGCGATCTGACCCGCCGAAAAGGCGCGCTCGATTCCGGCGGTCTGCCCGGCAAGCTGGCCGATTGTCAGGAGAAGGATCCCTCGCGCTGCGAGTTGTATCTGGTCGAGGGCGAAAGCGCCGGCGGCACCGCCAAGAGCGGCCGCGAGCGCAAATACCAGGCGATTCTGCCGCTCAAAGGCAAGATCCTCAACGTCGAAAAAGCCCGCTATGACAAGATGCTGGGCCACGACGAAATTCGGGCGATGATCACCGCGATCGGCGCCGGCATCGGCAAGGACGACTTCGATCCTGCCAAGCTGCGCTATCACAAGATCATCATCATGACCGACGCAGACGTCGACGGCTCGCACATCCGTACGCTGCTGTTGACGTTCTTCTTCCGCCACATGCAGGAGCTGATCACGCGCGGCCACGTCTTCGTGGCGCAGCCGCCACTCTATCGCATTAAGAAGGGCAAGGACGAGAAGTACATCAAGGACCAACGCGAGTTCACGCGGGAGATCCTGCAGCGCGCGACCAAAGGCGTAAAGCTCGAGTTCGGGCCCGAGAACGATCGCCAGTCGATCGAAGGCGCCGAGTGCCGCAACTTCCTGTTCTCGCTCGACGACTTCAACAACTACTACGAAGGGTTGAGCAAGCGGCTGCGCGAAGCGCGCGTGGCCGACGTAATGACACGGCCGGAACTGGTGCTCGATTCGAAAGCCGACTTCCAACTGAAGGCAAACGTTGAAGCGCTGGTGGAGCTACTGAAGCCGCTGCATGTCGATGCGACCTTGGTGGCCGATGAGTTGCACGATGCCTGGAGCGTGTCGTACAAGGATCCCACCGGTATGGAGCGGTCGCTTGGATTTGAGCTTGCCGGCCAAGGCGATTATCGCCGTCTGCGCCTGTTGGCGAAGCAGATTGCGAAGTACAACCAGCCGCCCTTCGTCGTTGCGCGCGACGAGCGCAAGGATACGAAGGCGTCCTGGAGCGAACTGCTGGCCTACGTCAAGGACGAAGGCATGCGCGATGCGAACGTGCAACGGTACAAAGGGCTAGGCGAAATGAATGCCGAGCAGCTTTGGGAGACGACGATGAACCCGGAGAAGCGGTCGCTGTTGCGCGTGGACTTGCAGGATATAACCGAGGCGGATCAGATCTTCTCGACTCTCATGGGCGAGGATGTGGAGAACCGGCGGAAGTTTATTGAGACGAATGCGTTAGATGTGAGGAATTTGGACATCTAACTGCGCTCCGGCTTGTCATGGGTCGCCTAGCCATGTCTAATTACGGTTCGTACAATTTCCAGGAGTGCGAGTCGAGCCTCGTTCAAGTCCTCGCGCAAGGCGGGGAGCGGAACTCCCGAGTGAGACCTGTTGCCGACTATCGGTTTGTGTGCGACGTCCAGTGGGCGAATTGCGCGAATGCCCCGCACTGGCAACTGTACGACCGCATTGTCCGAAGGTATTGTTCCTCGCATTCGCGTCTCTTTCGCACTTGAATATTTGCCCCAGTCCACGGACATATTATCGCCCTGTATCCTGAACACGCCCGGTTGCAGATCGTCGTCTCTGAACAACCACCGCCTGAAGGCGGTGGGGTCGATGGGCGACTGAAAGTCGCAGGACGCGGCTGAAGCCGCTCCAGATTCCGGCTTTCGCTGCCCCGTTGTCAGTCATTCGGCACCGTGACCTTGAA
>VFZW01000004.1 GCA_016871055.1 Acidobacteriota bacterium
CAAACAGCTTTGTGAATGTTTCCATCGGTTGCCTCCGGTTGACCAGTCCTTGCAAACCGATCATCCTTCAGCGGCCGATGGAAATCAAATTTCAAATATTTTTGGCTAGGTTTAACGCATGGATTTTTGCATTCGGGCGCCAACCGCTTGCTGGCGACGCTGTAGAGCGTCGACGACCAGGCGACCGCGGCGTTCATGCGAGAGTTCTATTCGAACCTTCTGCGCAAGAGGTTGTCCCCTCCAAAGGCGCTATCGGAGGCGCAGGCGGCAATGCGAAAGAATCCTCGCTGGCTGCATCCTTGGTATTGGGCGGGATTTGCATTGCACGGGTATTGGCGTTAGACAATACAAGTAATGTACTCTTCGCCAAGGTGGACGCTCGATGCGAATGCATTCGAGAAGCTACTTGCGGCGCTCGCGCCCGAACGCGACGCCGCGGCGGTTCGGTATGAAGAGTTGCGCCTGCGGCTGATTCGGGTATTGCGATGGGAACGCACAAGTGATCCGGAGTCGCTGGCCGACGAGGCCTTCACGCGGCTCGCGCGGAGGCTGGTCGGGGGAGAAGCGATTGCCGACGTGCCGGCCTACCTGAGCGGAATCGTCCGATTCCTTGTGAAAGAGGACATCGCGCAACGGCAGCGGGCCCTTCCGCTGGAGGGCGATCACCCGGCGAGCGAAACGAGCGGGAACGAAATCGAACGCGCGCACGCGGCGCTGGAACGGTGTCTTGCGGCGCTCGACGGCGCTCAACGCGCTTTGGTTTTGGGCTACTACCAGGGCGATCAGATGGCCCGGATCTTCAATCGGAAGAAACAAGCCGCGGCGCTTGGCCTTGCCCTGAACGCGCTTCGCAACCGGGCGCTGCGCTTGCGGGAGAAGCTCGAGACATGCGTGCGCGGACAATTAGTGCGTGATGGATCCGTGCCGAACAACACTAAGGGTAAGGGTACATGGTGAACGCGGAGGCTTACATGCGCTACATCTCGAACCAACTCTCGGAGAGCGAACGAGACTCATTGCGCGAGAAGTTATTGGCCGATTCGGAACTGTCGGATTCGTTCGCGGATTGGGAAAACGAGTCCATCGATTCACTGGCGCACGGGCGGTTGTCGCCGGCCGAGGCGGCAGCAATCGGCGACTACCTCGCGGCAACGCACCAACAAAGCCGGATTGCGCTAGCAGCGGCCCTCTCAAAGCCGAGACGCGCCGCTGTTTCTCCCTACGCAATGGCACTGGCGCTGGCCGCGGTTCTGTTGCTGACATTCCCCGTAACGCGGCTTTGGCGCGATCGAAACACCGCCGCTCCCGCGGCCGTCGCGGTACAGTTGTTTCCGGGAACGCTGCGGAGCGGGGGCGTCATGCAGCAAGTGCCAAAGAGCGCGGGACGGCGAATCCAGCTACAGTTGCAGTATCTCGATGCCACCCCGGTCGGCAAATGCCGGGTGGAGATCGAATCGATCGTATTAGAGTCGGATTGCGGCGCCGCCGAACATGTCGTAGCCTTGCCGATCGGATTGGCTTCTGGCCGCCACCGCGTCGATTTGATTTACCACGACGGCGCCGACCGGTTCGTCTACTTCTTCGACCTGATCGACTGAGGCGCTACATCCAGTATTCCCATTTCCCGGTCGCGATCGTATAGGTCGAGAGGCAGAGATTCGTCACACCGTGGGCGAGGATACAGTCGCCCAGTCTCTTGGTTCGGATCGCCCAGTAGTTGTAGGCGACGCCCGCGAGCAACCCGACATCCCAGTACGGACCGTGCTCGGAGGCGAAAAGCAGAGCGCAGATCCAGAACGCCTTGGCTGCGTAGCTGCCGAACGGAACCGTTTCGAAGTAGGGGTTTTCGAGCCAGCGCATGAGCCAGCCGCGCCAGAACAACTCCTCGAGAATCGGCACCAAAAGCGCGGCGCGGATCGTGCGAAAGATCAGCACGACCGGAGACAAAAGGTCCGCGCTCGGAATCGAAGTCCTCACCTCTCCGAACATCGTGAAGATCTGATGGCTGCGATAGCCGGGGAACAGGAGATCCGGCAGGATCCAAATGACGAACACACCGATTCCGGCCAGAACGGTCATCGCCGGAGACGCGAGGCGGAAGTCGACCGCGGTGCGGGAGAAGTACCAGATCGCGCCGGCAAGAATGGCAACGCGCACGATTTGCTCAACGGGCCCTGGCAATGGGTTGTAGGGCTGAACGACCAGCAGAGCGAGGAAGACGACAAAAGGCCCCACGTATCGGACCGCCGGATGCTGGAACACTATGGTTTGGTTCCTCGGATCCAATTCAGGATCGTGTTGTACTCCGGAGAACCGCGTTCGAATCGGACACCTCCGCCATGGGCCATCTTGCCCGCATTTACAACGCCTTCGGTTTCGGCGCTGGAGGTCGGTTTTTGGAGAATCAAACTCGCTTCCGGATCGGCGAGATTGATAACGTTTCGCGCCGTCGAAAGCGTGCCGTTAAACAGAGTGTGCGAGGCGTGGCAATGCAAACAGGCTTGGCCGTCTCTGCCTCGGGTGGAAAGAATTGGCTCGACGTAGCCACGAAAGTAGTCGTCGTCCGGCCGGACGCCGGAAGGCGTGGCGCGCCCGCCCGCCGCCGGTTTCGGAGCGGGCGGCCGGGAGGCCTTGATGGCGGCCAGCAACGGTTCGCGATCGCCAGCCAGCGGCCCGGCCAGACGGCTGACTTGCGCGAACGGAACGTCGCGAACAACCTGCGCGGCCAATAGGGCGACACGCCGGGTCTCGGCATCGTCCGATTTCAGATAGGGTGCGATCGCACGGGCCATCCGATCGTTGGCTGGACCGAAGAAGACCGTCGTTTCGACATCGTTGCCGATGCGATTGTAGACCGCCGGGAACGGCGTCGAACGGTCGGCCTTGGGATCGTAAACGTCGCCGCGCCGGAGTTCGAATTCCGAAAGACCGGCAAGCAGGCGCCCCGCTTGAAGCGCCGGGCCTTTTTCGAGGACATCCGCGAACTTCGCCGCCAGACGATCTTCGACGGCGAGCCGGCCGCGAATGACCCGCTCCCGGTCCTCGGCCTTGGCGATGACCGGCACCCAGTTGTTGTACAGATAGCGAATATTCTCATCGGCGAGGTTGTAGACCGATTCCTTCAGCCCACGCTCGACCCAAGGGTGAAGTGGATTCTTCAGCGCGCCGAGAACCTCGCTTTCGATTCGCTCTCGTACGGCAGTGGACGGCGTCCAATACCAAAACTGCCAGGAAGCCTTCACCGCGTGCAGAGCCACCGCCGGAGATTTGTCGCCGAGCAAACGAAGCAGCGGTTCGGCGAATTCGTCTCGCCGGGCAAGCGCCGAAAAGTGCGACGCGAACACACGCGAGGCGCCCCAGCGCTGGCGCTCGCTGCCGGATTTTAGGGCCGCAATCAGAGGCTCGGCCTGCGCTTCCGGCCGGCGGTTGTAGATCTGCCGAACCGTCCACGCCGCGGACCGCGCGACGAGTTTGCTGGGATCCTCCAGTCGCTTGATGGCGCCGGGAAGCGAACTGGTTACGCCGAAACGGCCCAGCGTCTCCAGCGCCTGCGCGCGAATCAACGGTTCGGAAGAACCAGCGAGCGCTTCGATTTCGGCGATTCGCGCCGCCTCCGGGCGATCCCATTGGTTGTTTAGCGATTCAAGCGTTGCCGGCAACCCGGCGCTCACGGCGCCCCAGGGCCGCTGTTTCCGCTCGATCGGGTAATACGAGGTAAGGGCGAGGACCGCCATTTGCGTCTCGCGGAACGGCGTGCGAAAGTTCTCGTAAGGTTGGAGTGGATCGAGCCAACCGCCGAACGGCTGCTGACGGCTTAGCAAATACGCGAGCCCCTTGGCGACTTGCGGGTTGTCGCGCGGAATTCCGGCCGCGTGTAATGCCCAGAGTGCGTGGCCGGTCTGAAACTCGGCGGCAAATGACTTCTCGTCGAAGCGCGCCGACCACTGCCCATCTCCCCTCTGGAGCGCGAGTATGCGTTGCGCGTTGGACTGAATTTTCGCCGCATGCTTCGTCCTGTCGATCGCCGCCAGCGCCAGCGTTTGATAGCAGAGGTCGATCGTGTTCTTGATCTCGTGATCCTGGTCGATGAGCGCCGAGATCGCCGGATCGCGCGTAACCTCCCACGAGTACCACGCGACCTCGTAAGGACTGACAAGCGGGGTGTTGCCGTTGGTCTCGTCGCCCGGCAACTTGACTCGATCCTTATAGTAGATCTTCAGATATTCGCCGACGCGCTGATGATACGCCGAGCGCCTGTCACCGGTGAGTTCGGTCTCAAACACCGACATCAGATGGGACATCCGGCTCAACACGTTGGCCGCCGCCGAGATGACTCTGGCCCAGACGGCCCCTTCGGCCTCGAAACCGTACAAGGGGCGAGGATTATTGTAGAAACGCTCCGCCAGAAACGAGAGCTGGTGGGGATAGTTGACCCGGTATCCGTTTCGCACGGCATAGAGCTGTGCCCGCTGCGTGAAGTGCGTGACGTGGCAGGCGACGCAGAGTGTCGTTTCCTGATGGTTGCTCGCTGCCCGGTGGAAGATCCCGCCTCGCCGGGGCGTGTTGGCGTGCCAGGAGTCCCCCGCACCGATCAGATAGTCGATCGCCGTTTGAGCGGCTACGGCCGGGTCGCGGTACACCGGCGGATCGTAGAGCCGCGTTTGCAGACGATAGAACGGGTGGCTCAGATTGACACGAACGTAGTAGGTTCCCGGCTCGCGCAAGATGCGCGTCGTGAACTTATTTCCCGCCAATGCCTGGACCTCGTGCGGGAGCGTAACCGGATCCTCACCATCGGTGTGCTCGATAATCGCGCCGTTCTTCATCCGGTGCAAGCTTACGTCGACTGGAATGTTATCGCGATCCACCAGCTCGATCGACAGGTACAGCAACTGAGGGCGGTTCCCCTTCCATTCAAAACGGAACCAATCGGTAAGCGGCTTCTGATCGATGTGCGTCGATATCTCCGGAGGAATGTAGGACGCCTCGTCACCGGACGCCCAGATCGTCTGGCCGAGTTGGACCGAGTTGGCGGTAGCTGGAGAATCGTTCGGTTCGGCTTCGACGCTGGCCGGTTGCCCAATCGGCGTAACCTGCACGGCAACCGGCGCCCCGGTGACGATATGCGCCCCCGCCCCGCCTCGGATCAGAGTGTAGAGATCGCCATCGCCGGCATGTAGTGGTTTCGCGGCGCCGGTCGCGGCGCCGACCTTAACCGCTACCGGGGCGGGTGTGGCCTGGTCGGCCGGGATCGGCAGCGAGACCAGGACGCTGTAGATCGATTTCGGATCCGAAGCCGGTATCGGGTGGGTCCCCGGAGGAAGCAACCGGCGCCAAGCCGGTTGACCGAAAACCGCCTGCGCCAGAACCAAGAGAACTGCAAGCTGGCGCTTCGAAGGGCCGTGTCGATTCATTGGAATCGAGTTTAGCCGAGACGACCGGCCAATGCGGCGATGAGTTGTTTGTCCGTGTCGGACGGGTTATTTTTCCGCGCATCGTCCAAGGCTTTACGCGCCTTCTCTCTTTGGCCCGACTGAAAGTACGCTGTCGCGAGGCGGACATGGAAAAGCGCCATTTTGGGATGTTTGCCGGCGAGGTCTTCGAAGATCGGAGTCGCGTTCTGCGGAAGATTCTTCTTCAGGTAGATGTAGCCCAGTGTGTCGGCGACCATGGGATCGTCCGGCTGCTTGGACTTGGCCTTCTGCGCGTAAGTAAGCGCAAGATCGAGATTGGCGCCCTGATCGGCCAAGTAGTAGGAATAGTTATTGAGAGCCACCGCGTTGTCGGGTTCCAGCCTCAACACCTGTTCGTAGAGCGGCGCAGCTTCGGTCCTTGGGCTGACTTCATCCAACGCCATCGCCCGGAAAAGCACCGGACTCACATGGGTGGGCATCAACTCGGCGGCCTTTTTCCAATAGTCGATGGCCTCGTTGAGCGACTTTTTCTGACGGTACCCCTCGGCAACGCGCATATGCACGTCGAAATTCCGTGGATCGCCCTCCAGGACCTTTTTAAACGCCGCGATCCCTTCGTCGAACTTCTTTGCCCGCACAGCGATGTTGCCCCACGCCAACCGTAACACCGGCGCCTTGGGATACTTGTCGATTTCGGCTTGCAAAACTCCAAGCGCCTTGTCGCCCTGCCCGTTTGCTTCGTAGACCTCGGCGAGGCCAAGCGCGCCCCGTATGTCGGGCGGCGTCAGCTTGCTCAACTGTGTAAAAATTCCTTCGGCCTCTTTGAATCTTTTCTCCCGGAAGAAAACGTATCCGAGTTGATAGGCGGCATCCCGATTGTTCGGGTTCATCTTTAGCACGTTCTCCAGGACGCCCCGAGATTCCTGATACTTTCCCTGCGCCAGATGCGCCTGGGATTGGATCAAGCGCGCGAATTGATTCGCCGGATCTATCTGCAAAATCTCGTTGGCCGCGCTGTGCGCCGCCGCGTACTCGCCGCGCGACAGAAGGGTTTGCGCCAAGGCGACGCGTGCCGGAATGTAATCCGGGCGATAACGCAGCGCATCGGCGAACTGAACGCGGGCGGCATCCAGATCTCCCTTCGCCATCAAGGCTCTGCCCAGGTTATAGCGCAGGACGAAGTTCTCCGGCATCTTGCTCACAACCGATTGCAACTCTGTAATCGCGGTATTAATCTGCTCCGGCTTTCCGGCATACAGCCAAAGCGACGCGCGCATCGCAATCGCCTCCGGGTCCTTCGGGTCGTCCTTGAGGATCTTCTCGGTCATCTCGAGCGCTTCCTGGGCTCGATTTTGCGCCACCCGAACCTCGATCAATCGCTTATCGAAGCTTCGCTTGCTAGCGGAATCCGCTTGGCCGCCCTCGGTATAAGCGGTCGCCGCCCTGTCGTAGGAACGAATGCGATAGTAAAAATCCCCGACGTCCTGGTAGGCGTTCGGAAACTCCGCTCGTTTCGACAGCAGCTCCGCGAGAATTTTTTCCATCTTCTCGTTCTGGCGAGTACCGAGGTAGTGGGCGGCCAACCGAAGGTAGTTGCCGGCATCCTTGGGAATGTTCGCCCTCCTCTGATCAAGTATCTTCTCCGCTTCCTCAATCTTGTTTTGTGACAGCTGAATGCCGTACAACGCTTCGTATCCCCGCGAAGCCGACTTGTTGGCTTCGATCATCTTTTTGGCGTACTCAATCGCTTCATCCACTCGCTTTAGGACCAGCATCGTGCGAATCATCGTTATCTGAAGCGACGAATCGCCTTGCTTCCTCTGGTCGGCCGCGCGGAAATGTTCGAGCGCCTTCTCGGCATCGTTATCGGCCAACGAAATGAACCCTTGCATGCGCAAGTCCTCAAAGCTGCCCTTACCGCGTGTTTGCATCTTCCCGGCCAGATCTTTGATGTCTTTCATCAACCCTTTGAATTTGGTCGGGTTTGAAGCATACGCGGTTAGATAGATGTCGGCCAGTTTGCTGTGTGCATCCATGTTATCCGGCAACAGTTCGACTGCGCGCTGCAGGTTACCAACGGCCTCACCGGCATTGCCCAACCGAAGGTTCGTCAGCGCCAGCTTGTAATAGGCCTCGCCGAATCGAGGATCGCCCTTGATCGCGTTCAAGTACATCAGCCGGGCCTGTTTGTATTGGCCTTCATCGTAGTACTTGTTGCCCCCTTCCATCGCGCGCTTTTTCTTCGCTTCCGGTCCGCAACCGACCAGAAACAGCGCCAGGGTGGCAATCAAAGTCCGAAACAAAAATTGAGACATATGTTTAGCGTTCATTGCAGCGTGAGGGAACGTCCATCATCATAGCGCGCCAGCAGGCCGCGTTGGAGGGTCCCTTTTCTGTTATCGGCCGATAGCGCCGTTTCGTTTAGACGCTATTCCACCGAAACCCATGGAACGACCGGCCCGGTGATCGAGCTATTGACGCCGCCGATCGTGACGACAACCTCCAGCCGCTGGCCCTTTTCGTGGAAGCCGGGTACGCGCATATTGAGCTGATACAGCCCGACGTAGCCGGGCACCAAGCCGCTCCAGTCAACGATCACTTCCTCTTGGGCGCGGAAACCGCGCGTCTTGTCGGCGTCCGATTCGACCTTCTTAAAGTACACTTTGACGGCGTCGGTTTCAAACGTGCGATCGGTGGGAGCGGGCGCTCCCGATGCGATCCGCGTAGTCCCTCTGGGATTGCCGAGGCCAACGGCGTACATGACGATCGGCTCATCCCGCTTCGCCGGCCGTTGCGGCGTGATCGGCTCACCGTTGGCCCGAAAGATCAAGGCGCGGTTCGATTCCGGTTCGGTCAGCACCGCCGGCGCGTACTTTGTGACGGTGAGTTGGACCGGCTGGGAAGAAATCTTCCGGTCGATCGACCGGATGATCATCGTATGGCGGCCGACGGCCAGTTCGGTTGGAATCTGCGCGTTGATCTGGCCTGACGAAGCCATCAAAAGCGGAATCGGCGTATTATTCACCGTCACGCAGGTTCCGCCCAGAACCAAGGGCAGCGGCGTCGTGGACGCGACCTGCTCCGACCCGAGGTTTTGTCCAAAAATCGACACCAGCGCGTTCGGCGCCGCCGATGCCGTGAAACTGCCCACGTTGACGATTCCATTGGTCGCGACCGCCGGCCGGCCGGCCGGCGATGGGGGATCGAGCGGCACCACGCTCAGCCCGCTGGTCGAAAGAACGTAAGCGGTCGTCAGCGAACCGTCAACGGCCATGGTCCGGCCGTCGATATTGGCCCGCGCGTTCCCCATGACCGTCGAAAGCGGTCCTTCGAGCACGGGCACCTGCCGCACGGTCAAGCCGGTGTTGATATCGACAAGCTCTATGTTTGGGGAATCGGTAACCGGAGCGTTCGCGTTAGCGCGAATCGGTTGCGTGTAACGGGAGAACTGCGCGCCGGAGGCGGCGAAAACCGCCGAGATCGGCCGCGTTGTCGGAATGTTGGGAACACCCGGCCGAATCGGCAGCCCGCCGCCGCCCGGCGTATTTCCAACGCCGGCGATCGGTGAAAGGCTCTGATTCAATACGAGTCCATTCACGACAAAATACTGACCGCGCGGGCCGGCGCTCACCGGACCGAAGTAACCGGTGATCGGCGCCGGCGCAACCTGCCGCGCGGCGACAAAATCGTCGACGGCCGCGTCATAGAGATACGCATTCCCGTTGCCGGCCAGCAGAAGCATGAACTCGCCGTTGGGCGTCGCCGCCATCGTGCGCGGAGGTGGAACCGTGTTGGCGCCAATGACCGCGCTGAGACGCCGCGGAACGAGTTCGTCGCCGATCACGCGCCACAACGTGCCGTTGCTCATGACCACCTGCAATCCGTTCTGCGTCGCCGCGATCACCGAGGGTGCAATAACCGGGACATTGCCGTTAAACGGAATAGCCGGCATCTTGATCCGGCCCGCGACTTCCATCTTGTCCAAATCGATGACATGAATCGCTTCGCTGCCCGAACTGGCGACATAGAGTACCGACGAATCCGGCGATATCGCCAGCGAGCGCGGGAGTTGACCAACCTTGATTGGCGACAACAACCGACGGGCGCGCGTGTCATACACTTCGACGCGGTTCAGACCCGAGTTGGCGATGTAGAGCCTTCCGCGGACCGGATCGCTGACAATATCCACCAATCCTTCGTTCGGAGAAATTCCGGTCCGGATCGGAACGATCTCGCCGCGCGAGTCGGTATTACGCGAGTTCTGATAGACACGAAAACTCGATGGCACGTTAACCGCCTGCGGCGAAGTCAAAAGAAAATCGTGAGAAGGACCGGTGCCGAGCGACCTCGTATTCGTATTGTTGAATACGAGATCGTAAACGACGTTGTTGCCTTCGCGGCCCGGCCGAACAGTGGGCGCGGTTTGCAGAATCCCAATTTGCTGATTGTTCAGTCCTCCCGGTACCTGCCCGCCGCCGGGAAGCCCGGGAATAGGAAAGCCGGGAATCTGGCCTGGACCAATGATAATGATTCCGCCGCCGGGCGCGCCCCCGCCTGGTCCGCCGATCCCGCCGAGCCCCGGCACTGGCGCGCCGCCGAGCGATTGCAACAAAGTCGGCGTCACCGCGATCGGCCCTTGCGCGCGGCCGCTGTTCACGATATCAAGCCGGATAGTCCGCCCCTCGGCCGTGGAATTGCACTGGTCGTTGGCCAGCAAGATGTTATTGGAGGACGGTTGAAGGATCGGATTTCGGACTGCTTCGTTGAGCGGTACGATCGTGAAACCGGACTCCGACAGCGCATAGATCGTCCCACCGTCGGGAGAGATGACCATCTTGCCGGCAAGATTCTCCGGCAACTGGAGCGCGTCGTTGATAAACAGGTTATCGGGATCGTTGATCATCAACTGCGTGATGTTCGGACGCGCCGGCGGATTGGCGACGGGTGCGATGTTGAACGCCGCGTACAACGCGGATCCGTCCGGTGCGAAAATACTGCCGCCCTGATTCTGCTGCAAGTTGAACTGTTGACCGGCCTGAGCGAATCCTTGCGCTGTGATGTTGGTCGAAACCGGGAACGGCGCATTGGCGGCGTTCTGTTGCGCCAGCACGGTCAGCGAATCGGTCTCAAACAACCGCAGCCCGACCATGAAGCGGGAGCCGTCCGGCGACACCGACAGCACCGTGGAAGTATCGCCGACAATGCGGCTGCGCAAAACCGACCCCGAAGCGGCCTCGTAGACGAAAACGACTCGGTTCGTCGCTTGAAATGCATTCAGCCCAATAATTCTTGTCCGATCCGGCGTCGCCAGCAGTTGGCTCCGATTTGCCAAAAACGTGCGGCCGGCCAGCGGAGGAAGCTGCGGCGGCAGCGGAGGAGGCGGCGCGACCGGAACGGTTAAAACGCTCCGGCCGGAGTCGGTGGCGTTGGGATCGTAGATCAGAAGCGTGTTTAGCAGGTTGTTGGCGCCGGAACCGATCGTGGTTATCAGCACCCGCTCGTCGGCGCCGACGGCAATGCCTTCCGGCCGAGCGGGCAGACTCACCTTGTTGACCACCCGCGGCGGATTCGACCGCGTATCGATGACGTTCACCGACGCCGCGTCATGGCAGTTGACGTAAAGAAAGCTGCCATCGGCGTTCAGCGCCGCCGCCAGCGGGTTAGCGTCGGTCGGAATGGAAACGATAATTCGCCGCTGCGTGGTCGAGAAAACGTCGATGCGATTGTAGGGCACGCTTCGGACCAAATACAGCAAATCGCGCTGCTGGTCGAGCACGATATCGGCGGCGCCGCCGGTCACGTTGATCACCGTTCCCAGCGTGGCGCCCACCACCGTATGCGAAAAGATTGAAAGGAAAAGGGTTATCGCGAGAATCGGTCGTAGTGCGCGCATGAATCCACCAATATAACCCTTCCGGAAGTAGTTAGTTGCGGAGAGTCGCCAGAAGCGTGCCGGTTTCGCGAAGCAGATCTAGCCGGGCGCGGTCGGCGGCATAACGGGCATCAAAGAGCGCCATCCACTTTTCGTTCTCGATGTAACGGGACTCTTCCAACTGCTTTTGCGTGACGCGACCCTCTTGCTGCAACGCCAGAAGCAGACCGGTCTGCTCCCGCGCGACGTCCAAATCCAGCCGCGCGACCTCGGCGTTCGATTCGAAAGCCTTCACCTCCGACCAAGCTTTACGGGTCCGCACCGCGATACGCGTCCTTTCCATGTTGATCTGTGACCGCAGCCGGGTGGTTTCGACATCCGACGCCGCCCGCTGCGCCTTGGCCGCCGCGCTCGGAAACAACGGCACCTGAAACGAAACGCCGAACTGCCCGTTGTGGCGTTGGAATCGGTTGAAGAATTTATCGTAGTTATTGAATCGAGCGAACAGCCCGTACTGCGCCACCAGATCGATGCGCGGCAGGGCGGCAGCCGCGTGGGACCGGCTCTCGATCGCGGCGGCGGTTAACATCGATTCCAGCCGGCGGATTTCGATGCTGCCATCGATCGCGGCGGCGACCGCGGCTTCCTCGGAATCCACCGCCGGCCGAACGGCGGCCTCGGACTCGGCCGGTTGAATACGATCGCCGGCCGGCAAACCGGCGATCAGCGCCAGTTGGGTCTCCGCTTCTACGCGCGCCAAGTCCATCTGCAGCGCGCGTTGCCGCGACTGTGCGACTCGAAGCGCGGCGCGCCGGGTCTCGATCGGCAACTCCCTGCCCTCGGCTACTCTAGCCTGCACCGACTTCTCGACTTGCTCCAAATTCTCGGTCTGCGACCGCACGCTCCGCGCGACGGCGGCAAGCCGCCCGGCTTCCAGATAAAGCGCCGCCGTCCGATAGGCTAACTCGTCACGCTTCATCTCGGTTCCGATGCGCACGGTCTTTTCGTCCTGCCTGGCTTTATCGATCATCAGCCGCAGCGGTCTGTTGAAAACGCTGGCAATCGCGCGCGATTCGAGAATCGATGGCGCCGAACCCTCGATACTGAGCGGAAAGCCCGACGAGTACGCCAGCCCGCTTCCGGCATATAGCTTTGGACGAAACGGGTCGTGCGCGGCCTTTGTGGCCTCCGCCGCTTTCTTCTCGTCAAGCCGCGCGAGGACCAGATCGGGATTCTGCTCGCCGACCGCGGCCAGAACTTGCGCCAGCGTCATCGTTCGGGTCTTGCCGAACAAGAGACCGCATGTCAGCAGCGCACAGGCCGCGAAGGCTCGGCCCAATACGGGCGAGCGAATCGCCCGGCGTCCGGGCCGGATCGAGTTCGTTGCGCGCGAGGTCGTCGAAGGAAAAATCAGACGGGAGGACATAACTCCTCCATTGTCGCCGTTTAGAACGGATCCGGCATGAGACAACCGATCGGCTGGCCCGGCGGCGGTTCGAGCGGCTTCGGCACCGGTATCACTTTCGGGTCGCGTTCGAAGCGATCGATCTGCGCCATCGCAAACCGGTTCAGCGCCTCCCAGGACGGATCGTTCGATCCCTTTTTCGTCAGCGCCACTTTCACTCTTCGCAACGCTCCCGTCGCCTGCGCCCGCGCGCCCGGCGCGGCCTGTT
The DNA here is from genome assembly GCA_016871055.1 of Acidobacteriota bacterium. Lineage (GTDB taxonomy): Bacteria > Acidobacteriota > Terriglobia > Bryobacterales > Bryobacteraceae. The sequence goes on from VFZW01000004.1 coordinate 12,960, forward strand.
CATTGGCCGCCAGCGCCATCAGGTGATGCAGCGCGGCCATGTTGACGGCCTTCTGGATTTCACTCTGCATCCCGGCGCGGACCGGCGCGTTCCAGGTTGCGGCCAGCAAGCGTTCGATCACAAACGCAAAGCCCGGCTGCGTGTTGTCGCGCGCTCGCAACTGATCCAGCCGCGCCGCGCGATCGGCATTCAGCAATAGACCCAGCGAATGATTGGCCGCCGATTCCGCTGCCGCGACGGGATCGAAGGTCCGGCCGGTGCGGCCGCGAAACTGCTCTCGCGTTTCGTCATAACCGAAGGCGATCGGCGGAATTTGCGCAAGCAACTTCTCGGAGAGATCGAGGTGTTGCGGCGCGAGAGTCCGCAACAAAGCCTCCAACGCGCGCCGCTGTTCGGCCGCCAGAACGATCTTGGTCGCGAACTGCCCATCGCCGCGGAGTGCGTAGTTGTAGTCGACGCCGCCCAGCGATTTCGCCGCCGCTTCGGTCTGATAGCGGTGCATCAGATAAATCGGCACAAGTGTGTCGCCGATCGCGCTCATCGGCTCACCCGGCTTGATCACATCGGCGGAAAAACGCGCGAGAACCTTTTCCCGAATGTCCATCACGCGGTTTAACTCATCGACCGCATTCGCGTTGTTATCCCATAGATGCGAGACCGGATTCGAACCGCCCGGGTCGCGCGCTTCGGCATCGGAAATAAAGCGCAGCCCCTTCGCGCTCGCGTCACGCAGGACCTTGTCAAGCGCTGCCGGCTCGGCGGCCGAATATCCGTAGGAGATCGACACCTTGTCCCATTCGCCAATGCCCGTTGCGTAAGCATTCGCAAGGTCGATCTCCCCGTTGGATTTCAGACCAATCAGCGGATGCGGATAATCCATGACACTCGCGCGGTTGTTCACCGACGATGCAAAATTATGCGTGAGCCCAAGCGTATGACCCACCTCGTGCGCACTCAACTGCCGTATCCGCGCCAGCGCCATCTCGCGCATCGCCGGATTGGCGGGTTTTCCCTGTTCATAGGGCGCCAGCAAGCCTTCGGCGATCATGTAGTCCTGCCGCATGCGCAACGAGCCCAGCGTGACGTTGCCTTTGAGAATTTCGCCGGTGCGAGGATCGATCACCGCGCCGCCGTAAGACCATCCGCGCGTCGAACGGTGCACCCAATGAATCATGTTGTAGCGGATGTCGAGCGGGTCCGCGTCGGCGGGCAGAATACGCACTTGAAACGCATCGCGGAATCCGGCGGCTTCGAAGGCCTGATTCCACCATCGCGCGCCGTCGACAAGCGCGGTGCGAATGGGCTCCGGCGTGGCGTTATCGACGTAGTAGACGATCGGCCTGACGGCTTCTCCCGAGGCCTTTCGTTCCAACCGGTGCCGCGTGATCAACCGCCGCGCAACCTTGTCGCCGAGCGGCGCGGCGTAGTCGGCGTACTCGGTTGGGAAAAAACTCGACCGCGCGTCGAAAGCCCGCGGCTTGTAGTTGCCGTCGGGCAGCCGGACGAAAGAATAATGCTCGCGCAGCGTGATCGACTCGGCGTCGGGGGAGACCGAACGAACGTAGCGGCCCTGCGGTTCTCCCGCGAACGTGAGCGAGACTTCGATCTCGGTGTTGTCCGGGAAGCTGCGAGTCCGATCGAGATGGAGCGCCGATCGCGACGCATCGACACGATAGGTCCCCGAGCGGGCCATTCGAAGCCGGTCGGCGGCCCGATGCCCGTCGCGCAATACGAACGGCGTGATATCGATCAACACGCGGTCGCCATCTTCGGCGGCGACCGTGAAGCCCCAATGCGTCGACTGCGCGAAGGCGTCCTCCACGGCGCGGCGCTCGGCGGCGTCGGCGGTATTGGCGCGGTAGCGCAGGTTCTTTTCGACCAAAAGGATCTTCGGGCCGACGCGATCGAAGCGGAGGATTCGCTCCTGCCCGATCTGGTTGCGATCAAGCCCCACATCGTTTGAACCGAGCCCGCCGGCCAGCGAAGTGTAGTAGAGAAACTCTTCTCCCATACGCTCGATTTCCAGAAACAGGTTTCCCGCCTTCGCGTCCCAATAGAGAGGGAAAAACCCTGGCATCTTCCGCATGCCTGCCGTCTTCTCGGCGATCGTGGCGGCGGGCGAGGCGAAGTGTAAAAAAAGGCAAACGGCGGCTAAGACACGCATCCGTCTATTGTCGTATGTTTGATAGGAGATCCGATGCTGTTCCGCTGGCTTGTCATTACGAGTGTTTCCTGCCTCGCGCAGACGGTGTGTCAGCCGACGCCGGCCTACTCGCCTTGCGAGATCGCCTTCGATCTGAACGCCGAGGAACGTAAGCAACACCCCAACCCTTATTGGAGCGTGGAACTGCGCGCCGAGGTTCGCTCGCCCGAGTTCAAGACCTATCAAGCCTACGCGTATTACGACGGCGCCGGCAAGATGGTCATCCGATTCGCGCCGGCTCAATCGGGCCCCTGGGATTTTCGCGTCACTTCCAACCTGCCTCGCTGGAACGGAACGCAGGGTCAGTTTCAAGCCACGCCGTCCGATCATCCCGGCTATGTAATTCCGCGCAATGTCCGCCACTGGTCGATGACCGAAACCAGGAAGCCGCATCTGTGGATGGGCGACACGATGTACACGTTCGCCTCGATTGACCGCGGCGCGTTCGACGCTCTGATTTCCAAACGCGCCGAACAAAAGTTCAACCACATTCGAGGGCATCTGATGGGCGCCGATCCCATGCAAGCCTTCCCCGCCCCGGACAAGCCCAACTACGCCTTCTTCGACGAGGTCGACAAACGGGTCCGCGCGATGAACGAAAAGGGACTCACGGCCGACCTGATTATCGGACGCGATGAAAACCACTTGGCCAAGCATTTTCCGGAGCGCGCGCAGCGCGAGCGGTTGATCCGCTTTCTCGCCTCGCGCTACGCGGCTTATGGCATCACCTGGCAGTTGATGCAGGAGTTTGAGGAGTACGCCGACGGCCGGGCCGTCGCCAGGGAAATTGGCGAGTGGCTGAAGAAGTACGATCCCGTCGGGCACCCCAGAACGGCGCACACGGTGGCCACCTCGGCGCCGCTGCTAGGCGACGGCTGGATGGACTACATTCTGTATCAGAGTTCCGACGATCACCTCAACGCAATCGAACGCCAGATCTTCACCAAGCCCTTCGTGAACTCCGAGTTCGGCTATGAAAACAGCGGCGCCGGCAAGAGCCACGATCACCACGTCGCTTCGGAAGAGTTTCGGAAACGCCTCTGGCGGTCGGCGATGAACGGGCAGTATCCGACGTTCGGCAACACCGGCACCTACGGCGGCAAGCAGGTTCCGTTCGACGAGAAGTTCGCCGATTCGCCCGGCGCCAAGTTCATGACCAACTGGTTCGACTTTTTCTCAAAGACCCGCTACTGGGATCTCGAACCCTACTTCGATGTCGACGGCGGGCGCGCGATGGCGCTGGAAGGCATCGAGTACATCGTGTATGTCGAGAAGCCGTCGGGCCCGGTCGAAGTGCTCACGGAGAAACACGGCTACGAGATCTACTGGTTCAATCCGATCACCGGCGAGTATCTCAGGCAGAAGGATTGGAAGGGCGAAAAGTGGGTGGGCGAAGCGCCCAACGCCACGCAGGATTGGGTGCTGCACATCTCACGCGACCGCAAGAAAGAAGGCATGCTCCGTTCCTACAAGTTCGAAGCCCGCCACGTGCCGGTGCAGGAGCTTGAGTCGCAGGCCAAGATGGTCCCGTTCGAGATCGCCGAACCGGCCGGCGATACGATTTCGGTTTCGAAACCTACAAAGTATTCGATCACGCTCAAGCGGCAAACGCGAGCCACGCGCGCCATGCAATATCTCATCACCGGCGAAGTGACCAGCAATGGACAAGGTTATCGGGCGATGGGCACGGGCGCGTCGGGAACGCTGAAGATCCCGCCGGGCTTGCAAAAACAGTTGCCCGGAGTTTTGTTGTTGCGCGTCAGCGCGCTTAACGCCAACGGAAAGGCATACGCGATCGACCGCGTGTTCAAACTCGTTCCGTGAGCGCTCCGCTGGTGTTGGCCGTCGATACAACGGCCGTGTTGGGCAGCGTGGCGATCGTTGGCGGCGGCGAACGTACCATCGCCGAAACCGAGCTGCGCGCGCCGGATGGCTATGATCAGCTCTTGTTTGACGAGATCGGAGCGTTGCTAAAGCGATCGGGTTTGACCCCGCGCGACATCGACCTGTTCGCGAGCGCCAGCGGGCCCGGTTCGTTCACCGGCGTGCGCGTCGGGCTGACCGCGATGAAGGGCTTGGCGGCGGCGCTGGACAAACCCGCGATCGGCATTAGCAACCTGCGCGCGATGGCCGCGCTGGCCGAGGGCGAACTGCGCACGCCGATACTCGATGCACGCCGCGGGGAAATCTTTGGCGCGGTCTACAACGCGGATGGCCGCTGTGTAATCGAAGAGACCGTTGCGCCGATGCGCGACTGGCTGGCGCGAATTCCCGCGGAGGTGACTTTCGTGCTGACCGGCGCGGGTCCGTTCGATGCGGCTCTACCGCCGGATGCCCGCCGATCCCACGTCGGCGGCGCGCTGGCTGCCACGATCGGGCGAATCGCAGCTTCAGAACTTGTATCCGGCCGGCAGCTTCACCCCGCCGCCGTCGATGCGAACTACGTTCGCCGCGCCGACGCGGAATCGAAATGGACCGACCGTTAGCGCTGTAGCTCCTTCGGCACCCGCTCCCGATCATGCCCTTCGACCAGCAGCTTCCACGAAACCGGAACCGTCACGGGCGGATAACAGAGTTTGTCGTTGCAAGCCTGGTAGCGAAATTCGCCGGCAACTTCCAATTCACCCGAAGTCAGCACGCGCTGGTTGCCGATCGTAATCTCGCGCGAGATTCGAATCGTCCCCTCATAAGCGGGAACCTTTTGCGGAGAGCCGTAAAGAATCATCTGCTTCGGCACGGGCCACAAGGCATCCGCCGGTTTGACCGCGGGCGATGGCGCGACAGTCCAACTCACCGGGATAAAATCGGATGGCGCGCCCGGTGCATAGGCATGCAGCCCGTCCGCTAGAACGGCTTCGATCTCCAACCGAACTCTCTGCCCCGGCTTAACGACAGCCGTACTCGCGCTCGTCGTCAGCTTGATGCGCGGTTTTTCGATCGTCGCCCGCGCCGACGGCTGCGGCTGCTGAAACCGCCCGGCCAGTATCGCGGCGACAGTCATGCGTTCGGTGTAGTCGTCTTCGAAGTACTTCGCTTCGACAATCCCATTGGTGTTGACGATGAAAAGCCCCGGATGAGGAATGCCTATGGCGAAGCCGGTTGCTTTTTCGTTCAGGATCCCCCAGGCTTGAATCACCTTCGACTCTGGATCGGAGAGCAGCGGATAGCCGATGTTCTTTCTCTTGGCGAAATGCGCCAGCGCCTCCGGCTTGTCATAGCTCAACGCCGCGATTCCGTATCCCAGCTTCCGCACCGCGTCTTGTTGTGTTCCCAACTCCACGAGTTGAGTCTTGCAGTACGGTCACCAATCCGCGGAGCGGATAAACAATACGAATAAACCCTTCGGACCGGAGAGCGAACGGAAGTCGCGAATCGTCCCTGTTTGATCGACCGCGGCCAGCGCGGGCGCCTTATCGCCCGGCGCCGGTCCATACCGTTCGGACAGCGTTGGCGGAGTCGGCGGCAGTTCCTTGATCAGCAGATCTTTGAACTCAACTTGAATGCCAGGACCGCTGTGCACTTGCAAGGCAATGAATCCGGTCGATGCGATGCCGGACTCCTGTTCGACATACTCCACCGTGCGCTTACCGTTGAGCTCCAGCGTGATGCGGGCGCCGTCGGCGGTGACGACATATTCGTTCCAGCCGGTTTTGTCGAGACCCGCCAGCGATTCCGGCGTCGCTTGCGCAAGCACCCGTTTTCGCCGCGACTCGTCGTACAAACAGCCCCAGTACTGCTGGCCGATGTCGGCCTGAAAGCCGGAGACCTCATGCGAATCCGGAACCGGTTTGCTCCGGAACTGAATGCCAGAGTTGCCGGCGCCGTCCTTCAAGCGAAACTTCGCTTTCAGCACGAAGTTGCCGTAGGACTTCTTCGTGCGCAGGAAGTCGTTGTACTTCAGACCATTGTGCCGGCCAGTGATGACGCCGTCTTTGACCGACCAGAGCGCCGCTGTGTCGACTTCGAAAGCGTTGAGCGTCCGCCCGTCAAACAGGGGTTGGAACTCCGACTGCGCCGCAAGTGGCAGACTCAAAAGCGCCGCGGTCATGAGAGGAATCTTCATCTGTAGAACCATTATGACCGCTCTTGCCGATTTTATTCCCGGGGTCGCACCATTTCACCAACATTTTTTCGAGTTCGTCGGCGCGAACCGGCTTAGGCAGGTAATCGTCCCTGCCGGCGGCGACGCAGTTTTCCCGATCGCCCTGCATGGCATTGGCGGTTAACGCGACGATTGGAACGTGCGCGCCCATCCGGCGTTCGGACTCGCGAATCGATTCGGTCGCCTGGTAGCCGTCCAGTGCGGGCATCTGGCAGTCCATAAGGATCACGTCGAACCCGCCTTGCAACGCCGCGGTCACGGCCGTTTCGCCGTCCTTGGCAAGTGTCGCTTCCACGCCAAGTTTTTCCAGCATTCGAAGCGCGACTTTTTGATTGACCGCGTTGTCTTCGGCGAGCAGCACCCGAGGCCGCCGGCCGAGCAGCGTCTCTAGTTTTTCCGCCCCCGATACCGCGCGCTGCAGCGCCTCCAGCCCGGAGCCGGATTTCACATGGAAGAGCTCGGTAAATACGCGCTCCAGATGCGCGATCCGGAACGGGCGCGCAATCGCGGCGGCAACACCGCCCTGCGCTTTAATCTCCGAAAGTTTGGACCGCTGCCATTGCGCCGCGATGTACACGATCGGAGTGTTCCGCAACGGCGTCAAGCCGTCCCATCCACGCGATTCCACAGCTCGATAACTGACGATCGTTGCATCGAAATTGACCCCATCAGGCCGGGCGGTCGAAGGTGTAGCGGTCGAATGCACCTCGGCGCCCAAATGGCGCAGGATCGAGACGGCCTGCTCACAAGTGGCCGGCGAAGGATCGACGACAAGAATCGTCTTGCCCGCCAGCGGCGGTTGCTTCGCGATGGAAGATGCCACGACAGGAAGTTCCGCGCTGAACCAGAACATGCTGCCTTGGCCGGGCGTGCTCTCCAACCCGACGCCGCCGCCCATCATCTCAGCCAGCTTCCGGCAAATCGCCAATCCCAGTCCTGTTCCGCCATATTTGCGCGCGGTCGAATTGTCGACTTGGCTGAACGACTGAAATAGCCTGTTCTGCGCTTCGACTGGAATGCCAATACCCGTATCGCGGACCTCGCACCGAACCACGGTGGCGCGCGGAGAAGAAGACTCTACTAACAACCGGATCGTTACGTCGCCGGTTTCGGTGAACTTGATGGCATTGGATGCCAGGTTAAGAACGATCTGGCGTAGCCGGCCCGGATCGCCCTTCGCCAGCGCGGGTAGCCGTGGATCGAGTATCGCGGTCAGATCGAGGCCTTTGGCCCCAGCGCGCTCGGCCATCAGGTCGACGACCTCTTCAATCATCTGCCGCGGCGAAAACTCGATCGACTCCAACTCCATCTTGCCCGCTTCAATTTTCGAAAAGTCGAGAATGTCGTTGATGATCGTCAGCAGCGCCTCGCCCGAAACCCGCACGGTTTCGGCCTGCTCCCGCTGCTCCGGAGTCAGCTCGCTCTCCAACAGCAGCGAAGTCATTCCGATCACGCCGTTCATCGGGGTCCGGATTTCGTGGCTCATCATCGCAAGGAAATCGCTCTTCGCTTTGTTAGCCAGTTCCGAGGCCTGTATCGCCTGAACCAGCGCCTCTTCGAACTGCTTGCGTTCCTCGATCGAAGTGACAGCCCCAACCATCCGCAGCGGCCGACCGTCGGCGCCGCGTTTGACGACACGGCCGCGATCGAGCACCCACCACCAGCCCCAACCCTCGCTTCGCACGCGGTACTCGCACTCGAACGTTTCAATATGGCCCTCCAGGTGCGGAATAAGCGCCGCCTCCATGCGCGAAACGTCTTCCGGGTGGACCAGACTCAAGTACCGTCCCCGAGGGCCGTTGATGTCCTCTTCATCAACCCCGAACATCGATATCAACACTTCCGAACAAACGAATATCCCCGATTCGAGATCCCAATCCCAAGTGCCTTCGCGCGCGCTTTCAAGCGCCAAATGCATCCGCTCCCGCCGCCGATGCAATTCGGCTTCCTGCGAGCGGCGCCCGGTAATGTCCTCGATCGACCCGACGTAACCGGCGCCTTCGCCCGCGAACTCGACGCGCCTGGCGTGGATCTCGCACAATACCGTCCAGCCGTCGCCGCGCTCGAGCGATACCTCGGCGAAGAAATTCGCATTTCGTTCGCGCGCATCGGCCCATTGCGCGGCAACCCGTTCACGGTCATCCGGCGCAATCGTCTCCAGCCAGCCGGAGCCAAGCAACTCCGTGGTTTGCCGGCCCGTTACCCGCCCGAACACTTCATTGGCGTACACGAACTCTCCGGTCGCCTTGGTAACGAACATCCCGACAGGCGACGCCTCGAAAATCGTACGAGCACGGCTTAGCGCTTGTTCCACCTCGGCTTTTTTCTTCTTCTCGCGAAACCCGAGAATGACTATCATGCCCACCGCGGCAAACAACGCCGCGATGGTGAATCGCAGCACCGTCCGGACCGTCTCAATCGACGTATGGAGCCGACCGGCCTCCTGTTCGACCGCGACATGGACGCGATAGGATCCGGACCACTCCGACGCGGTGAAAACCCGCTTACCCACCGTGTTTAAGTGACCGGACGAATCGTTCAACCCTTCACCGAACGGGCGCAACGCGCGCCCGGCAACCGGCGACTCGGCCAGGATTCGGCCGGCGTCGTCGACCAACACGGTCGACTCTTCGCCGTCGGCCTCGTGCTCGGCGGGCAGGGGCCGGAACGCCATCGTTACTCGCCCCGCCCGCTCTCCGATCTCGGCCGAGACGACGAAGGTGGCTTGGTCGGCGGGCGACGCCGGCGGAACAACTCCGGTAATCGGTACTCCGGCGGTACGCGCCGTCAACAGATTCTCGTTCTCGGCGACCAACTTCCTTCCGGTTCCATCCACGATTTCCCAACACAACGCTTCCCGCGCGCCACCCGTGCCCCGAAGCAGTTTCGCCGCGCTCATTGCATCGCTCGCTTTCACCGCCGCAACGAATTCCGGCTTGCCGGCAAGCGAGCGCATGTGGGCTTGTCGCACACTGCACATGCGCTCCAGCTCGAACTTGCTTTCCACGGCCCGCTCATGCAAGGCATGCGCCAACACACGGTACAGTTCCGTCTCCACCAGCGCGTATCCGCCGATCGACAATAGCAGCAGCAACACGCCAACGGAAACAAGCAGGGACTCTCGCGATTTCGTGAATGGATCTGTCGACAGCATTTCTGTATCCCCTTATCGGCGCGAGGCAATCCGAATTGAGTCAAATCGATCCGCCCCAAGGTGATAATGGATGCTGCCAGTGGATTTCGCCCAACAACTGAAATCGTCGATCGACATCGTCGCCGTTGTCGGTGAACGGGTACCTCTCAAACGTCGAGGGGCATACTCGTGGGCCGGCCTCTGCCCATTCCACCAGGAGAAGTCCGGGTCTTTTCACGTTCACCAGGAAAAACAGTTCTACAAGTGCTTCGGTTGCGGCGCCAGCGGCGACGTCATCAAGTTCGTCATGGAGTATGAGAGCGTCACGTTCATGGAAGCAATCACTTCGCTCTCGGAACGCTATGGCATCCCAATGCCCAAACGTACCGGACACGAAGACGCCGATCACGCGCTCCGCACCGTTGTGCTCGAAATGCACGAAACCGCGGCCCGTTATTTTGAAGAGACTCTGCGCGGACCCAACGGCGCCGACGCGCGTGGCTATCTCGAACGCCGCGGCGTCAACGAAAAACTGGCGCTGGAGTTTCGCCTCGGTTTCGCGGAACGAAGCGGCAATCCGCTCACGAAACTCATGCGCCGCTTCGGGGAGCCCGCCATGGAGGCTTCCGGACTCTGCAAGAAACGCGACGACGGCAGCTTCTACGACGCCTTTCGCGGCCGCTTAATGTTCCCCATCGCCAACGAAAACGGCAAAGTGATCGCCTTCGGCGGCCGGGCCATGTATGAAGGCGACGAACCGAAGTACCTCAACTCGCCCGGATCCCCGATCTATGTGAAAAGCAATGTTCTCTATAGCCTGCACAGAGCCAAGGACAAAGGCCGCAAACACGGACGCGTCGTTCTGGTCGAAGGATATATGGATGTGATCGGCGCCTGGTCGGCCGGCGTCGCCGAGGCCGTCGCGCCTTGCGGAACGGCACTCACCGCTCCGCAGGTGCGCATTCTGAAACGATACGCTCCCATCGCCGTCGTCAACTTCGACCCCGACGCCGCCGGCGCCAACGCAACCGAGCGATCGATTCAGTTGCTGCTCGACGAAGGTTTCCGCGTGCGCGTCGCGACACTCGATCAAGGACTCGACCCGGACGAATACGTCAAGAAAAACGGCGCCGCCGCCTATCGAGAGCGGCTCGACAACGCGCAACCCTATTTCCACTGGCTCGCCGGCCGCGCGCGCGAGCGCTTCGATATCAAGTCGAGCGAAGGGAAAGTGCAGGCCTTGGAGTTTCTGCTGCCGCGCGTCCGTGAAGTGCGCGATCGCGTTGAGCGCGCGTCGCTCGCCACCGAGTTGGCGTCGGTTCTTGGTGTCGAGCAAGGCCTGCTCCTCGAGCAATTCCGCCGCGCCGTTTCCGGCCGCACCGAAGAAAAACTGGAAGCCCCTCCAGTCATCCTTCCGCCGGCCGAGAAAGTTCTGCTGGAACTCGTGCTGGCCAGCCCTTCGGCGCGCGCGATGGTGATTCCGCGTGTCGGCGGGACGCCGTATTTTCAGGAAAGCCCCGCGGCCGAGCTATGGTCCGCACTGGCTTCAAAGACCGAATTCTCCTGGGAGGCGCTGGAAAAACAACTTAGTCCCGCGGGTCTGACCCTAATGGCATCCCTAGCTTTTGCCGATCATCAAGGATCCGAACAACAATTGATGGAGCAGACCGAGGCGTGTCTTCAAAAACTTGCCATGGGAGACCGGAAAACCGCAATGGCGGAGTTGAAGAGGCGTATTCGCGCCGCCGAATCGAGCGGACAGATTATGGAAGCGCTCCAGCTTGCCGAAGAGCTAAACAGGATGCAGCGGTCTCAATAGCGCAAAGGCCGCGACGGCGCGGCGCCACACGGGCGGGTTCCTCGCCCGATGGCCGGGCCGGAGCGAGTCCGTTGTGCCCAAGTTCGTTGAAAGTAGTTCGAAGCGGTGCGATACAATGAGGATTCAAAGTGCAGGGGCAGCCGTGGCAACGGAAGACAAGATCAGCCGAATCCGAAATCTAGTCGAAAACGGCAAAGAGAAGGGTTACCTTCTCTATGACGATGTCAGCGACGCGCTCTCTGACGACATCGAATCTCCGGCCGGCATCGAAGAACTGCTTACCGACCTAGAAGGCGCGGGCATTGAATTGCTCGTCGACCCAAAGGACGGCGGCTTCGGAATCAAATTCGAAGAGTCCGAAAACGCCGACGACGCAGATGGCGCCGGTGAGTTCGGCGACAAGACCAACGACCCGGTTCGCATGTATCTGCGCGAAATGGGAACGGTCCCCCTGCTCACCCGGGATGGGGAAATCGAACTGGCGCGCCGCATCGAAAAGGGACAGAAAAACGTCTCGAAGGCGCTATCTCGTTCGCCCCTGGCGGTCAGAGAACTAGCGCAACTCCGAGAAGACCTGAACACCGCATCGGTTGCATTGGAAGAGGTGATCATCGCCGGCGAGGAGATCGACGACGCCGCGCTCGATGAAGCGGATTTTGAAGAAGAAGCGCCGCAGACGACCGAAATTATCCAGTTCTTCGAGGAACTGGACCGGCTCGAAAACAAGGCGGCGCAGACACGCCAACGACTACTCGGAGTTCCCCGTTCCGGAAAACCCAAACAGTGGCGAGGCCTTCGGATCACACTGCTCCGCACACAAGTCAAGATCAGCCAACTCATCCGGCTCATGCCTTTCGGCGGACCGGTTTGGCGGCGCATCACGAACCGCCTCCGCGCCGCCGTCGACTCGCTCCGGCCGTTGGAACTGAAGATCGCCGAAACGCAGCGGCGGATCGAAGACCTGGAAGCGCGGCAGACTGGCGACGACCACGGCGCCCAAATCAAGGAACTCCGCCGGGAGATAAAATCGATCTCCGAAAACGTCGAGACCATGGAACGCGAATTCGGCGCGACCTACACCGACCTCCGCCGTTCGTTGCAAATCGTCGATCGAGGCGAGGCGGAAGCCGACATCGCCAAAAAGCAACTGATAGAGGCGAATCTGCGCTTGGTCGTTTCGATCGCCAAACGCTACACAAACCGCGGTCTGCAGTTCCTCGATCTAATCCAGGAAGGCAATATCGGCCTGATGAAGGCCGTCGACAAGTTCGACTACCAGCGCGGTTACAAGTTCTCCACCTACGCCACTTGGTGGGTACGCCAAGCCATCACACGCGCTATCGCCGACCAGGCCCGCACGATCCGCATCCCCGTGCACATGATCGAGACGATCAACAAGCTCGTGCGCACGCAGCGCCAATTGCAGCAGGAGATTGGCCGCGAGCCGTCTACCGACGAACTGGCGCGCAAGCTGGAACTGCCCGTGGGCAAGATCCGTAAGATCATGCGCATCGCCCAGGAGCCGATCTCGCTGGAAACGCCCGTCGGCGAAGAAGACGAGTCGCATCTCGGCGACTTCATCGTCGACAAGCGCATGGCCTCGCCCGCCGAAGCCGTTATCAATCTCAATCTGCGCGATCAGACCGCGGAAGTGCTGAAGAGCCTGACGCCCCGCGAAGAAAAAATCATTAAGATGCGCTTCGGCCTGCAAGACGGCAGCGAACATACGCTCGAAGAGGTCGGCCAGCTCTTCGCCGTCACGCGCGAACGTATCCGGCAAATCGAAGCGAAGGCGCTGCGCAAGCTTCGCCATCCAAGCCGCTCTCACAGGCTGCGCGCGTTCTTGGAGTCCAACCGCGACCGCGAGTAGAGCCTTTCCACTTCGGCGTGGATGCGCGCGGGCACCAGATGGCGCCACTCGGCGCCGCAAGCGATCGCCTGTCTCACGGCGGTCGACGACACCTCGTCCCAGTCGGCCTCGATTGTCTCAACAAAACCGGCCAACGAATCCGGCGGCTGAAACGCTCCATCGCGCGAGGCGGCCAGCAACCGGTATTCGGCAAGTTGCCGTTCGATCGAAGTGGCCGCATCGTAGCGCCAGGAAACAATTCGCTCGGCGGCATCGCGGCCGCATAGCACCAATGGCGTTTCGATGTTGGCGGCGTACAAGCGCAACTCACGCGCCATTTCAAGAAAGAGTCCGCCCTCCGATATCGCAACCGCGAATCGCCGATCGCCCGCGGTCAGTCCCGCCAGCATTAGAAGCCGATCGGCGAGGCTGACATCGTCGTAGGCCTTGTGCGGAAACGCACGCGGCAGTACGAAGACCACCGCGTCGACGCGATCCAGCGCCGCGATCGCAAGGCCCTCGTGCGCCTTGGTCGGCGGATGAAAGCTGCCGGGCAACAACGCAACCCGGCGCGCCCCTTCAATCGAACCGGCGAAAAACTCCACTACTTACGGCGGCGCGCGGCGACCAGTTTCTTCACAAAGGCGGCGTGCTCAGCCGACTTGACGCCGAGTTCGACGGCGGCCCGCAACGACTTCTTCTTGTTCCACAACGCGTCGGGATCAAGCCAAAGACCCGGGAATACTTTCGAACGGAGCAATCCATCCTCGCCCGGTTCGATCTCCTGATACTTCCCGCGCGACAGCGTCCGCCAAACGACTTGTCTCGGATTCAGTAGCACCGTCAGATACTCGCGTACTCCCGAGCGCCGGTAAAGATCGAGCTTGGTTCCGAGATCGCGCGAAAGGCTCGAACCGCAGATCTCAATGACCAGTTCGGGCGCGCCCGCGACATAGTCGCCGGCGTCGCGCGACTGGCCGCCACACTCCGGCAGTATGCGTAACGAGATGTCGGGCTGTGGTACGTCACCGGCGCCCATCACCCACGTCCCTTCCAAACCGCCTTCACAACCCGGCGTAACTGCCGAGTAGTGGGACAACCAATTTGTCACTCCATAATGGATAACGCTATGAGCACGGCTCACGGGAGAAGGCATAAGATAAACAACTCCATCAATCAACTCCGCCCGCTTCAGGTCCGGCATCGCCTCCCAACGGCGCAGGAATTCACGGCTGTCCAGGCGGTCGCCCTCCCGCAGCAGCGGCGGATACGCAATCGCAACACTATGCATAGTGACGGCTCCAACCACAGATTAACATGTGCATCCGCCGCGCCATCGAATTCGTATCGTAGTCTGTAAAGAGAACATGTTCACCTGGATCTGCCCGAAATGCGGGAACGATGTCCCTCCGTCCTACAGCGATTGCCCGCGTTGTGCGCCGCCCTCTCCTCCGCCGGCCTCCGAACCGGCAAAGGCGGACTCGCCCGCGCCATCGGCGCCAGTTGTGCAACAAGCGCCCGCGCCAACGCCCGTCGCCCAACCCACTCAAGTCTACATGTCGCATCCGGAACCAAAGTCCACCGCCCTGCGCGACATCGCCGTCGTGTTCGGTGTAGCCGCGGTCTTACTCGCCGCGGGCTACTTTGTTTGGAACCGCATGGAGAACGGCGACAAACCGAAAGAAGAAGCCATAACAAAACTGGAGAAACCCGGCGAAGCGCCGAAAGACCATCCTCTCGCCAAACAAATCGAAGTCACCGGCTTCCGGATTCGTGAACCCAAGCCCGGCCAGGCCGAAGTCAAGATGCTAGTCGTCAATCACAGCGCCGCCGACATCGCCGATCTGCGGATGACGGTCGCTCTCAACGCCAAAGGTACGGCGAAGGAAGTCGCCAACTTCCCGCTGACAGTAAAGCGCCTCGGCTCGTTCGAGTCCACCGAAGCGTCGGCCAAAATCAAGGTCGCGATGCGAGCCTATGAGCTTCCGGACTGGCAGTTCCTGGAAGCGAAGCTGTTGGTCCAGGCGCCCGAGTAAACCCTCACCTGCAATTCGATCGCACCGGCACGCCGAGTGTCTGCAAGTTTTCCCGCGCGATCGCCAGACAAGGATCCCGTTCAATAGCCCTTTCAAAGTCCGCGATCGCCGCATCCCGCTGCCCTAAAACCAACAGCGCCACGCCTCGATTCTGCATGTGGCGCGCCTGATTCGGCTCGATCGCCAAAGCCCGCCCGAACTCCGACAACGCATTGGCCGCGTCTCCGGCTTCCAGATGAACTCTCCCCAGGTGCAATGCTACCTCCGCGTCGCGCGGCGCTTTTTCTTTCGCCTGCCGCAATAGCGTCAGCGCCTCGCGCGGAGGATAAGTTCGCGCGAGTTGAATATAGGGGCGGATCTTGTCCGGCGCCAAGCCGTGCGCGTTCTGCCAGGCGGCCTGTTCGGTGCGCCACTGCGCCGATTGCATCGCGGCAAAGGCGATGAATGCCCACACGCACGAAGGGACGCGAATCGCCAGAGCGATCGCGACACACGCCATCGGCAGGTACATCCGTCGATAGGCCACCGCATCGGCCGCGGGCAAGATCGACGAACTCGGCAGAATCAGAAGGATCGCGGCCAGACACCAGAACAGCGGATGCGTGACCGCCACTCGCTTCCACAACACGAATCCCACAAACGCAGCGACTACGATCCAGACCCACCACCAACTCCCCGGCGTCGCCGGATCGATGCTGATTCCGAACGGCGCGACAACGCGCCACGCGTATCCAGCCAGCGCTCCGCCCTGGGTGACAAAATACTCCAACGGCGAAGCCGGCTGCCCGAATCCCGATCCCGCGCCCGCGATGACACTCGTCGAATACAAAACGCGCGCACCGGCCGCAATCGTGAATGCCGCCATCGCACCGATCTGGCGCCACCCCGGGCCAAACAAGACAAGAAAAACCGGAAACGCAGCGCACTCCTCCTTCGCCGACAATGCGGCGGCATACGCAACAACGGAAAGCCACCGGCGCTCGCGCAACCACAACTCCAGCGCCACGAAACACAACAACGCCGCCAAGCTCGAACTCCGCGCGAAGACGTAGAACACAGGCTCGGCCGTTAGCGGATGGATCGCGAATATCGACGCCGCCGCGAGCCCGACTCGTTCGTCGAAAAACCTCCGCGCGATCCGATACAGCATGTACGCCGCCGCCAAATGAATCAGCAGATTCGTCAGCCGGAAGCCCAGGGCATTCTGACCCCAAAGCGCCTTGTCGAACGCGAAAGTGAAATACGTGAGCGGTCTCGGTTGCAGCCAAGGCGCGATCGCGGGTGCTTCGCCAAACAGCGAATAGTCGTCGAAAAGAAAGGTTCCCGGCAGCACCGTGTAAAGAAGAATCGCGAGAATCAGGCCCGCGGCGATGCGCGATGCTACCATGAGAAATTCATGAAGCGCCCGCGCACGAAGTCGGAAAAACAGGCTCGGCTACAGCGAATTTTGGACATTTTGGATGAGGTGTACCCGAACGTGACCTGCGCGCTGCACCACTCAAACGCGTGGGAACTTCTGGTCGCCACGATTCTCTCGGCGCAGTGCACCGACGAGCGCGTGAACAAAGTGACGCCGGGCCTATTCCGCAAGTATCCAACAATTCGCGATTTCGCCGCCGTCAAGCCCGAAGTTCTCGCGCAGGACATTCGCTCCACCGGATTCTTCAACAACAAGGCGAAAGGCGTCGTCGGCGCGGCCAAGACTCTTCTCCGCGATTTCAACGGCGAGATCCCGCGCGGCATCGACAAACTCCTTACCGTGCCCGGCGCGGCCCGTAAGACCGCCAATGTCGTCCTCGGCACGGCGTTCGGCATCGCCAGCGGCGTCGTCGTCGACACCCACGTCACCCGCATTTCCAACCGCCTCGACCTCACGCGCGAAGACAACGCCGTCAAGATCGAACGCGATTTGATCGACGTTCTGCCCAAGGACAAGTGGATCGCCTTCTCGCACCAGATCATCCACTTCGGCCGCGAAACGTGCGTGGCTCGCAAACCGCGTTGCGCCAACTGCCGGATGAGCGAACTCTGCTACGCCGAGGACAAGCAGGCGTGAAGTTCGCCGTCGTCGCAATCGCGCTGATGATCACCGGGTGCACGCCGCTTCCAGATTCGTATCCGGTTCCCGAGCAGCGACCGATGTCTCACGGCCCCGACCCGGAAGGCCTCCAGGCGTTTCTAGTGTTCGACAACCCGCGCACGCCGGCCTACCTGATCTCCGATTTTCTCGATGCGCCGCCCGGCCAGAGTTGGCGTTGGACTAACTCCAAGCCGACGCTCCGCCTGAATACCGCGGCGACTGAAAACATACGCTTCCGAGCGCGCGGCGCATTCCCTCACCAGAGCCACCAATCGCTCATGCCAGTCACGCTCAGCGTCTTGCTGAATGGCAAACTGCTCGGCCGCACGACATACAAGGCCGCCGGCGATTTCGTGTTCCAGAAAGATGTCGAACCGGAGTTGCTTCAGACAAACGGCGAGAACGAAGTCCGGCTCGAACTCGACAAGGTATTCGTTGCCACCGACGGCGTGAAACTCGGCATGATCCTCGCCGAACTCGGCTTCGAGAAGCGAAAGTAATCGATGCCCGCGGTCTTCTACATTCTGCTTGGATGGCTGCTGACAACAAGCGCCTGCGTCGCCCTCGGAGCGATCCTCCTCAAACGGCTGCGCGTGCAATTCTCTCGCGACGAATCGCCCACGCTTTGGTTCGTCACGGGATCCGCGCTCTATTCGCTCCTGATCTTCGCGCTGGGAATCCTCCATCTCTACCACCGAGGCGTCATTGTCGGCGCCGCGATCGTCGTCATCTTCGCCGCGACTCGAATGGGAGCGTTACGACTGCCCACCGGCCAACTGCCCGCGCTTCCCAAAACGGCGAAACGGCTGTTGACCGTTTGCGGCGTGCCTTTTCTCGCGCTCTATCTCTGCAACGCGATGGCGCCCGAAGCCAGCCCCGACGGCTCGTCCTATCACCTCGGCTTAGTCGCCAAATACTACCGCGAGCACGCGCTGCATCCCGTGACAACAAACATGTATGCGGCGCTGTCGCAAGGCATGGAGATGATCTTTCTCGGCGCGTACGCCGTCGGCCGGCACTCCGCGGCCGCGCTGATGCACTTCAATTTCCTGATCGCGCTGCCGTGGCTGATGGTCTGTTACGGCCGGCGCATCGGTCAACCGGCCGCGGGTATCGCCGCCGCCCTGCTGGTGTTCGCCTCGCCGGTTGTCGGCGTCGACGGCATCAGCGCCTATAGCGACGTCGCGGCGGCGTGTCTGATCTTCACGCTGTTCACAGTGCTCAATGAAATTGAACAAGGTCCTGACAACCTCGGCCTCGTCGTGCTCGCCGGTGTGCTCTCCGGCTTCGCCTATGCGATCAAGTACACGCTCTTCCCCGCCCTCTTCCTGACTGCCATTTATTTGGCCTGGGTCTATCGCGCGCGTGTGTTTCGCCCCTTGCTGATCGTCGCGGCAAGCAGCGCCGTCTCGATCCTCCCGTGGGTTGTTAAGAACATCGTCTGGTGGCAGAATCCGCTCGCGCCATTCTTTAATCACTGGTTTCCAAACCCCTACATGCAGTACTGGTTCGAGATCGGTTACCGCGCTCAACTCGCGAAATACACGCTTCCTTCGTGGAAAGACTGGCCGCTCGACGTAACGGTGTATGGTGCGCAACTCACCGGAATCTTGGGCCCCGTGTTCCTGCTCGCGCCGATCGCACTGTTGTCGCTCCGAACGTCCGCTGGCCGCCGCCTGCTGCTGGCGGCTTTCTTCTTCCTCGCCACCTACCCGTCCAACATCGGCACACGCTTCTTGATCCCCGCCCTACCCTTCGTCGCACTCGCGATGACGCTAACGCTGGCGTCCATTCGCTTCGCCCCCGCGGTCATTGCGATTCTGCATGTCGTACTGAGCCTCCCCGTCGCGATTCCGCGCTACTCGGTTCACTACGCGTGGCGGCTCGACAAGTGGCCGTGGCGCCAGGCTTTGCGCATCAAGAGCGAGGAAGAATTTCTCAACTCGCGCCTGAGCACGTATGCGATCGCGCGCGCCATGGAACAGCTCGTTCCGTCCGGCCGGCGCGTCCTTGGCTTCAGCCAGGTTCCCGAAGCCTACACGGCCACGATTTATCTTGTGGGATTCCAATCGGCCGAAGGCAACGGCCTCCGCGACATCTTCCTCACCGCGTTGATCAAAGAGCGCCATCCCGTTATGCGGCTGCGGCTGCGTGTCCCCGCCGTCAAAACCCGGGCAATCCGTGTCGTGCAAAATCGCGACGATTCCCGCAGCCAGTGGAGCGTCGGTGAAATGCGCGTCTGGAACTCCAACGCGCAAGTGAAGCGCGCGCCGCTTTGGAGGCTTCGCGCCAAGCCCACCCTCCACGAAGTACAGAAGGCATTCGACAACTCTTTCGCGACACGATGGCTTACCGATCACGGCCGTTACAACGGTATGTACATCGAAGTCGATTTCGGCCGCGAGGAATCGATCGACGCCGTCGAACTTCTGCAGGCCAACGACCAACCCTGGGAGGGCTATCATGTCGAAGTGCGATCCGCGGACGGCGCTTGGACTAAACCGAAAACCACAATCGAATCCGAGGAGCTTCCTCCCTACCAAGGAATGCGCCGCGCGGTCGTCGAGGAACTGCTCCGCCGAAATGTGCAATACATCCTGCTCCAACCCGACGACTATGGGCTCGACGATCTCCAGTTGAACGCCAAAGTCTGGGGTGTCGAAGAGATCGCCGATCGCGGCGGAAGTCATCTTTATCGCCTGCTGCCGAAAGAAGAATTCGAGGCGCTGCCCAGATGAACATCGAGCTTTTCCTCGGCGTCGATGGCGGCCAATCCAGCACAACCGCGCTCGTCGCCGATGCATCGGGCCGCGTGCTCGGCCGAGGCAACGACGGCCCTTGCAATCACGTGCAATCGGCCGCCGAAGGCCGCGAGAAATTTATTCGCGTCATCGGCGGCTGCGTCCGCGCGGCATGCGGCGGAGAGATCCCGGCCTTTCGTGCTGCCTGTCTCGGCTTTAGCGGCGGCCCAGCCGACAAAGAACAGATCCTGCGTGAGATATTGCAGGTCGAATCGCTCTCGGTCACAACCGACGCGCGCATCGCTCTTACCGGCGCGACCGCCGGAGGCCCCGGCATCATCACCGTCGCCGGCACTGGCAGCATCAGCTTCGGCCGCGATGCATCGGGCCGAACCGTCCGCGCGGGCGGCTGGGGATACGCGTTCGGCGATGAAGGCGGCGGCTACGACATCGCTCGCAAAGCGCTGCGCGCTGTCTTGAAGCAACACGAAGGCTGGGGCCCGTCGACGACGCTGCATGAGAAAATGCTCGCGGCCACCGGCGCATCCGACGCCAACCAAATGCTGCACATGTTCTACACCGCCGAATGGCCGCGTAAACGGATCGCGACGCTTGCGAAACTAGTCGACACCGAAGCCGAAGCGGGAGACGAAATCGCGATCGCAATCCTCGATCAAACCGCCGAAGCGCTCGCCATGTTCACCAACGCGGTGCGCCAACAACTCGACGACCCGCGCCAGGTTTCACCCATCGGCAGCGTTTGGCGCAGCCGCATTCTCACTACTTCTTTTCAACGCCGCATGCAGGACTTTCCCTTCGTCGCGCCGCTGTTCGGCCCCGCCGCCGGCGCGCTGCTTGAAGCCTTCGCGCTGGCCAACCGCAACGTTACGCTCACCAATCTTCCGGAGTCCGAAAAATGAAACTCGCAATCGCCTTGTTCTGCGCCACGCTCGCAGCCGCCGAGCCAGACTGGAAAGCCGTCGAAGCGCAATCGATCGACATCTTCCAGCGCTACATCCGCATTCCGAGCATGAATCCGCCGGCCAACACCCGCGCCGCGGCGGAGTTGTTTCAAAAGGAGCTCGCCGCCGTCGGCATCACGGCGAAACTCTACGAAGCCGGGCCCAATGGACAGATCAATCTCATCGCGCGCTTGGAAGGCAAGAACCGGGCAAAGAAGCCGCTGCTGTTGATGAACCACTTCGATGTCGTTCCCGTCGATCGCGCCGCCTGGTCGATCGATCCCTTCGCCGGCCTCGTGAAGGACGGCTGGGTTTGGGGCCGCGGCACGCTCGACATGAAAGGCATCGGCGTCATGCAGCTGATGGCGCTCATCACGATGAAGAAGTACGGCCTCACGCCGGACCGCGACATCATTCTCTTCTCGACGTGCGATGAAGAAACGGGCGGCGATCTCGGCGTGCGGTGGATGATCAAGAATCACCCCGATCAACTCGACGCCGAGTATGTGCTCGACGAAGGCGGCTTCGGCACGCGCGACATTCTGCGGAAAGGCAAACTCGTCTTCGGCATTTCGGTGGCCGAGAAGCAAAACGTATGGCTGCGGCTTCGCGCCAAAGGCCCCGCCGCGCACGGTTCGCAGCCGATTCCCAACAATGCAAACATGACGTTGTTCAAGGCGATCGAAAAGGCTTTGGCCGCGCCCGATAAGGGCAAACCGCATCCCGTCATCGCGCAAATGCTGGCGGCCAGCGGCGGTGCGATGGACGCCAACAAGTTCACCAACGCCATTCAGAAAAACACGATCACGCTCACGACGCTGCGAGCCGGTGTCGGCGAACCGGTGAAGGTCAACGTCATTCCGTCGACTTCGGAAGCGACGCTCGACTGCCGCCTGCAGCCCGGCGTCAACGCCGCGGAATTCGTGAGCGAACTGCGCGCGCGCATCAACGATCCGAACGTAATGGTGGAAGAACTCTCCCATCCCGACGACACCGGCGCATCGAACTTCTCGACGCCGCTGTTTGAAACGCTGGCAAAGGTCATCAAGAAACATCACCCGTCCGCCGAGGTCACACCAATGATGGTGCCCTACTCCACCGACGCGCCGAAGTTCCGCCGCCGGGGCCTTCCCGCCTACGGTTTCACGCCGATGATTCTCACAGCCCAGATGGTCGCGACGATGCACTCCGACGAAGAACGAATCCCGCTCGATCAGTTTCAAACCGGCGTGAAAATGATGTTCGACGTGGTACGATCAGGGTTCTAACCCTCCTGTTTTATCCCCATGCCAAAACTCTCGATTCGTGATCTGGACCTCAACGGCAAGACTGTCTTCATGCGCGTGGATTTCAACGTCCCCCTCGCGCCCGGCGGTCAGGAAATTACTTCGGACAAGCGCATTCGCGCCGCGCTGCCGACCATTCAATACGCGCTCGAACACGGCTGCGGCCTGATTCTCGCGAGCCACCTCGGCCGCCCGAAGGGCAAACGCAACCCCGAGATGAGCCTCGCTCCGTGCGCGGTGAAACTCGCGGAGTTGCTCGGCAAACCCGTGACGATGGCCAGCGATTGCATCGGCGCCGGCATCCCCAAGCCCGCTCCCGGCGAAGTCGTGCTGCTTGAGAATCTTCGCTATCACAACGAAGAAGAAGGCAACGATCCCGAGTTCTCCAAGCAACTCGCCTCGCTGTGCGATGTTTACGTCAACGACGCGTTCGGCACCGCGCACCGCGCACACGCATCGACGGTCGGCATGATCTCCTTCGTTCCGCAAGCGGCCGCGGGCCTGCTGATGGACAAGGAACTGCAATGGCTCGGCAAGGCGACGCAGAACCCCGATCGCCCGTGCATCGCGATTCTCGGCGGCGCGAAAGTTTCGGACAAGATCGAAGTCATTCAGAATCTCGCGAAGGTCGTCGACAAGCTTCTCATCGGCGGCGCGATGGCTTACACGTTCTTGAAGGCTCGCGGCGAAGCGACCGGCAAATCGCTGGTCGAAGACGACAAGCTCGAACTCGCGGCATCGTTGATGGCCTCGCTCGGCGACAAGCTGATGCTGCCGACCGATCACGTTGTCGCCGAAGAGTTCAAAGCCGACGCGCCGAACGAAGTTGTCACGACGATCCCCGACGGCAAGATGGCTCTCGACATCGGCCCCGCGACAATCGCGGCTTACGAAGCCGCCGTTGCGAGCGCGAAGACGATCATTTGGAATGGCCCGATGGGCGTGTTCGAAATGAAGCCGTTCGACAAAGGCACGATGGCCTTGGCCAACGCCGTCGCCAACGCCGGCGCGGTTTCGGTTGTCGGCGGCGGCGATTCGGAAAAAGCGATCAAAGTGGCCGGCGTGTCGAACAAGATCACGCATGTTTCGACCGGCGGCGGCGCGTCCCTTGAATATCTCTCGGGCATCGAACTGCCCGGAGTGGCCGCGCTCACTGAAAAATGATCTCGTCGCTCCGAGTTGCGTGCGTTTCGGTTGCAAGCCAGCCGGGGCGCACGCCGGAGAACGTCGAACGTATTGCCGGGTCTGTGCCGGACGCGGCCGATCTAACACTCTTCCCCGAACTTTCGATCACCGGCTTTATCCCGAATCATCCCGAATCGAATCACGAGCGCTGGCTGCGCGAAGCGCTTGCTTTCGCGCGCAGCATCGCTGAACCTCTTGACGGGCAAGCGATCCGATCCCTAGCGAAAGTCGCGCGAGATCGCCAAACCTACATCGCCGCGGGCCTGCTTGAAGACGCGGGCAACACGCTCTACAACTCCCAGGTCTTGATTGGCCCGGACGGCGTCGCGGGTGTGTGGCGGAAGATGCACATTCCGATGTTTGAGATGCCGTTCTACAACGGCGGCCCAGCGCCGCAAGTCGCCGACACGCCGCTCGGCCGCATCGGCATCAACATCTGCTTCGATGCGCTGATCCCCGAATCAACACGACTGCTCGCCGTGCAGAATGCCGAGATCGTCCTGTTTCCGTTCGCCGCCGATCCGGCGCAAGGTTGGGCCGATTGGGCGCGTGTTGCGCTGCAAGCGCGCTGTCAGGAGAACGGCGTCTTCGGCGTTGCGGTCAACTACGAAGGAGCGGTCGAAGCCTGCGGCGTTTCGCAGCGATTCCCCGGCGGCAGCCTGTGTATCGGCCCGCGCGGCGACGTCATCGGCGAACACCAATCGATTTACGAAATCCGTCGCGAAGTGCTACAAGCCGCGCGAGGCGCGCCCGAGTATCTCTACCGGTTCCGCCGCCCCGAACTCTATGGCCCGCTCGCTATGCCGAGCCGTGAAACGGATTGAAGTCGGTTTGATCGTCGAACACGTCGACGCCTTCGGCCTTCTTTAGGAAGTTGACCACCAGATACGTCACCGGCGTTGCCAGCGCTTCGTAGCCGACCTTGACCAGGTAGCCGGTAACGATCAGATCCTTGATCATGTTGCCGTCGATGCGGCCCCAGAATGCGATCGTCATAACGATGATCGTGTCGACCAATTGGCCAACCGCCGTCGAGGCGATCGTCCGCATCCACAGATACTTTCCGCCAGTCAGGACTTTCATCTTCGCGAGCGTGAACGCATTCGCGAACTCGCCGCACCAGTAGGCGATCAAGCTGGCGACAACCAAGCGCGGAAGGAATCCGAAGATGGATTCGAACGCGGCCTGATTCGTCCAACCCGGCGCGGGCGGCAGCATTGTGATGAACATGCCGAGCGCGGTCAACAGGCTCATCGACAGGAACCCCAGCCAGATCGCGCGGCGGCTGCCCGCGTAACCGTACACTTCGGTGAAGATGTCACCGAAGATGTAGGTCACCGGGAATAGCAATTGCGCGCCGCTGAGAATGATGTCGATCCCCGCGAAGTGGCCGAAGTAACAGAGCTTCGACGCAACGAGGTTCGAGATCAACAACACAACTACGAAGAAGCTCAGGCAGAGCTCGTAGTATTTGAAATGGTGCAGTGGAGAGAGGTGTTTGAGCAACGTCACGAAGAGACTCGCATATCGCTGCCCGTCATCTCGGGCGGCTGTGGTAAGCCTAGCAGACCGAGGATGGTCGGCGCGATATCGCGGAGCGAGCCGTCGCTTCTGAGCGGCTTCGCGTTCTCGCCCACAATGACGAACGGCACGGGGTTCGTTGTGTGATACGTGTGCGGGCCTTTGGTTACAGGATCGATCATCGTCTCGGCGTTACCGTGATCGGCGGTGATGATCCATTGGCCGCCGTGTTGCTTCAGTGCCCGCTGAATGCGGCCGAGCATTGCGTCGCAAGTCTCGCACGCCTCGACGGCGGCTTCGAACTTGCCGGAGTGCCCGACCATGTCGGGATTCGCAAAGTTGACGACGATGACGTCGAAGTCGGCACGTTCGATGCCTTTGACGACAACGTTGCAGACGCCTTCGGCCGACATCTCGGGCATGAGATCGTAGGTCGCGACTTTCGGCGACGCCACCATTTCACGCTCTTCGCCGTCGAACGGTTTCTCAACGCCGCCGTTGAAGAAGAACGTCACGTGCGGATACTTCTCCGTTTCGGCGACCCGCAGTTGCTTGCGCGTATGCCCGGCGAGAATGCCGCCGAGGATATTCGTGTGCGACTCGGGCTTTAACACGGTGTTGACCGCATACGACTTGTCGTAGACGGTCATCGTTGTGTAGTGCAGATCTTTCGGCGCTTGCGAGGCATAGGGCGGCAGATTTTCGCCGAAGCCCTTGAGCACCATCGTCAACTCGCGTCCGCGGTCGGCGCGGAAGTTGAAGAAGAGCACGGCGTCGTTGTCGCGGATGGTCGCGCTGTCGAAGGCGACCGGTTCGATGAACTCGTCGGTCACTCCTTTTTCGTAGCTCGCTTGGATGGCGCTGATCGGATCGGCTGCTTTCACACCGTCACCATGCACCATCGCGCGGAAGGCCTTTTCGACGCGCTCCCAACGCTTGTCGCGGTCCATCGCGTAGTAGCGCCCGGAGACGCTGCCGATGCGACCCACACCGATTTCGGCCATCTTCGCGAGCAGTTCGCGCATGAAGCCGATGCCGGTATCGGGCGGCGTATCGCGGCCGTCGATGAAGGCGTGCACGACCACATCCTCAACGCCGCCGCGCTTGGCCATGTCGAGCAGCGCATAGAGATGCGTGTTGTGCGAGTGCACACCGCCATCACTGACCAAGCCCAGCAGATGCAGCCGTTTTCCACGCGCGTGCTTCACGGTCTCTTGCAAAGTGGGATCGCTGACGAAGCCATCGTTGCGCACCATCCAATCGAGGCGAGTGATGTCCATCTGAATCACGCGGCCGGAGCCGATGTTCAAATGACCCACTTCGCTGTTGCCCATCTGCCCGTCGGGCAAGCCGACGTACTCGCCGGAGGTGTAGATGAGCGTGTTCGGATAGTCGCGCATGAAGCTGTCGAACACGGGCGTGTTCGCCGCGAGGACCGCGTTGCCCTCGACGGCTGTGGAGTGCCCCCAGCCGTCGAGGATCGTGAGGATAACGGGCTGTTTGGCCATTACCGCTTAAAGGCCTTTCGTCCCGCGTAGCGCGCCGATGAACCGAGTTCTTCTTCGATGCGCAGCAGTTGGTTGTACTTGGCGATGCGGTCGGTACGCGAGGCCGAGCCGGTCTTGATCTGGCCGGTCGAGGCGCCGACGGCGAGGTCGGCGATGAAGGAGTCTTCCGTTTCGCCCGAGCGGTGCGAAGAGATCGACGTGTAGCCGGCGTTGTGGGCCATGGCGATCGATTCGAGCGTTTCCGTCAGAGTTCCGATCTGGTTGACCTTGATCAGGATCGAGTTGGCGATGCCGCGCTCGATGCCCATTTGCAGGCGCTTGGTGTTGGTGACGAAGAGATCGTCGCCGACAAGCTGGATCTTGTTGCCGAGCACTTCGGTCATCAGTTTCCAGCCTTCCCAATCGTCTTCGGCCATGCCGTCTTCGATCGAGACGATCGGGTACTTTTCGCACAGGCCGGCCCAGAATTTGACCATGCCTTCGCGGTCGAACTCGCCGCTCTTGGACTTCTTGAGGACGTACTTCTGCTTTTCGCCGTCCCAGAGTTCGCTCATCGCGGGATCGAGCGTGATCGAGATCTGCTCGCCGGGTTTGTAGCCGGCCTTCTCGATCGCTTCGACGACGACATCGAGCGCTTCGACGTTCGAACCGAGGTTCGGCGCGAAACCGCCTTCATCGCCGACGGCGGTGGAGTAGCCCTTCTTCTTGAGCACCGACTTCAGGGTGTGGAACACTTCGGCGCCCCAGCGGAGGCCTTCGGCGAACGTCGCCGCGCCGTGCGGGGCGACCATGAACTCCTGCAGGTCGACCGAGTTGTCGGCGTGCGCGCCGCCGTTGATGATGTTCATCATCGGTACGGGCAGCAGGCAGGCGTTGACGCCGCCGAGGTAGCGGTAGAGCGGGGTCATCTGGCTCTGCGCGGCGGCGCGGGCGGTGGCCATCGACACGGCGAGAATGGCGTTCGCGCCGAGGTTGCCCTTGTTGGGCGTGCCGTCGAGGGTGATCATCTTGCGGTCGACGTCGGCCTGGCGCGTGGCGTCCATGCCGAGGAGTGCGGGCGCGATGTGGCCGTTGACGTTGGCCGCGGCCTTTTGCGTGCCTTTGCCGAGATAGCGGCCTTTGTCGCCGTCGCGGAGTTCGGCGGCTTCGTGCTCGCCGGTGGATGCGCCGCTGGGAACGGCGGCGCGGCCGAAGGAGCCATCGGCCAAATGGACATCGGCTTCGACGGTGGGGTTACCGCGGGAGTCCAGAATTTCTCTACCTACAACCCTGACGATATCGGTCATGCTAACGGGTGTTTCACTTTCTGTATGTTTTGGATTGGGCGTATGCGAACGCGGCGAGGGGCGAAGCGATCGTGCTCTCGAACTGGGAGGAGACTCCTATTTTCTCACAGCGGCGAGGGTTTCGACTCTTCGGTGGCGGCGGTGCCACGGAATTTTGGGCACACTACGCGGGCCGTGCCCGGAACTGCTTCTCCGGCTCGCCAAGTTTTCGACCGATTCTAGCGCCCGAAGGTCATTTTCTTCGGGGTACGCTGCCCTTTCGAGGCGTGTTTTCGACGCTCTGAACCGGCTTGCGGACGGGTTCGGGCGCCGGAGCGGGTTTGGAGGGCTCCGGTTCGGACGGTTCCGGGACCTCATGTGTGACTAAGTCCAGCATTTCGCTCATGATCTGGGAGGCTTCCGAGGAAACGGGGAGGGCCTGGAGTTTACGGATAATATCCATGATGCGATTGATTTCACGGGTGTAATGACGCGCGCGGGCCTCGAGTTGGTGCACGGTTTTCGAAGCTTGTTCGGCCAGGAGGTGGAGTTCTTCGTGGCCGTGCTTGACGGAGCTCTGGTTTTTGATCAACCACATCTGGCGGTCGATGTCGGAGTTGGCCAGATTGCTGAGACGGTGGGCGCGCCACATGGCGTCGGCGAGCAGACCGACCATGGCGGCTTCGGCGAAGTTGCGCGGATTGAACTGGTCGTTTAGGGCGGTTAGCATGGCCGCGTATTGGACCTGGGCCTCGTGGCCGAGGGTGGAAACGTGTGCGACCCACATTCCGTGCTTGACGCTGGCTTGGCGGCAGCGTTCGAGACCTTCGGGCGTTTTCGGGCCCTTGGATTTGGCACCGTTGATGCGGGCCTGTTCGGCTTTGGACAACTTTTCGTTTTCCATGATTTACTCCTGAAAATGCGAAGGGCCTCGGACGCATTTTGGCGTCAGAGGCCCTTCTACAGTTTTAGTATAGCGTGGTTGTCAACTCGCTAATCGGTTATCCCGCAGCGTGACGACTGTAGGTATTTGATTCTAAAAGGCTGGAATTTATTTTTGAGAGCTGTGAATGACTTTCACTATTTTTGTAGTTTTTGACTCGTCAAGTCTATCCAGATCAACACTGTAAGACAGGAGAACATACAAACTGGCGCAGGGGAGCGAAGCGCGAAGGCGACGTGCCCAGTTCGCCCTCCGCCTTCAGCAGCGCTTGCAGCGGCGCGTCATCGATAAACCATAACCAGCGATCGTCTTGATTTGTCATTGGCGATTCCTTAGCGTTAGTAACTGACTTTGACCGTGCGGACGACGGCGCGTTCGCTGCGCTCATTAACAAAACCGACGGCGCCTTCGGCGAGCTGATTGTCCATCCAGTGGTCGACGGGGACACCGTTGACCTGAGTGGAAAACTGGGAGCCGCGAACGTCCAGAATCACGCG
Organism: Acidobacteriota bacterium; assembly: GCA_016871055.1. Lineage (GTDB taxonomy): Bacteria > Acidobacteriota > Terriglobia > Bryobacterales > Bryobacteraceae. The sequence continues at coordinate 42,090 of VFZW01000004.1, forward strand.
CGCCGGCTTGGACATGTCGATCGGCTGCTTTAGTTCGGTGACCCGGTGCGGCTGCTCTTCTCCGTTGACGACGGCGAACTTCACGATTTGAGCCTTCTGCTGCGAGCCTTCTCCGGTCCACTCCAGCTTCATGCGGTAGTAGTTGCGATTGTCCTTTACCCGGAACGCCCAGCCGATGGCGTGCTGTTCGGCGGAGGCGGAAAATTCGAAGATGTAGTCGCGTTTGCCGCGGGCGGGCTTGTAGAGGGTAATCTGCCGGCCGCGCGCCGAACCGGTTGCGTCGCCGGCCCAGTCGGTTAACCAGCTATCGGCGCCCATCGTGATCTGTCCCGCGGGCGGGGCCGATCGCGGAAGGACGACATCCTTGGGCTTGCCGGAACCGCTGTAGATGAATCCGCCAGCAGCGCAGAGCACCAATACAGCAGCGATCGCCCATTTGGCCTTGCCGCCCGAGGCGGACTCTTCTTTGACGCCAAATGTCGGCGCGGCCGATTGCACTTCGACCGGGGCCTTGACAGGCTCAGGTTTAACTTCGGCCTTCCGAACCTCCGACTCTTTTTTCGGCTCGGGCTTAAGAGTCTCTTCTTTTTTGGCGTCTTGCTTTTTCGACTCGGGCTTGGAAACCGGCTCGGATTTGCGCGCTTCTTCTTTCTTCGATTCGGCTTTCGCCTTAGAGGGTTGCGAATCGAATTGCTTGATGCGCGCGGCTTCGCGATCCTTCAGCTCCTGTGCCCGGCGGGCGGCCAGTTGCGCGGCGTTCTCCTTTACCGTTTCCTTGGCTTGCTCTTTCGGCTGTGCCTTCGTTTCGACCTTTGGCGCGGCCTTCGCCTCCGGATCTTCAGGCTTGGGTGCGAAGGCGTAGCGCGGCCGCAGGGGGAGAATTAGCGGCTTCGGTAAGTGGATCCGCAAACGAGGGGCGACAACCGCGGGCTCGGGCACGGATACATCGACGGGGATCTGGTGGTCCAACGCGTGCGTGTACTCCAGCCGTGGACGCAACGCCGGGATGGTCTTGTGAGAGACGGGTGAAGGAACGGTTTCGGGAGCGGGAGCGGGCAGCGTTTCCAGATGGGCGGGCGGTCCGTCGATCAGTGCGTTCATTGCGGGGTTGGAGGAAAGCGGGCCATCCAGTCCAACGATGGGAAACGCATAACCGAGCGAAGCGCGCCATTCCGGTTCGACCGATACGGCGGGCTCATCCGTCCACGCGAAACCGGGTACCGCGGAAAAAGATACAGCCCAAGAAGAGGGCCACGGGCGGCGGAGACAGATCGCGGGATAACTCGGCTTGACCGATTCGGCGAGAGCGGTCAAGTCATCGGAGAACGCGCCGGGCGTCTGTGGCATGCACAAATCCAGCGGGCGAGGGGCAGTAGAGGGATGAGACCGTAAAGGCAACACCGCAAGCATGGGTGCGTTTTCCCAAAAAAAATTTCGCTTCGGGAGGCGCCTCGGGCCCTTGGGGTTTGGCCGGTTCGGCGACGGCGACAGCGCCTTCGTTGCGGCTGACCGTCGACGGGGCGGCGCGTTGCACCGTCGTGACGCGCCTTGGTTGCATCAGCCGGCGCACAGCAAGTTTGTCGGACTCTTCCTGTGAGGCTTTGCGGCACTCTTCGGAGCAGAATTCCGAGGCGCCTTTCCATTTGGAAAAGCGGTCCGATTCATTCCCGCAATGAAGACACTTCATTTGTCTCGGTGGATTCCTTGGAATTAGAGTACTGGGCTTCTCGGTTCAGTACCAGACGGTAAATGCCCTATGCGTACATCGAATGAGTAATTCCCTGACCGCCTTCCTAGGGAGTTCCACCGAGGCGCGTACAGGCTTGCCCTCGTTATCGGAGGGTTAAGGTCAAAGCTTCATTTGGTCCTAAAGTTCTACGACGATTCTGGCGATCATTCTTCTGTCCACACGAATGCACGGTGGACAAGACAACGAGGAGATAAGGGACGCAATTATGGCGAAGTTCGAACAGTTTCAAAAATCCGTCGACGGCCTGCGAGCCGCGATTCCGGAACTCAAGGGTGTGCTGCTGGCCTCCACTGAAGGTTTGCCGATCGCTCATTCACTTTCTAACGGGACCGACCCCGCGCGCATGGCCGCGATGGCGGCCGCGGCGTCCAGTCTGGGGCAGCGCGTGAGCGATACGCTTCAAGCGGGCGCTTTTGAAGAGATTTCGGTCGCGGGCAACGACGGACAGATCTTTCTGTACTCGGCCGGCAACAAAGGGGTTCTGGCGGTGCTCGGGCCAGCCGCCTGCAATGCGGGCCTGGTGCACCTGGAAGCGCGCGGAATCGCCCGAGAAATCGGCGAACAGTTTAATTAACGCTCCCAGAACGCGCGCGAGCGCTATCTCTTCGATCGAGGCGGACCTCCGGTGAGGTCCGCCTTTTCTGCGTTATGATCGTTTCCTATGAGATTCCTACTTGTTCTGACACTCGGCCTTGCCGCGTTTTCCCAATCCGCCGACGAAGCCGCCGTGCGCGCTGCGCACCAGGCGTACATCAACGCCGCCAAGGCGGGGGACGCCGCAGGACTTTCGAAACTGTTCGCCGATAACCTGCAATACAGCCATTCCAACACCAATCTTGAGAACAAAGCCGAGGCCATCGCCGCTCTCGTCAAAGGCAAGAGCAATTTCGAAGTGCACGAACAGAAGATTAAAGTCTTCGGCAGGGCGGCGACGATTCGCGCGAAGGTGACCGCCCACAATGCGACGGGCGACATTCCGTTGACGATCCTTTTGGTATGGGTTAAGAAGGGCGGCGCGTGGCAGTTGACCGAGCGGCAAACGACGCGAATTCCGGCGAAGTGAGGGCTTGCCTGGCAGTCGCTGAGCGCGGGGGACGAACCTTAAATCTTTACCGGCTTGCCCTGCACCGCCGACTCATGGGCGGCGATCGTGGCCTCGTTAATGTGCCAAACATCATTCAACGGCATGTCGTTTGGCTTGCCGTTGAATGCCGATTCCAGAAACTCGATGAAGATCGAACGCTTTGGCGGAAGCTCGCTCATTACATACTGCTTGGAGCCTTCGCGCAGCACCGTTAGCCCGGTCGCGGCGAGATACTCGACCACGCCATTCGATCCGGCGATGCGGAGGCGGTCGTCTCCGTGTGTCGGGGCCGATTCGCTGCGGTAGTAGTCCATGTGGAGCGACGCCGTGCCGCCGTTGTCGAGTTTCAGCACCGTCGACGTTGTGTTTTCCATCTGGCCGATCCCGGGCGGCGCGGCGACCTGCGATTGATACGAAAACGCCTCGGTGTAGTTTCGACCGGTGGTCCAACGCATGAGGTCGAACATATGGATGCCAATCCAGAGAATGGTGCCGCCGTAGGTTCTTCGATCCTTGAACCACTGAAGACGCTCGCCCGCCTTGTAGGACTTCTGCGAGGAGATCATACCGACGGTGCCGACGGCGCCGTCGGTGACTAATTTCTTCAAGGCAAGGTAGGGCGGCTCGTAACGCATTGGGAGGATCAGGCTAATCGGCTTGCCCGATTTGACGATCGCTTTTTTGGCGCGTTCGTAATCGGCGCGACTGGTGGCCAGTGGTTTTTCGGCAATCAGGGGCAGGCCGCGCTCGGCGCAGGCGACAATCGAGGCCGCGCGGTCGCCGTTCGACGTACAGACACCGATGATGTCGAGCTTTTCAGCATCGAGCATGCGGCGGTAGTCGGTGTAGGCGGTGGCCTTGGCCGCGGCCGGGCGTTTTGCAAATTTCTTGTGCTCGGCGGGATCGCTTTCGGCGAAAGCGACGAGTTCGACGTCAGGCAGATCTTTCAGCGGTTCAACGATATCGCCGACGTGTCCGAGAACACCGGCGAGACCGAGCCGCAGCTTGCGCGGCAGTTTAACGACGGGCGCGGCCAGCATCGCGCGGCGAGTGATGAGCACCATGCGACTAGAATATAAGCAAACCCATCCGATGCGGTACTTCTACTTTTTCCTCGGCCTGACTTGTTTCGCACAACCGCGCGCCGCGTTCCAGCGCGACGTTCTTCCCTTCCTCGAAAAGCGCTGCGTTATGTGCCACAACGAAAAGCTCAAGAACGCGGATCTGAATCTCGCGCGGCTGCGCAATCCCGACGAAGCGCTGCGCGAACGCAACGTTTGGGAGGACGTTCTCGAAAAAGTTCGCAACAACGAGATGCCGCCGCCGGCGATGCCACGACCTTCGCAAAAAGAACTGCTCGGCCTCTCGAATTGGATCGACCGGCAAATCGCGCGGATTGACGCGACCGCCAAACCGGAACCGGGCCGCGTAACCGCGCGCCGTTTGAACAAGGTCGAATACAACAATACGATCCGCGATCTGTTCGGCGTCGCATTTCAGCCCGCCGACGATTTTCCGAACGACGACTCCGGCTACGGCTTCGACAACATCGGCGACGTGCTGTCTCTCAGCCCGGTGTTGATGGAAAAGTATCTGAGCGCCGCCGAGCGCGTCGCGAATTTAACGATCGTATCCGGGAAGCCTGGCAAGGCGACTCTCAATCGATATCCCTCCGACAAAGCCGGGCTCGATCCCTCGCCTGGCGCAATGACGGCCAAACACTGGTTCCCAGCCTGGGCCGAGTACGAGATTCAAGTGCGCATGGTCGATCGGCGCCGCGATGGCGCGCCGGTGCGGCTTGCGCTCCTGGTTGACGGCGAGATCGTGAAGAGCGCGCCCTATGAGGCCACGCAAAACGGGCCGAATCGCATCCTTCGCCACACGATGGCGCTGACACCCGGATCGCATGCGGTGCGCGGCCTTTTCGTCGACGATCAAGAGAAGCCGGTCTCGTCGGCCGATCCGCTCTACGCCAAAAAGGGCGCCGGGGACGTCTCGGCGCGCGATATTTTCGTCGACTACATCGAAGTGCGCGGACCGTTTGAGAAGAAAGATCTGCCGGCGACCGACGCGCACCGCCGCGTCATGGTTTGCACGGATTCGACGGCGGCGTGCGTGGAACGCATTGTGGGCAATCTGTTACCGCGTGTTTGGCGCCGGGATGTAACGTCCGCCGAAGTTGCTAAGGTAGCGGGTTTCGGCGCGCGCGCGCTCGCGCAGGGCGAGACAATCGAACGCGCCACGCAGTACGCCATCCAGACGATGCTCATTTCGCCGCACTTCCTGTTCCGCATCGAGAAACCGGGACGCGCCGGCGAAGTACACGCCATTTCCGAGTTCGAGCTCGCGAGCCGTTTGAGTTATTTTCTTTGGAGTTCGACGCCAGATGAGGCGCTGCTCGCGGTGGCGCGCAGCGGGAAGCTTCGTTCTTCGATCGGCGCGCAGATTAAGCGGATGCTGGGCGACCCACGCGCGGCTTCGCTTGCCGAAAACTTCGCGGGCCAGTGGCTGCAACTGCGCAATCTGGAATCGCACAAGCCCGATCCGGAGAAATTTCCGCAATTCGACGAATCGCTGCGCGATGCGATGGCGCGTGAGACGCGGATGTTCTTCGAAACGATTCTGCGCGAGGACCGCTCCGTTCTGGAATTTCTGGACTCCGACTACACCTTCTTGAACGAGCGCCTGGCGCAGCACTACGGTATCGACGGCATCAAGGGCGAAGAGTTCCGGCGCGTCGCGCTAACCGACAAGGCGCGCGGCGGCGTTCTCTCGCACGCTTCGGTGCTGACCATCTCTTCCTACCCGACACGTACCTCGCCGGTGATTCGCGGGAAGTGGATCATGGAGAATCTTCTCGGCACGCCACCGCCGCCGCCACCCGCCAACGTTCCCGAATTGAACGAGGCCGCGGTCGGCAACACCGGCACGCTGCGGCAACAGCTTGAGCAGCACCGCGCCAGCGCGACGTGCTCGGTCTGCCACAACAAGATGGATTCGCTGGGCTTTGGCCTGGAGAACTTCGATCCCGTCGGTAGATGGCGCACGATGGACGGCAAGTTTCCGGTCGATTCCGCGGGAGCGCTGCCGGGCAACAAAACGTTCAAGACTCCCGGCGAAATGCGCGCGCTACTAAAGGCCGATCCCAAGGGCTTCACCCGGTGTTTGACCGAGAAGTTGCTGACCTACGCTCTCGGCCGGGGCCTTGAGAAGTTCGACCGCCCAACGGTGTCCAAAATTTGTAATAAACTGGCAGCAGGCGATTATCGGATGTCTTCCCTCATCCAGGCAATCGCCGAAAGCCTCCCCTTCCAGTACACAAAATGATCACCCAACGCCACCTTTCCCGACGCACGCTGCTTCGCGGTCTCGGCACCGCGATCGCGCTACCGATGTTCGATGCGATGACGCCCGCGATGGCCGCGCCCGCGCGCAGCGGCCCGGCGCCGCTGCGGATGGCGTTCACGTATGTGCCGAACGGCATCATCATGGAGAACTGGACGCCGGCGGCCGACGGTAAGGCGTTTGAGTTCTCGCGCATCATAAAGCCGCTCGAGCCGTTCCGCGAGAAGATGCTGGTGCTCTCCGGTCTCACGCACAATAACGGCCGTGCGTTGGGCGACGGCCCCGGCGATCACGCCCGCGCGGCGGCGAGTTTTCTCACCGGTGCGCACCCGCGCAAGACGGCGGGCGCCGATATCAAAAACGGCGTGTCGGCCGATCAGATCGCCGCGATCACACTCGGCAACCGCACGCGCTTTGCTTCGATCGAGCTCGGCATCGAGCACGGCCGCATCGTCGGCAACTGCGACTCCGGCTACTCGTGCGCGTATTCGAATTCCATTTCGTGGCGCTCGGAAGCGACGCCGATGCCGCCCGAAGTCAATCCGAAACTTGTATTCGAACGGCTTTTCGGCAACGGCGATGTGGCCGAAACCGCAGCGTCGCGGGCGATGCGCAAGTCGATTCTCGACTACGTGCGCGAGGACGCCGCCACGTTGCAGTCGTCTCTTGGTGTTTCCGATAAGCGAAAACTCGACGAGTACCTCACCAGCGTTCGTGAAATTGAAAAACGGATCGAAGCCTCGGCGAACACCGTCGGCTCGACGGATGCGCCTTCGCTTGAAAAGCCGGAAGGCATCCCGGTCGATTTCGAAGAACACGTGCAGTTGATGTTCGACTTGCAGACCGTCGCGTACCAGACCGATTCGACGCGCATCTCGACGTTTATGATTGGCCGCGAGGGATCGAACAACACCTACCGCCAGATCGGCGTGCCCGACGCGCATCACGGCATCTCGCACCACCAGGGCGACGCCGAAAAGATTGAAAAGCTCACTAAGATCAACGAGCACCATCTGGTCCAATTCGCCAAGTGGATTGAGAAACTATCGAAGATCCAGGATGGCGACGGCACGCTGCTCGATCACTCGATGATCGTGTATGGCTCGGGCCTTTCCGACGGCAATCGCCATCATCATCACGACTTGCCGATCGTCATTGCGGGCGGCGCGAACAAGTCACTCTCGATGGGTCGGCACGTGCGTTATGCCAAAGACACGCCGCTCACCAATCTTTACGTTTCGCTACTTGACCGTTTTGGGGTCAAGCCGGAGACGCTGGGCGATTCGAACGGGCGGTTGACGGACCTCTAAAACGCCGTGGTGGCGTGGCCAGTTTGGTTTCGCGCAGCTAGGGCAACTCCCAAGTGACGTATCATATCAGTCGTGAGATGGATTCTGTTCGCGGCCGCGGCGCTTTATGCCGCCGGACCGCAAGTCATTCAGAAGCGTTGTTTGTCGTGTCACAACGACACCGCGAAAATGGGGAACTTGAGCCTGACGACACGCGCCGCCGCGGAACGCGTGCTTGCCGGCCGGCTGATCGCGCGCGTTGACGCGAACCAGATGCCGCCGGGCGGCGGGCTGAGCGACGAGGAGAAAGCACAGGTGCGCGAGTGGCTCGACGCCGGCGCCAAGTGGGACGGCATCGTGGCGCGGCCACGTGCGGGGAGCGATTGGTGGTCGCTGCAGCCGGTGCGGAAACAGGAAGGCTCGATCGATACATTCATCGAAGCGGCGCTGCGCGCGAAGGGTCTGGCGCTCTCCGGGCCCGCCGACAAACGCACGCTGATTCGGCGCGCGACGTATGACATCACGGGCCTTCCCCCAACGCCCGCGGAGATCGAAGCGTTCCTTAACGACAGCTCTTCCGGCGCGTATGAAAGATTGGTCGACCGACTACTCGCCTCGCCCGCGTACGGCGAGCGCTGGGGCCGCCATTGGCTCGACGTCATTCGCTACGGAGAGTCGAACGGCTATGAGCAGAACCACATTCGTCCGAACGCTTGGGCGTTTCGGGACTATGTGATTAACGCCTTCAATAGTGACACGCCGTTTCCCCGCTTCATCCTCGAACAACTCGCCGGCGATGTGATCGCGAAGGACAATCCCGCCATTGAAGCCGCCACCGGATTCCTCGTCGCCGGACCGCACGACACGGTCGGCAACCAGAATGAAGCCGCGCGGCGACAGCAACGCGCCGATGATCACGACGACATCGTCAACGCCACGGCATCGGCATTTCTCGGCCTGACCGTCAACTGCGCGCGCTGTCATGATCACAAGTTCGATCCCATTCAACAGGCCGATTACTACCGCATCGCCTCGATCTTCAACGGCGTGTATCACGGTGAGCGCGAAGTCGCCACGCGAGAGCAACGCGAGGCTTACCGGACAAAAGCGGAGCCGCTGGAAGCGTCGATTGCGGCGGCGAAAGCGACGATAGAAAGGCTTCGCGCGGAGGCGGAACCCACGCGAGCCGAAGCAGAAGAACGCGTCCGAGCGCGGCATCGCGAACCTATCACGCCGTTTCTCACCGAAGAAACGTTCGCTCCGGTGGAAGCGCGGCACGTTCGCATCGTCGCGCCAAACGGCGTACCGGGCGGGCTCGACGAAATCGAGGTTTTCACAACAGCGGGGACGAACGCGGCGCGCGACGCCGTCATTGAAACGTCCACGACGCGCATTGCCGACGGCAACCCCGATGCCTATCATCACCGACACTTAAGCGATGGCGCCTTCGACAAGCGGTGGTTTCCCGTTCCAGGAGCACCCGCGACGGTGACGCTGCAATTTCCGAATGCGGTGACAGTTAGCAAGACCGTCTGGTCCACCGATCGGGCGAAAGCCTTTCAAGGCCGCTTTCAACAACAAGGTCTGGCGACTTATCGAGTCGAAGTGTCGCTCGACGGAACGACGTGGAAAGAGGTCGCAAGCGGCGCCGACCGACTGCCGCCGCGCAAGGAACTGCAGGAGCGGCTGTTCACGCTCGAAGCACTGACTGCCGGGAATGCGGCCGCCTACGAAGCGGCAGAGAAAGAGCTTTCCACACTCGAAGCCGAATTGCGCCGCGTGCCCAAACTTCCCACCGCTTACGCCGGCCGCATGAAGCAGCCCGATGAACCGGTCTACCTGCTAACGGGCGGTAACGTCATGCAGCGCGGCGAAGAGATTGCCCCCGCGAGCATCAGCGCACTGAAAGGGTTTTCGCTCGCACTCGACGCTCCCGAACAGGAACGCCGCGTCGCCTTTGCGAAATGGCTCGGGGACGCCAGCAATCCGCTTACACCGCGCGTCATTGCCAATCGCGTTTGGCACTATCACTTCGGTCAAGGTATCGTGGGGACGCCGTCGGACTTTGGGTACAACGGCGAGCGCCCCTCACACCCGGAACTGCTCGATTACCTCGCCTCAAGCCTCATTGCGAACGGCTGGCGGCTGAAGCCGCTGCACAAAGAGATCCTGCTTTCGAAATCCTACCGGCAGCGGAGCGACTTCAACGCGGCCGCCGCGAAGGTCGACGCAGCAGCGCGATTGCTCTGGCGTTTTCCGCCGCAACGCCTGCAAGCTGAGTCGTTGCGCGATGCGATGTTGCACGTCGCCGGAGTGCTCGACGCAAAACCGGGCGGGCCGAGTTTTCAGCTTTACAAGTACACGGTCGATAATGTTGCGACGTATTTTCCGGTCGAGAAGTTCGGACCGGAGACTTATCGCCGAACCGTTTATGCGCAGTCGGCGCGATCGATCCGCACCGAGTTGCTGAGCGTCTTCGACTGTCCCGACTCTTCCCTTCCCGAGCCGCGCCGTGTCGTGACGACATCACCGCTTCAGGCGCTGAGCCTTCTCAATCACAGCTTCACGCTCGACATGGCCGAGGCGTTCGCGCGCCGAATCGCGGATCAACCGGTTCGTCTTGCCTTCGAGTACGCCTTCGGCCGCTTGCCGACTAACGACGAGGCCGAGGCAGCGCAAAGATTTGTTCGTGAGAACGGACTTCCGGCCTTCGCACGCGCGCTCTTTAACGCCAACGAGTTTGTCTATGTCCACTAATCGCCGCCACTTCATCTCCGGGCTCGGCGCTATCGCGCTGCACGAACTCTTGAATGGAGCGGCGCGTCAACCGCACTTTGCGCCAAGAGCCAAGCGCGTGATTCAAATCTTCTGCCCCGGCGGCGTCTCGCATCTCGATACGTTCGACTACAAACCCGAACTCGAAAAACGCAGCGGGCAGCCGATGCCGGGCGGCGACAAAGACGTCACGTTTCAGGGCGAGAACGGCAACCTGATGAAAAGCCCGTGGGCCTTTAAGCAACGAGGCCAGTCCGGTAAACCCATCACCGAGATGTTGCCGCATCTCGGCGCGCTCGTCGACGGCATGGCTTTCGTGCATTCGATGCAATCGCGGTCGAACACACATGGGCCGGCGTGCGTCGCGATGAACACGGGTTACGTCTTCGAGGGTTTTCCGTCGGCGGGCGCGTGGACCAGCTACGCGTTGGGCTCGATGAACGACGATCTTCCGGCATACGTGGCGATCCCCGATGTACGCGGTATTCCTCCGTCCGGCCCCGCGAACTGGACGGCGGGATTCCTGCCCGCCGAACATCAAGGCATCGCCTTCAACGCCGGCGAGCCGATCCGCAATCTGGAACCGCCAGCCGCGATCGACGCGAAAACCGACAAAGCTACGCGCGAATTCGCGGATCTCCTTAACGCCGGTCACGCCGCCCGCCACGAAGGCGACAGCGACTTGAAGGCGCGGATCGCATCGTATGCGCTCGCCGCGCGTATGCAGCTTTCGGCGCCCGAGGTTGGGAATCTTGCGGCCGAATCGAAAGCGACTCACGAACTCTATGGCACCGGCGACAGCAATCCGCTGCTGGCCGCGTATGCCAAGAACTGCTTGCTTGCGCGCAGGCTCGTCGAACGCGGCGTGCGTTACGTGCAGTTGTATTGCGCCTCGCGCGCATCGGGCGTCGACGGATTGCTCAATTGGGACGCACACAAGACACTCAAAGCCGATTACGACCGCCATTTACCGATACTTGATAAACCAACCGCCGGTCTTATTCGCGATCTGCAATCGCGCGGGCTGCTCAACGACACGCTCGTCTTGTGGACGACTGAGTTCGGCCGCATGCCGACGCACCAGGAGGGAACACTCGGTCGAGATCACAACCCAGAGGCGTACACGGTGTGGATGCTCGGCGCGGGTGTGAAAGGCGGAACGTCCCACGGCGCGACCGACGATTTCGGCCGCCGCGCCGTGCAGGATGTCGCTACGGTTTACGACTTCTGGGCGACTGTGCAGCATCTTCTCGGTCTCGATCACGAAAAGCTGTCGTGGTATCACAACGGCCTGAACCGCCGATTGACCGATGTTCATGGGCGCGTGCTGAAGACCCTGTTAGCTTGATAGAGTACAAGCCATGATTAAATCGTCCGCACTGTTACTTGCCGCCGCGCTCGGTCTCTACGCCGAAGACTTCTGGAAAACGAAACCGTACACGGAGTGGAACGAAAAAGAGGTCAAGCGACTGCTTAGCAGTTCGCCCTGGGCGAAGGAAGTTTCCGGAGCGATGAGCGGAGGCGGACCCGGCGGTGGAATGCCTGGCGGTGGTGGTCGTGGTGGCGGTGGCGGCGGACGCCGTGGTGGCGGAGGTGGTATGGGCGGTGGTGGCGGGATGGGCGGCGGCGGTGGTGAAGGCGGCGGCGAGGGAGGTGGCGGCGGTATGGGCGGTGGAGGTGGCGCTCCACAGGCGTTAGTAAAGATCCGATTCCAGACCGCGCTACCGATCAAGCAGGCGTTGCTCAAACAAAAGTTTGGGTCCGAAGTCGGGACGGCCGCGCAGGCGCAGGAAATTCTCAAGGCGCAGGATCAGATCTACCTTGTGGTCTTGGAGGGTCTGCCTCAGCGGATGGCGCAGATGGGCGGCGAGAAACTTCCGGCGATGTTGAAGCGCGGCACGATGATCAAGCGCAGCGGCGACAAAGCGCCGCTGGCGGCCGCGCAGGTCGAGGTCGGCACGATCGGAAAGACGATCGTTGTGTACTTCGCATTCCCGCGCGCCGACGCCATTGCGCTTGAAGAGAAAGAGATCGAGTTCATCAGCAAGATGGGCCCGATGGAATTCAAGAAGAAATTCAAGCTCGCCGAGATGGTCTTCGACGGAAAACTCACGCTCTAACGGAATGAACAAAATCCTTCTTCTCACGACGGCCGCGCTGGGCGCGGCCGCACAGCAGTCCTACGAACTCGGGCCGGACTCGCAACTTCAACTCGCGACGCCGAAAGGCGCGTTGACGAAACACACGCTTGCTCCCGGTAAGTATTTCCCCGGCACACCGCACAACTATTCGCTCTACGTTCCGAAGCAGTATGACGCCACCAAGTCGACGCCGTTCATGATTTTCCTCGATGGCAGCGGCGCGCTCGGCGGCGGGGTACGCGCGCCGATCGTGTTCGACAATCTCATCGCCAAAGGCGAACTGCCGCCGATGATCGGCATCTTCATCGACCCCGGCGTTTTCCCCGCGCGCGGCGATGCGCAGAGCCGCTTTGAGCGCGTCTTTGAATACGACTCGCTCAGCGACCGCTTCGCCAACTTTCTTGTCGACGAACTCATCGCCGAAGTGGCGAAGTCCTACAATCTGTCGAAAGACCCCAACGATCGTGGTCTCTGTGGCGTCTCCACCGGCGCCGTCGGCGCATTCGCCGCGGCATGGAACCGTCCCGATCAATTCCGCCGCGTGCTCAGCTTCATCGGCACATTCGTTTCGATGAAAGGCGCCGACGGGTTGCCCGCGCTGATTCGCAAGACCGAACCCAAGCCCATCCGCATCTTTCTACAAGCCGGCAAGAACGATCACATCGCGCCCAACCAACCGTGGGGCACTTTTTACGGCGGCAGTTGGCCTATCAACAATCAGGTAATGCTCGAAGCGTTTCTGTTCGCGGGCTATGACGCGAAGCTCGTGCTTGGTGACGAAGGCCACAACATGAAACACGGCGGCGCAATTCTACCCGAGACTTTGCGCTGGCTCTGGCGTGGTTTTCCCGCACCCATCACCGCGAAGGAACCGGAAGCGTTGACGCAACCGGGTTGGGATTCGCGCGGAAAGGTTTCGTCAATTGTCTCGGCTTCAGCTCCGTGGGAGAGAGTTCTCGACAACGCGCGTAGCGTGACCCAGGCGAACGACGGCGGCATCCACGCAGCAACAGGCACGGGCGTCGCCAAGATCGGCGGCTCGGAAGCGAAAATCGCCGGTGCTACTCTTGTCCGCGCCGGCATCGCCGGCGGCAAGAATATCACCACGCTCGACGGGAAGGTTTTGGCGGAGAACGCCAATGCGAAAGGCATCGCCGTAACCGAAAAAGGAGGCGTCTATTTTACAAGCGGCAATTCGATCGCGCGCATCGACGCCGCCGGCAAACGTAGCATCGCCTAGCAAGGCGCCGACATCGCCGAGCCCACCGGGCTCGCCCTCTCGCCCGATCAAGCGATGCTTGTCGTCACAGACGCGCAGAGCCGGTTCAGTTGGTCCTTTCAGATCGGCGAAAACGGCGCGCTCATCAATGGCGAACCGTTCTATCGTCTGGAAATGCCCGAATCCGGCTGGCGCAGCGAAGCCGTCGCCACAACAATCGACTCCATTGGCCAGGTCTACTTCGCCACGGCGCAAGGCATCCAAATGTGCGAAGCCAATGGGCGCGTCGCGGCGATTCTGAATTCGCCCACGCGCGATCGCGTCACCGACATCGCCTTCGCTACGCAGGGCAATCAGGACTGGCTCTACGCCGTCGCCGGAGGCAAGCTGTATCGTCGCGCGGTGAAGGTGAAGGGAGTGCCCGCGTGGGCACCCGCCAAATTGCCTCGTCCGCCGCTGTAAAATCGGCGTGATGCTTCTTCCGTTACTTGTTGCGCAGATCGTCGTCACGCCGGGGCCGATCAACACTGTCTCGATCGACGGCGCCGCGCTCATCACCAGCGTGCGCCGCGATCTGTTGCCATCTGGTCCCGTCATCGTGGCGGAAGCCGACGCCAAGCGTATCACCGATGCGGCGAAGTTCTGGTCACTGTTCCGGCAAACTCGTTTTCACGACTACGCGCAAATTTCGACGCGCGTGCCGATCGCGCCGCAACCGATCAAGCGCACCGTCAAAGGCGGCGACGTTTTTTCAGGCGTCGAAGTCATCGACACGCCCGGCCCGACCGCCACCAGCGTTTCGTATCTCTTCACACACCAAGGCAAACGCCACGCATTCACCGGAGACCTGATTTACAAAGACGGCAAGCTGCTCGACGTGTACAGCTTGCAAGATGCGATCCCTGAAACCAAGACTCGCGGTTATCACGGATTCGCGGCGCGCGCGGGTCAGCTAATCGAAAGCCTGCGCAAGATCAAAGCGGCGAAACCGGACGTGCTGATACCGTCGCGCGGGCCGTTCGTCACCGATCCCGCCAAGGACATCGTGGAGTTGTCCCCAAATCTGAGACACGAGTCTAGACACACAAAAATTCCCAAAGGAGAATTTGAGTCATGTCCGTGTCACGAAGAAAGTTCAACCGCGAGTTCAAGCTCGCGGCGGTCAAGCGTCTG
>VFZW01000005.1 GCA_016871055.1 Acidobacteriota bacterium
TTGGCGTCTCCCTGCCCGACCGCTGAATTGTAGTCAGGCAGCTCCCAGCCCCTCCTGACCAGTAACTGTCACCGAATCATTCGCTTACGGGCGAATTTCCGCTTGGCGCCGGGGCTAAGATCCGTCCGACACGGTAACGCAACAACGCTGTCATCGGGCCGGCTCCGCTGCACACCATGCCGCGATGCTTTAACGTTTCGACGATGGCCACATTGACCGGCTCGTTTTCGCCTTCCTGCACGCCGTGCTCCCAATCGACAAACAACGCACGCACCCGCCCCTGCGAGGCCGCGCGGACGATCTCGTTTTCCTTGCGCAACACACGTTGCGCAGGAGCCTTGGCCAGCGCCGCCGCGGCCTTCAGTTCTTCGGCGTTTCGCCAGGAGGACATGGCGGCCGCGCCTCTTCGCGCCAGCTCGATATCGGGCAATCCGCCGTCTCCGCTCGCGGTCACCGCATCGGCGGCCAGCTTGGGGTAGTCCGACAACCTGCGATACATCGCGACCTCCGAAGTCACGCCGGCGAGCACGAGCGGGACGGGTTTATTCTTCATCCATTCGCAAACCGTCTGGTCCATCTCGCGGTAGAAGGAGCGCAGCGCTCGGACTTCCGCTTCGCTGGACTTTCCGAACCGGACGCGGGGCAGGCGCTGGCCCGCCAGCCGAGGCCCGGATGGCTTGGCGCTCGAAGATGGAGTTCTCGCGAAATGAGCTTCGAAGGCGTCTGGGAATCCGGGAATCGCCGGCGGCGCGTCGACAACGCCTTGTCGCACACGCAGCATGCGCGCATGTTTGCGCGCCAGAACAAGGATCGCGAACTCGTGCGGTTGCAGGAAATCGCGGCAGAGCGGATCGAGCCGGAACCGCGCGCCCAGCGACGCCGATGGCAGAATCGGCGTGGCGATCGGGAACCAGCGCGTCATCGATGCGCAATGGAACAACCCGAGCCCCGAAGCGGGCGCGGGCGGCAGATCGAGGCTTTCGAGAACAATCTCCAAGGCGCCCGTGAACCGCTCCGATTCGACCGCGTCCCATCCGCCTCGAACCAGCTTCGCGCGGACGATGTCAAGCGGTTCGCCCGCCAGACGCCGCAACGATTGTCCCGCCGGCGACATCCTGTCGATCGGCGCATAGATCGTGACACACGGTCCGACGGCGCTTGCCAGTTTACGGAGATCCTCCTCGATTGCCGGCTGCCACTGCACGCGCGGTTTTGCGGTTACAAACTGCATTGCTGCTGCCATGGATTTTCCCCTTTCGAGTTGAGTCCGTGCAATCGGCTCGCCACTCCGCTACAGCACGCAACAGCAATCTTGTCTGCAATCGGGCCGTGGAAACTTACCGGACCCGGCGGAGTTCTGCGCGAAATGACGCAGCGCATTAGTAATCGGTGAGCGATTCGGTCGACGACGACGCGCGCAACGCATTGCCGATCGCGGCCAGGTCGATGACTTCCTGCAGGAGCGCGCCCGCGGCCGGCGCCAGCCAACCGCCGGCCGCGAACGCCATCGCGATCAGGCTCAGCGCCATTCCGCCAATGGCGCTCTGCAAAGCGATGCGCCGCATTCGTCCGCCAATGTGGATCAACTGGTCGAGACCTCGAATCGACGGATCTAGAATCACGGCGTCGGCGGCCGACGATGCGACATCGCCGCGCGCCCCGAACGCCACACCGACCGTGGCGGCCAAAAGCGCCGGGGCGTCGTTGATTCCGTCGCCGGCAAACAGTGTCGGGCCGGTGGCGGTCAACTCCTTGACGAACGCCAACTTCTGCTCCGGCGTCTGCCCGGCGAGCACTTCGTCGATGCCCGCCTTTTCCGCGAACGCCCTCGCTTCGCGTTCGCGATCACCCGAAACAAGCACCACGCGCCTGCCGCCGTGCTTGCGCCGAAGGTGACCGACAAACTCAATGGTCTCGGCGCGCGGCGCGTCGATCATGTGGATCAGCCCCGCGTACCGCCCGTCGATCAACACCACGCATTCCAGTCCCGGTTGTTCCGGCGCGACCGAGTGACCCATCGCCACCGCCGCCTTGCGCCCCGTCAACGCAACCGTTCGCCCGCCGACAACGCCGCGCAGCCCATGACCAGGAATCTCTTCGGCTTGTTGTACCGTCTCCGCCACAAGCCCCAGCGATTCGAATTTCTGAATCACGGCCGCGGCCAGCGGATGCCGCGAGTAGTACTCCAAAGCCGCGGCCGCGCGCAAGACCTCCGTCTCGGTGAAGCCCGGCGCGGGCTCCACGCTATCGACAACCGGTTTGCCCGTCGTCAACGTTCCGGTCTTGTCGAATAGAAAATGAACGCACTCGCGGATCTGCTCCAACGCCGCCGGATTGCGCACGACGATCCCGTGCCGCGCCGCCGTCGACACCGCGCCGATTACGGCGATCGGTATCGCCAGCAGCATCGGGCACGGCGTTGCCACAACCAGCACGGCGAGAAACCGCAACGGATCCCCGCTTGCCACCCATGCGCCGCCGGCAACCGCCAGCGCCAGCGGCGTGTACCAGGCGCCGACGCGATCGCTGAGCCGCCGGACCGGCGGCTGCTGACTCGAAGCCTGTTCGACGACTTGCACGATCTGGGCGTAGCGCGAAGCGGCGGCGGCGTTGGTGGCCCGGATGATCAGCGTGCCCGCGCCGTTGATCGCGCCCGACAGCACCGTCGCGCCGGGCGCTTTCTGAATTTGATACGGCTCGCCGGTGAGATAGGACTCGTCCATCGTGCCGTGCCCCTCAATGACCACGCCATCGACCGGGCAGATTTCATGACCCAGTACGGCCAGTTCTTCGCCGGGAACAATCTCGGTGACCGGAACGTCGGCCAGCCCGCTGGCCGTACGCCGGTGCGCCATTTTCGGCATACGGCGCGCCAGTGCATCGAGCACGTTCGCCGCGCGGCGGCTTGCCGCTTCCTCCAGCGCCGCGCCGCCCGACATCATTAGAACGATGACGGAGGCGGCGAAATACTCCTCCAGCGCCAGGCCGGCGGCGATCGAAACAACACCAAGCACGTCGGACTGAAACCGCCCGGCCATCAAATCGCGCAGCGTCCGAATCGCCAGGGGAAGCCCGCCAATCACCGCCGCCGCGGCCAATACCCAGGCAGGATCGCGCTGCAATCCGAAGCGCATACCACCGGCCACCGCAATCGCCACCGCCGCGATGCTTGCGATCCAACGTGCCATCGACACTAGCGTTGCACGTTTTGCGCCATGGCCGTTTGCGTGCGGTTGAGCGGGCATGAATCGTTGCCGGCCCTTCGGCGCGTTCGGGCATTCTCGTGAATGTCTTGATCGTCGTGCACGCGTGTCTCGCCTTGCGCGAAACCGGCCTAATACGAAACGGGCCGGTACGGCGCTCGAAGCGTGGCTGTACTACTCCAGGGCCCCCGCCAATGGCACCAGCAGCTTTTCCATCCAACTCGCAAACGACCACTCGACTGGATCGGCGAACACACCCGCGACCATCATGCCCATATGCAGATGGTCGCCGCCCGCCATACCCGTCATGCCGGATTTCCCGATCGTTTGACCGCGCTCCACGCCATCGCCTACTTTCACCTCGATCGCACTCAGATGCGCGTAAACCGACTGCACGCTTAACCCGTGATCGATCACAACCACGTTGCCGTAGATACCGAGCTTCCCGGCGTAAATCACTTTGCCGGTGTTACCGGCCGGCACCGGCGCGTTCTTCACCGACGCCATGTCGATGCCCAGATGCCATTCCGCGCTCACCGGTTTCCGGTTGATTCGATAGGTACGGTGGTCGCCGTAACGCGCTTGGGCCTTGCCCCTCGGCAGGAGTTGGAACGGCCCGTCCCAAAGCCGCCGCGGTTCGCTCTTTACCGCAAGTCCGGCGAGAGTCGCATCGTTGGCGTGCCGCATCTTGGCGTTGACTCGGAGAAACCGTTCGCTGACATCACCTTCGCGTCCCGCATCCAACTCGCCGAGGACCTTTTCCAGGAAACGATCGCCCATCTCAAGCGTGCGCTCCCGGAACTGGCCCGGCGTCACCCGAACGGGGAATGGCGATTCCGCCTCTTCGCCCGCTGCGTTGCGCGCGTAGAGCACCGGATCGGCTTTTCCATCGACATCGGGCGATACGGCGAAAAGGCACACGCGCCGATCCGCGCGGCCCTTCATCGGATAACTCGGAAAGTGATATGGCCCGACACGTACGCCCGCCTCGCTCCAGCCGCCGCCGACGCTGAAGGCGACGATCCCCGTGCCACCGCGTCGCACAAATACCGGATCGCTTCCCGCCATCACCGTGGGCCGCTCGAGCACCACCGGAATCTCCTTACTGATTCGCGCCGTCTGCGCGCGCCAGTCGTTCGATTGCGCCTCGACGACAATCGCAGCCTTGCCGGAGCGCAGCGACGGAATCTCTTTCCGGCCGATCGTCAACGCGGCTTCTTCGTTCCGCCCGGACTCCCGCCAAAACAGGAACCAGTTCGGCTCCGCGCGACGTTCCAACACCGTCGTCGACACGCCTTCCTGCTCCACGCGCACCGCAACCATGCGCGCTCCGTACGCAGTCGACCACTGCACCTTTAGCGGCGTGTTGCGCGTGAGCGCGCGCGGGAAGCCGCCAGCAACTTCGACGCGAGGCGCTGCCGATTTCCACCACACATAGCTACCCGCGGCGAGAGCGCCGATGACAAGCACGAAGAGCGCCGTGCCGCTCCACGAGCGCCGTGAGTCGTCCAGGTACGAACGCTCGATCAACGCGCCACCGCCAGTGTCACGGCCGCGGCGAAAAAGCTCAGTCCGGCGACTGCCGGCTTCGAGCCGCTTGCGAGGAAACACACAACCAGGAAGCAGAGCGCGATGGCGTTCGCGATCGCGCGATGCCCTTCAAAACCGGCGCTTCCGTAAAGCGTACGAGCCGTCAGCAGCGCCGCGAACCCGAACAGGCGCCATTTCCAAATCGAAGCCTTTGCCATCGCCGCCGCCTGATCCGCACCGCCGCCGTTGAGTAGGGAGAGGCCCTTCGATGTCTCGATGTAATCGGCGATGCCAGCCCCCACCGCCGCTATCGCCGCGAGTGCAACCGACGGCACGTCGCCCCTCAACGCCGCCATCGAAACGAACAGCAACGGATAACAGAACAGGAAGCGCATATCCGCGCTCAGCAAGTCGCGCAAAGCGGGCAGCGCGGCTTCGTGCGTCTTCATCCAAGCGGCGACCGCCTCCGCCGTGCCTTGTTTATGGAACTCTCCCATCGTGCCCGCATCGGCCTTTCGCATCGGCCAATAAGCGGCGGTAGTCGCCGCCAGCGCTGCGAGGTGAAACCAATACGTCCAACGTGTCATAGTGCGTCGGCGAAGCCTTGCCGCATTTTACGAAATATCCCGTAGCCGCCGTAGAACACGATTACGCCGAAGATAAATACCTGCGTCCACGCCACCCAATCCGGGTGCTCCCAGCCGAGAAACAACTGGCGGTACTGGCCGACAATCTTGTACATCGGATTCTTCTGCAGAATGCGGAAGATGTGCGGCGGAATCGTATCGTGCGGATAACAGATTGGCGTAAGGAAGAACACCAGCGTCAACAGAAAACCGTTCATTTGTCCGAGGTCGCGCAAGTATACGCCGATCGCCGCCCACGCCCAACAGATACCTGCGGTCATCAGCATTTGCGGAATGAGCAAGACCGGAATCCAGTAGACCACCGGAGAGATCGCCTCATGAATCACCATCTCGAAAAAGAGGAATACGACAAACGCGAACCAAAATGTCACCATCCCAGCGGCAACCAGATTCACGGGCAAGATCTCGACCGGAAACACGAGCTTCTTCACCAGATTGCGGTTCTCCAAGATCGCGTTCGGCGCGCGGCCAACCGACTCGCTAAACGCCAGCCACGGCAGCATTCCACAAAGGAAGTAAAGAAGAAACCACTTCGATTCGCCCTCGCCCTGTAGCCGGCTCTGCAGGACTGTGCTGAACACGAACCAGTAGGTCAACATCAGCAGCAGCGGCTGCGCGATGGACCAAAAACGGTCGCCCATCGAGCCGCGATAACGCGTCTCCATATCCCGCCGCACCATCGTGAAGATGAGAGCGCGATTCGACCACATCGCTCTCCATGGCTCCGCCAAGAATTGCAGCGCTCGCGGAATCAGTCTTTCCAGCCGCAACGATCGCAACGTGGTCTCGCGATCGCGCTCGACGCGTTCCACGCCGCCGTCGACGGCGACGTCGATCACGCGCATCGACGCGCCGCGCTCATAGGCCCAGCCGCGCTCGGCGTCCACCGTCGAAACGAGCACACGATAACTGCCGTCTTCGGCGGGAAGAGCGACATCGCTGTCTCGCGCCTCCATCACCCACTCCCCTTCTTCGATCAGCGCGCCGGTGCGCCGGTCCAGCAACTGCCAGCCCGCGGCCTCTCCGTTCGAAGGTTGCAACGCAACGCGCACCCCTTTATTCTCCGCCTTCGTACAACCACGCCGGGTAGCGCTTCTTCAGCGGCCCCGTCTTTTTGCCGACCGCGTAGATTCCATCGCCGCGCAGATGTTTCGGCAAGTGGAATTGGTCGAGCATGCGCAGCGCCCATCGCTCTTCCGGGCGTGGTTTGTCGAGAAACTCGCCGGTCTCCAGACGCGCGACTTCGAAGCCGCTATCGATGAGCAGATTGCGCACTTCGCGGGGCGTGTACTCGCGCGCGTGCCTCGCTTCGACGTCTTCGCCAAGCTTCGCCGGTTTGATGTAAGCCGGGAAAAATCCAGGATGATAGCCCTCGAGGATCGCGCGCAGAGCGCGGATCGACGCGGCGTTGGGCGTTGTAATCACCAGATGCCCGCCATCGCGCAGAATGCGGTTGATCTCGCTCATCATGAACATCGGGTCGGCCGGCAGATGCTCCAGCAATTCGCAGCAGAGCACCGTGGCGAACGATCCATCCGCATACGGGAAGCGATCGCGCTCGGCGTCGAAGAGATCGACATCGCAGCGAAAGACTTCGCCGCCGGCCGACGTTACTTCGCGATGATCGACCTGCCCCGCCGGGCCGTAATAGCACCCGCGCACCTCGCCGTAACCGAGCCTCTCGCGGAGCAGGGGCGTCATTTGCATGTACGCGCCCATTTCCAGAACGTGGTCTTCACGCGCGCCCATCGGCGTGATGTTTAACGTGCGCTCCAAGCGCGTGATGTGCGTCTCGGCGTAGGACACGCTTTCGTTATCGCGCGCCGCCCAGCTTCGGATATAGTCGGGTTCGACTTGCGCCGGAGCTTCGGGCGCGGGCGGCGCTTCGATCGACTCTTCGATGGTTTCTTCGCGTATCTCAATCGGCGCCGGCTCGCGATTGGTCCACTGTCGCGGCGCGCGCGCGAACTCCAAATACATCCGCGCCACGCGGTCCCAGTTGCACTCGCTCGCGACCCACTCGCGCGCTCGCGCGCCCATCGCCCGCGCCACCGCGGGACGCGAGACCAACAGGTTCAAGTATTCGTATAACGTATCTTCTTCGCTCGCATCGACGGGCGTCTTCAGACAGATCTCGTCCGGGAACTCCGCGAAACTGCCGACGTTGCTGACGACCACGGCCTTACCCAACCCGAGCGAACGCAACAACGTTCCCGAGCTTTCGCCCACTGTCGGAAATCGCAAATTCAGAATGATGTCGCAGGCCGAGATGTAGCCGGTGAACTCTTCGATCTCGACAAATCCGAGCATGCGCACATTCTCTTCGAGGCCGAGACCGCGGATCAATCCCGCGACCGGAAACTCGGGATGCGGCTCGCCGCACAAGATCATCTTCACGTCCGGCCGCACGCGCACCAGACGCCGCAACGCGCGCAGGCTTTCCGCCACGCGCTTGTACGGCTTCAAGAAACCAAACACGCCGATGAGCGGGACCTGTTCGTCGAGCCCCAGCTTGTCGCGATACCCGTTGCGATCGCCATCGGGCAGCCATGCGCCGTGCGGAATCCGCGCTACCGGTCCGGTAAAGCCCGCGCGCCGCACATCGATTTCGACCGCCTTGCTGTGTACAACCACGGCCATCGCCTTCTCCAGCACTTTGCGCAGCATCGGCACGCCGTCGTAGTCGGGGCCAACTTCCAAACGCCGCACACGCTCGGCGAACGCGCGCGCCACTTCCCCGCTCTCGTACGCGCAGGCTTCCACGTAGGCGTCCCAGTCCTCGCGCCGGATCGTCAGATCCGTGATGAGATGATGCAGATTCGACTCGTGCATCACGACGATTCCCGGTGTTCGCAGCGCTTCCTCGTAGACGTAATCGTGATGGCCGTTGTTGCCGATTTGATAAATCACGGCGTCATAACGAGAGCCGTCGAAGTTGGACACGGCCTTTTCGAAAACGTCGACACTCCCGTGCGCGCGCAAGTGGTCCACAAGCGCGGCCGAATAGTCGGCGATGCCGCTTTTGGCAGGCGGCATGGGGGAAAACAGGGCGATCTTCAGCGCATCCACTCCATCGAAAAATTGCCCATCGCAAACGGAACGCGAACCAACACCGGCGTCCTCACCTCGTCCCGGGCGAGGAAGAGGTCGAACTCCAATTTTGACGCACTTCCGGCGACCGTGACTTTCAAGCGGTCGGCTTCCATCGTCTCTTCCGACACCTTGACCCGTTCGGCGCCGACGAATTGCACGCGCACATCGTAGGCCGCGCCGAAGTACATCTTCTGTGCCGCCGGCAGGCGCCCGCGCGCCACTTCGTCGCGTACGAAGAACAGGAACGACACGGCGTCGCGCGCGCAATCGCCAACCGGGAATTCGCTCTTGCCGCCGCCATTGGCGGTGACTCGTTTCGCCACGCCGCCTTCGAACGTTGTCTTTTCCTTCCCCTTGCGCGCGCCGTGTTCGAACTCTTTCTCAAACTCGGCCGCGCACAACTTTTCGCTCGTGCGCGACCGGTACTGATCGAACACCTTGAACCCCGGCACCGACGCCTCGATCTGAAACTCCAACTTCCATTCCGAACCGTCCCGTGCCGCACGCAATTGCGCTTCGCCCAGCCCAAGTCCGCTTGGCCAATTGACCTGGTAGCGAAGTTGTTCCTCGCGCATGCCGGCTGCGAAGGCGCACGCCGACAAGACGAACGCGGCGGCGCGGATCATCTATCGCCGCTCCGCGGCCGCGGTGCGCTGGCCCGCTTTTTTCCGCGATCCAGTTACTTCGTGATAGATGTCGAGTGTTTTCCGGGCCGTGCCGCGCCAGGTGAATCGCGATGCGTTTTGCAGACCCGCGCGCTCCATGCGCGCGCGCAGTTCCGCGTTGCGCAGCAGGTCGCGCATGGCCGCCATCATTCCGTCGGTCGAATGCGGGTCGAACAGCACCGCCGATTTCCCGGCGACTTCCGGCATCGCCGAGGTTTGCGCACACGCCACCGCACGCCCGCATGCCATCGCCTCGAGAATTGGAATTCCGAAGCCTTCGTAGAAGGACGGAAACGCAAAAATATCGCAGGCGTTGTAGAGCTGCAGCAGTTCGGAATCGTCGACCCAACCGGTAAAGTGGATGCGGTTGCCGAACGGCGAATTTTCCGCCGCTTGATGCACGCGCGGCGAATTCCACGTGTCCTTGCCGACCATCACCAAATGATGCGGCAGTTCCGGACAATTCGCCACCAGCGATTCGAACGCGTGAATGAGTCCAAGCGGATTCTTGCGCGGCTGCAGGTCGCCGACAAATAGAACGAAGGGCTGCTCGATCTGAAAACGGCCTTCGACAAACGCCTTCGCTTTTGCTCGGGAGACCGGCTTGAAAATATCCGAGCAAGCCGCCGGCACGACCGCGATTTTGGATGGGTCAAGACCGTACGCCTTTGCGATCCCGTTGCGCGAAAACTCGCTCAGCGTGAGAATTTTCGCCGCGCGCCGGACGGTCCGTTCGACGGTGAACTGCAACTGCATGCGTCGCGAGCGCGTGAAAAACTCCGGATGCTCCAGGTAGCTTACGTCGTGAATGCTCACCACCACGGGCGCGGGACAGAACAGCGGCGCGGTGTACTGCACGTGAAGCAGCGCCGGTTTGTCCTCACGCACTCGCCTCGACAGGTCAACGCCCAGGCGGACGAACGGGTTCTCGCTCACTCGCGAAGTGCGGATCGGCGCCGGAACATACTCCTCCGCGCCCCGCACCGAGGTGTAGGCGATAAATTCCGATTTTTTGTCTAGCGCCGCAAACCCTTCCAGGAGGCTCCGCACATAAACTTCATTTCCCGTTAAGTGCCGTCCGATGGCGTGCGCGTCGATGCTGAATCGCATGAACGTCCTTATAGTATAGACTTCGTTGGTTAACCCCGCTTCGGGAGAAAAGTTTTCTAGAGGATTTTCGCCGCGTCCAACGCCGCCCACGCCGCCTGATGATGGTGGCTCGATTCGTACATCGCTCGTCCCGCCTGCTCTAATGCCGCTCGCTGCCCATCGTTCTCCAACAAACACACCAATTCCCGTGCGAATTCGTCCGCGGCATCGGCCCGCCGCATCGTCCCCGCGCAGTCGAGTCCTTCCGCGCCGATGGTCGTGGAAATCACGGCCGTTCCCGCCGCCCAAGCCTCCAAAATTTTTACACGTGTACCGCTCCCGGCAAGCAACGGAACCACCGCAACCTTGGATTTCGCGATTTCACCGAACGCATCCGCCACCGCGCCCGTCACCTCGATATTCGGGTCGCCGGCCACGATAGGCAGGATCGCCCGTTCGTTCATCCCCACCAATCTCCACTTGACGCCGGTCTTCCGCACGGCTGGCCAAATGGCATCGTGAAACCAACGCACCGCCTGCTGATTCGGTTGATATTCCATGTTGCCCGAAAAAACAATCGACGCCGTTTTCGCTGTGGAGGGCAGATCCCGCCACATGATCGTATTCGGCACCACCGATCCGCCGCCGATTCGCGCGGCGTCGTCGTTCGAGCACACCAGCCGCCCGTCGAACCGCGGCAGCCACTGCCGCTCGAGTTCCGCGTTCAATCGCCCAAACCGCGCGTGGACCCACGACATTGGCGGTTTCGACGACCGTGCCAGCGACTCGAAAAACGACGACTCGACGTTATGCAGGTCGCACCAGACGCGGCCGGCGTATTCGCGGAACAGACTCAGATACGGCGCGACCCATAGATGTTCGAGCAGCGCGACATCGTATCGCCGCGCGCCCAGCGCCGCGCGGATCGCTTCGTCGAAGCCAGCCAGCCGGTCGATCAACGGCGGCACGCTTCGCAACAACCGGCCCGCGTTGCGAAGAACTCGGGCGGGCAGCGATCGCCCATTGGCCGGCAGCGGCACGCACAACACTTCGCGCAGCGCGCCGGCCGGCGCTTTGAAGGGCACAAATGTCAGCACATCGACTTCGCAACCGCGCTCGCGAAAGTACCCGATCAACGACGCGATCCGCTGCTGGCCGCCGCCGAGCGCTGGATAGGGGGCTTCCGGGCAAACCACCAGCACCTGTTTCATTTCTTGATCTGCACCAATTCGCCGCGGGCCTCTTTTTGATCTTCCACCGGACGCAACAGGCCTGTCCACCGGCCGAAGTAGGCGAGCCGTTCCACCAGCGGCAACAGTTTGCGAACTGTTCGGCCATGCAAGAGCAGGGATCCCGCCACCAGCGCCGGATGCGGAATCGCGGTGCGGCATTTCGCGCACACATCGATCTCGCCACCCGCGCCGCGCACATGCGCCTCGCGCATGCGAATCATTTCCGGCGAGTTGAAGATCTCCGGCAGCGGCGCATCGTTCACGTTGCCCACCGGCGCGCCACCGAGGTTATAGCTCTGGCAGCAGGGGTAGACATCGCCCGAATGCTTCACATACACTGCGCCGCGCCACAGATAGTGACACGGGTGTGTCCAATCGGCGGCCGCGTGCGCCGCGTCGGGCCTCATCAGATCGGTCTCATCGGCCTTGATGCGTACTTCGTCGACACCGGGCGCGGCTTTCCAGAATCGAGTGAAATCGGCCACTTCGTTCCAGTTCTTCTCCATCCGCACCATTTGCACTACGACCTGCATCTTCGAGCCCCGCTCCTTCTTTCGTCGCGCGAAGTGCAGAAAATTGTCGCGGACTTTTTCGAAGCGCGCGCCCTTGCGGTAGAACTCGAAACTCTCTTTCGTCGAGCCGTCGAAGCTTAGCGTGACGTGCTCCAATTTCGTATCCAGCAGCTTCTCCGTCGCGGTCTTGTCGAGCAGGGTGCCGTTGGTCGATAGCAGCGAATAGACACCGTGTTCGGCGCAGTATTCGATCCGCTCGAAAATCTTCGGATCGAGAAACGGCTCGCCGAGCCCGATCAACATCATGTGCTCGGCCGACCGCGCCGCGCCTTGCACCAGCCGTTCAAAGACGACGTCGGTCATGTCCTCTTTCGGCTGCTTATGCGTTTCGCGAGGGCACATCGGACAATAGAGATTGCATTTCGCCGTCGTCTCGACGATGTACTCAACCGGCAGGGCGTTCACCCGCGTCCGCCGGCCCAGGTAGGCGGCCAGCAGTTTAGCGCGGTTCCAAATGCGCATCTCAAAGATATTGTATCGAGCCCGCTCGATGAGTCATCGTATGTTCTTGATCCACCCGCTCCGAATTCGTCAACGCAACACCGCGCAACCGCGAGCCAAGGCGCGTTACGTTCTCTACTGGGTGCAAATGAACCGGCGCGCGGAGTCCAATCACGCGCTTGCCTATGCGATCGAAAGAGCCAATGAACTCGGGCTTCCGCTGCTGGTGTACGAGGCCTTGACGTTCGATTACACAGAAGCCAACGACTGCATTCACACGTTTGTTCTCGAAGGCGTTCCCGAGATGCAGCGCCAAGTCGAGGCGCTCGGCGCGGGGTACTGCTTCTATCTTCGGCGGAGTAAATCCGACTCCAATCGCGTACTGTACGATCTCGCGAAGGACGCCGCGTTGGTCGTCACCGACGACTATCCGGTCTTCGTCGCCGCAATGCACAACGAGCGGGTGGCCGGCAAAATCGACGTTCCGTTCTACACCGTCGATTCCAGTTGCATTGTGCCGATGAACGCATTCGGAAAGCGCGAAT
Organism: Acidobacteriota bacterium; assembly: GCA_016871055.1. Lineage (GTDB taxonomy): Bacteria > Acidobacteriota > Terriglobia > Bryobacterales > Bryobacteraceae. Next base: position 13,018 of record VFZW01000005.1, read on the forward strand.
GGGCCGCTTACACGATCCGCCCCAAGATTTACAAACTGCTCTTTGAATACCTGGAACCCGTTCCAAGTGTCCGCTTGCGCCATCGCTGGACCGCGCCGAAGCCCGAGTGGCACACCGAGGTGAGCGACATCGCAAAACTCGTCGCAGGCTGTGCGATCAATCATTCCGTCAAACCGTCGATCAGTTTCACCGGAGGCGCCATCGCCGCACGGAAACGTCTGGACCAATTCATCGCCAGCCGCATCGCGCGCTATTCTGCCGATCGCAACTCGCCCTCCAACCACGCTACTTCCGAGCTCAGCCCGTATTTGCACTTTGGCCAGATCGCCGCGGTCGATGTCGCTCTCGCGGCCAAATCCAACCCTGAGTTTCTCGAAGAACTCATCGTCCGTCGCGAACTGGCGTTCAACTTCGCTCGCCATTGCCCGAATCCCGGCTCGCTCGAAGCACTGCCCGAGTGGGCGCAGCTGACACTGCGCAAACACGCGGCCGATCATCGCGATTACGTCTACTCTCCCGATCAGTTCGAGCACGCACAGACACACGACGCGCTGTGGAACGCCTGTCAAAAAGAGATGCTGCTTCGCGGCCGCATCCACGGCTACTACCGCATGTATTGGGGCAAGAAGATCATCGAGTGGTCGCTGACGCATCAGCAGGCGCAGGACACGATGCTGGCGATTCACGACAAGTACGCGCTCGACGGCCGCGATCCCAACACGTACACAAGCGTGCTGTGGTGTTTCGGGCTTCACGATCGTCCGTGGGGCGAACGCCCGGTCTTTGGTACCGTGCGATACATGGGCCTTGAGGGAATGAAACGCAAGACCGATGTGCCATCCTACATCAAGGAAATCGAATCCTTGGAACGCACGGGCCAGGATCCTTTCCGTATATGACGATCGCCATCACGGGAGCTTCGGGTTTCATCGGACGTCACCTGCGGAAAACGTGGCCGGTAGCGTGGCGAAGCGTTCCGCGCGATGGCGCCTCACCCGCGTTGCTCGAAGGCGCCGATGCGGTAGTGCACCTGGCCGGAGAACCCGTGGCGCAACGTTGGACCGCCGCCGCGAAGCGCCGGATTCATGACTCGCGCGTGGAGGGAACGCGCAAGCTGATCGACGCGATCGCCAAGTGCGACGCACGCCCGAAGGTGTTGGTCAGCGCCGCGGCGATCGGACTCCACGGCGATCGGGGCGACGAATGGCTTGACGAATCCGCCTCGCCGGCCACTGGATTTCTGGCCGACGTCAGCCGAGAATGGGAAGCCCAGGCGAGCCGGGCGGAAACCTTCGGCGTTCGGGTCATGAAGATCCGCTTCGGGCTTGTGCTCGGCAGCGACGGCGGCGCTCTGGCGAAGATGCTGCCGATCTTCCGGCTTGGGCTCGGCGGCGTGCTCGGCACGGGCGATCAGTGGATGAGCTGGATCCACATCGACGACATCGCCGGTATGATCCGCTTTGCCGTCGAAAACGACGGCGCGCGCGGGGTCTGGAATGGCGTTTCGCCGAATCCGGTGACCAATCGGGAGTTCACCCGGGAGTTAGCAGGCACCTTGCGCCGCCCCGCGTTTTTCCCGGTGCCGAAGTTCGCGCTGCGGCTGGGAGCGGGAGAGATGTCGCAGATTCTGCTCGACTCGCAACGCTGCGCTCCAAAGGCCGTTCTGGCCGCGGGCTATCGATTTCTGTACCCCGAACTCGGTCCCGCGCTCGCCGCTGTGCTAACCTAGACTTGTTATGGCTATTCCGAATGTGAAGCGTTTCCGGATCGCTAGTCCGGACGGCAAAGACTACGCCACCTTGATGGCGTGTGTGCCCAAGGGCACCGACCTGAATAAGTATCTGCAGGAAGCGTCGGCCCGCTTCGACTGGAAATCGTGGCAGGAACAGAGAGCCTCGATGTTCAAAGTCCGCGTCGGTCAGCAGAAGCAGAAAAAGGCCAAGTAACCTTACGAGTTCCATCGCAAAAGGCGCCAGCCGAAAGGTTGGCGCCTTTTGGCGTTTACAGTTCCATCTGCGTGCCGATCTCAACGATCTGACGGTGCGGCAAGCCAAAATACCGATCGGCCGCTAATGAGTTTTTTTGCAGAAACGCGAAGATCGACTCCATCATCGCGCCCATCTGTCCGCGAGAGGTTGCGATAAAATTCTCCCGGCCGAGATAATACGTCACCTCGCCTTGAGGGAAAGGGACCTTGTACTCCGCCACCGCCTTTTCAAGCAACGGAACGACAAGCGGGTCTTCCATGAATCCGAAACGGACGATCACCCGATGGAAGCCGTCTTCCAAGTGCTCGACGCTATAACGATTCTCGTCGGCGACGATCGGCTGCCCCGCGATCCGTATTGTCAACAGCACGACCGTTTCCTGCAGCGCGCGGCTTCGTTCAACGTGGTGAACAAGCACGGGTGGAAGGCTATCCGCATTCGATGCCATGAAGACCGCGGTTCCTGGCACTCTCGCCGCCAACCGGGCGTCGACGCGCTCACGCGCGGATTCCCTGGTCGGAAATCGCATGCGGTAGCGTTGGGCCATCAATGTGCGGCCGCGATTCCAGATCAACATGACGAACAGCGCAACGGCGCCGATCAGCACCGGCACGTAACCGCCATCCAGGAACTTGCCCACGTTAGCGCCCAGGAACGGAAGATCGACCATTAAGAACAGCGCCAGCAAGCCGCCCGCCTTCAGCCGGCTCCAGCCCCAAGTCTTGCGCGCGACCAGGAAGAACATGATCGAGGTGATCAGCATCGCGCCCGTCACCGCGATGCCGTACGCCGATGCAAGACGCGTCGACTCCTTAAACCACAGCACCAGCGCGAGACATCCGGCGGCCAGGAAGTAGTTGATGTGGGGAATGTAGATTTGGCCCTCGGTGTGATGGGCCGTGTGCTTCACTTCGACGCGCGGGAAGAAACCGAGCAACATCGCATTTCTCGTTAATGAGAACGCGCCGGAAATCAGGGCTTGCGAAGCGATGATCGCCGCCATGCTGGATAGAACGACAAGGGCGTAAGTGGCCCAACCGGCAGGCACCATCGAAAAGAAGGGATTCGCCATCGACTCCGGATTGCGCAGAGCGTGCGCCGCCTGTCCGAAATACGCGAGCAACAGTGACGGCATGACGAAGCACGTCCAGACCGCGCGGATGGGTTTGATACCGAAGTGCCCCATGTCGTCGTACAGCGCTTCGCCGCCCGTCACCGCCAAGACCACGGAGGCAAGAATGTGCAGACCGCTCCACCCATGCCTTACGAAGTAACCCACCGCGTGATGCGGCGACAGCGCGCCGAGAATTTCGGGATTGTGCGAGACGTGATAGATGCCCAAAGCCGCCAGCGTTCCGAACCATACGATCATCACCGGGCCGAACAGCTTTCCTACCGCGCCCGTCCCGTGGCTTTGAATGGAAAAGAGGCCGATCAGAATCAGACACGTCACCGGAACCACGGCGCCAGCCAGACGCGTATCGGCCACCGCCAAGCCTTCCACCGCACCGAGGACGGAGATCGCCGGTGTAATGATCCCATCGCCATAAAGAAGCGCCGCGCCCATCACAGCGAACAGCGCCACCGCGGCGATGCGGCCCGGCCGCGCCGTCCGTAGTTCGTCCGGGACAAGCGCGAGCAATGCGAATACGCCGCCCTCTCCCTTGTTGTCCGCCCGCATGACGAACGCCAGATACTTGATCGATACCACCAGGGTTAGCGCCCACGAGATCAACGAGAGCACGCCGAACAAATCGGCCTCCGTTGCCTCGTGTTTGCCGGCCGCGTGGAGGCATTCTTTTAACGTATACAGCGGGCTGGTTCCGATATCCCCGAACACCACCCCCAGCGCGCCCAACGCCAGCGAGCCGAAGCTCGCTTTGTGCGAATGATCGTGTGAAGACACTATCGTTGAGTATAAATCGTTCAGCGAACGCTGAACCGCGGCATGCGGCCTGAAAACTTGAATTCGCCGATCCAAAGATAACTGCCGTCGAAGGTCGGCACCCCGGGCCAGAAGAGGGAATCGATGCCGATGCGAGGCTGCGGATCGCCCGCGCCGAGGATCGCCGTTGCCGGGCGCCGGGCGATGAAGTCTTCGATATCGCGCCACGCGTAGACGCGGTTGCCGGTGGTGTCGCACACGAACAGTTGTCCGTCGCGCAGCAGCGCACCTTGCGGCAGATTAAACATGCCTTGTCCGTAGGAAGCGCGCGGGCGTGCATCCGCGCTCAACTCCGTGACGCGATAGACATGCACGGTGTGATTCTCGGTAGAAACGATTACGACATGTGTGCCGTCGCTCGAAATACGCGAGGGCTGGCGGATGTTCAACGTAAACAGCGGCGGTTCGTTCGCGGCCGGAATGCCGCGCCATACCGAGACGCGGTTGGCGTCTTGCTCGCCCAGATAGAAATACGTGTCATCCATGGCGACGCCGCGAATCTCGCGCCACGGTCCGCGCACCACGGCCGACGGCAACTCGCCGCTACGGGGCAAGGCGTTCCAGACCGCGAACGTGTCCTTTCCCGCGAGTATCAGCCGGCCATTGTGAATCTCGTTGTCCCAGGGGGCGAATGGCAGATCGTAGACGAAGTTGGCCCGCGCACCGCTCTCATCGGGGATGTCTTTCCACACGTACATGCGGCGCTCGAAATCGGAAGACACCCAGAGCGATTTGCCGTCGGTCACGGGCGCCGGATTGGTAATCAGGAACTCGCTGCGCAGCGTGTTGGTCTCGAAGTCCGGGCTGCCGATCGCGAAGTCGGGGCGCTGGGAACTCCGCTCGGGGATGGCGTTGTAGACGGCGATTCGATTGCCGTTGTATTCGGGGATGTAGAGCCGCCCGGCGGCTTCGGTCACCGATCCGCCATCACCACCCATGAAGCGGTAGGCGTCGATCGCGAGCGCCGGCCGGGTCTCCGCCGTCTCCGGAAATTCATTCCAGATCAGAAGCGTCCGCCCGAGCATCGCCAGGCGGCCATCGCCCAAAAAAGTGCCCTGCATCCAGTTCGCGTTGCCGTCGATTGGATCTTGCATGAAGAAGTCGAACAGGTCGGAGGCCGCGCGTGGAAAAGTCTTCCACACGAAGTTGCCGGGTTTCGTCTGATACGCGTTATGATCGCCGACGATTAGGCGCGTGCCGTCGCTGGTGATGGTCCGCGGCGTGCCGATCGCGCTGTCGCGAATTTCGAAGTCCGGCGGCTGATCGGCGCGTTCAGGGAACTTGTTCCAGAACAGAATGGCGCGCCCGCCGGTGGACGTCGCCACCAGGCGCTCGCCGTCGGTCCACACGCCCCATGGCCAGCGCAGCGAGGGTGTGCGTAGCGCCATGTCGGCCGGCTGGCCGTTCTCGGTTGGGAAGGAATTCCAAATCAAGAGCCGGTCGTTGTAGGAATCGGCGATTACCACGCGGCCTCCCGCGGCGGTGCTGATCTGCCCCGGCCAATTCATGTTGCTCAGTCCGCTGCCCGGATTGTTTGAATCCATGTCCGGCTGACCGAGTACGAGCGATGGCGGCGCGTTGTCGGTGGGCGGCGACAGCCACACCAACACGCGGTTGTTGTTGCTATCGGCCAGAAGCAATCGCTGTCCGTCGCCGGCGAGATTGCGCGGATGGTGAAACAGCAGGCCCCCGCCGGATTTGTTAAAGCCAAAAGACGACAGCGCGAGGTCGGCGGGCTGCCGGTTTTCGAAGAAGCCGGTTTTGCCACCAGGCGCCACCGTGTACGTCGAATCGAACGTGGTCACGCGGGTTGCCGGTTGCCCGGCGAGAGTCAACGATACCGCGGTAACGAGCCAGCGCATCCTTTCGACAAACCCGCGTGCGCTCAAAAAGTTTTGAGCCGCTAACCGCGGGGCAATTCGCGGTCCACTGTTTGGAAACCGGACCCGGATCGCACGCCGGGCGGCGCTAGGGGTTTCTGGAGAGCTTAAACTGTTCGGCCAAAAACTCTTTCACGCCTTCGCGGCCGGACAATGTCAATCGCGCCGCCGTTCCTCCGGGCTCGACGACGACGGAGAACCGCAGAAACGGGCAGCATTTTCGCTCGCTGTCGATCCACTTTGCCAGGTCGGGCAGCAGTTCGACCGGAACCGAAAGCGCCCATCCATCGGCAGTAGCGGAAGGCTCGCGAAAAGCCGCGGCTACACGGCGGCTCAGCGCCGCGTGTTCCTTCCGCTCATCGGCCGTCAGCGCATTCAAGTTGCACGCGATCGGCTGCGCTATCGCCGTCATCGAAAACACTATGGTTGCAATCTTCATGACGGTAGTATCAAACTTAAAGTCGACTTTAAGTCAAGAGGAAAATGTTGACCATCGGACAGCTTGCCCGGAAAACGGGGATCGCCGCCTCGGCGCTGCGGTACTACGAGGCCGCCGGAATTGTGAGAGCGACCGCGAGGATCGGCAACCAGCGCCGCTACGATAACTCCGCCGTTGCACGCGTGAATGTGGTGCAGCTTGCGCAGGCGGCCGGGTTCCGTCTCGACGAAATCAAGCGGCTGCTCAACGGGCTCGACGCGAAGACGCCGCCCGGTCCCCGCTGGCGCGCGCTCGCGGCGAACAAGATCGAGGAGATCGACGCGCAACTGATCCACCTACGTCATATGCGCCGGATTCTTGAAGCGCTCACCCGGTGCAACTGTCCCTCTATCGACGACTGTGTTAAGTCCGGTAAAGACTAGGTAAAGCTGCGTAAGGCTTTCGGCCGAAAACGCAACCAAACCCGCCGCCCGCGGTTCAAAAGTTTACATGCGACTCAGCACACTCGACCGCCGCCGATTCATTACCGCGCTCGCCGCCGGCGGCGCTTTCTTTACGGAGAAGGGGCTCTTCGCCCAGGCCCTGACATTGACACCCGCACAGACGGAGGGACCGTACTATCCCAACGCCCTTCCGCTCGATTCCGACAACGACCTGCTCGTCATCAACAACAACATCACCCCGGGCGCCGGCACGGTTGCCTGGCTGAGCGGCCGGGTTCTCGATCGTACCGGTCAACCGGTTCGCAACGCGACCGTCGAGATCTGGCAGGCCGACAATCTCGGTTCCTACATTCACACGTCGGGCGCGCTCAATGGCCGCCGCGATTCGAACTTCCAAGGCTGGGGGCGCTTCGTCACCGCATCCGACGGCGCCTATCTGTTCCGTACGATCAAGCCCGGGCTTTATCCGGGCCGCGTTCGCCACGTACACGCTAAGGTCACGATTCCCGGTGGCACAACGCTGATCACACAGCTCTACGTGGAGGGTGAGATCGGCAATGACGGCGTACTGAATGGAATCGCCAACGTGGGGCAGCGAGCCTCGGTGATTCGTCCATGGACCGCGATTCCCGGTTCGCCCGTCGGCGCTCTCGCCGTCAATTGGGACATCGTAATGGGTTACACGGTTCCGGAGACGCCGGCGCCAACACGTCCGACGCTGGTGTCGATGGCCGGCGCTGCGTCCGGATCGTGGCTCGAAATTCACGGCAACGGACTGGCTTCGACGGCGCGTACATGGCGCGCGAATGAAATCGTAAACGGTAAGCTGCCCGAGAGTTTGGACGGCGTGAGTGTTCGAATCGACAATCAACCCGCTTCGGTTTACTACATCAGCCCGACGCAGATCAACGTGCTCACGCCGGACACGACGATCGACGCCAATGCACCGGTCACCGTCACCAACGCCATCGGCACGTCCGCCGAGGCGACGGTTGCGCTCAAGCGCCTGAAGCCCAGCTTCTTCCAGTTCCCCAATGAAAATGCGGTCGCCGTGCGTTCCGATGGCGTGTTGATCGGCCCGAGCGGACTGCTCGATGGCGCCGTTACCGTGCCCGCCAAACCGGGCGATGCCGTCCTGTTGTACGGCACCGGATTCGGACCGGCGAGCCCTGGCGTCACCGCGGGCCAAGTCCCCGCCGCGCCCGCTCCGACGACGAATCCAGTGAAGATTCAAATCGACACAGTCGAAGTTCCGGTGGCGTTCGCCGGTCTCACCGGCGCGGGGCTATACCAATTCAACATCACGGTTCCCAATCTCGCCGATGGCGATTATCCCGTCACAGCCGAGGTGGGAGGCGTGCGCACGGAGAAGTTCGTCAAGTTGCGAATTCGCGCCTAATCCATCCGTAGCACGTGGGCCGGATCGATGCGCGTCGCGCGGTGCGCGGGTAGCAGCGTCGCCAATGCCGCGGCGGCGAGCAGTGCGCCGACGGTAAGGGCAAAGACCAGCGTGTCGTCGGGCTTGACTTCGTAGAGTTGATTCTCGATGTATTTTCCGAGTCCATAGCCCGCGGCGACTCCGGCGGCGATGCCGAATAAGATCACGGGCGCCGATTCGGAGACGATCAACCGTACGACGGCCCACGCTTCGGCGCCCAGCGCCATGCGGATGCCGATCTCCCGCGTGCGCCGCGCGACAGCGAACGTCAACACTCCATAGAGCCCGATGACCGCAAGCAGAGTCACCAACACCGCGAAACCGGTTGCCAGAAACGACAGCAGCAGTTCGTTGACGATTCGTGAATTGATCTGCTCATCGAGCGGGCGCATACCGGTCACCACAAGATTCGGATCGGTCCGTTGGATCTCGGTGTGCAGCGCGGCCATAACGGTTCGCGGATCGCCGGTGGCGCGCGCGTAGACGTTGATCGTGGTGATATTGGCGATCGCGGAATCCATGTTCATGAACGTTTGGCGAGGGATCTCCCCACGCACATCGTGGTAGCGCGAGTTGCCAAAGACACCAACGATCTCAGTATCGAGCGGCGCGCGCATGCCGCGGCCGAAGCTGCGGCCGATCGGCGGCTGGTTGTTGTAATACTCCTTGACGATCTGCTCGTTCATGACGGCGACCCGGCGGCCGCCGCCCCAGTCGGCCCATGTAAATCCGCGGCCCGCTTTCATCGGAATGCCGAGCGCTTCGAAGTAGCCGGGCGTGATCCAATTGAAAAAGCTTTGCGGGCGTGAGTTTTCGGGGACTTCGGGGATTGTCACCGAGCCGTCGGACCGGCCGCCCATGAAGAGTTGGGTCGAATTGGCGCCGACGGCGGCAACGCCGGGCGCCCGGCCGAGATTGTCCATCAACTCGCGGAATAGCTGGAGCTTGCGCGCGGGTTCGTATGGGAACGCCGGACTGACGCCCATTGTGACGACGTTTTCCGATTTGATGCCGAGATCGATCCGTCTCAAGTTTTGCAGTGTTTTCACGAACAGACCCGCGCCGAGCAGCAGCAATACCGACAATCCAACCTGCACTGCGACGAAGGCCTTGCGCAGACGCACGCTGGCCGAACCGCCCGCGATGCCCGCGGCTTCCGAACGCAAGGTGACCGACGGCGCGGCCGCCGAGTTCTGCCACGCCGGCGCGAGTCCGAAGAACAACGCCGTCAGCGCCGTCACAACAAACGCGAATCCGAGTACCCGCAAATCGGGAATCGCGGAGATCGTGAAGTTCGCCTGATCGAAGGGGAGAGAGGCGAGCAAGGACTTTGAAAGCCAAGCGCCGATGGCGATGCCAGCGACGCCGCCCATTCCGGCAAGCAACGCGCTTTCGGTGAGCAGCTGGGCGGCGATGCGGGCGCGTCCGGCGCCGATCGCCCGGCGGATTGCGATCTCCCGCTGCCTTGATGCCCCACGTGCCAGCAACAAACCCGCGACGTTGCTGCAGGCGGTCAACAACACGGCAGCGACAAGCCATTGCAGAACGATCAGAGGGCGCTCGAACCGGCGGCGCAGTCCGCCGTCACCCTGCTCGGCCGATTCCAGGCGAAAGGTTTGTTTCAAAAACGAATCGCGCAACTGCGGGAACTGTGTGAAAAGGGGATTGGAAAGTTCCTCTTCCTGCCGCTGGCGATAGAGCACTCGCATGGCGGCTTCGGCTTGTCCCATCGATACGCCGGGCTTCAATCTCGCGTAGGGATAGAACCAGGAGTCGCGCTCGTTGTCGAGCCGCGGATTGGTGGGGCTGATCGTAGGACGCATCATGACCGGAATCCAGATGCGCGCCGGAAAGCCGACCGTTGTTCCTTCGAAGCCCTCGGCGGCCACACCGATGACGTTGAAGGGCGAACCGTTGAGCCGGATCGTCTGGCCGGCGATCGCCGCGTCGCTCCGATAGTTGGATTTCCAGAATTCGTACTGCAAAACGGCCACCGGGTGTCCGTTCGGCTTGATGTTGTCATCGGGAGTGAGGAGGCGGCCGAGCCGCGCGCCGACTCCCGTGACTTGAAAGTAGTTGCCGTCGACCATGGCGATGCGGACCATCTCCGGGCGGTCGCCACCGGTAAGGCTCGCGCCGGAAATGACCTGGCCGGTGATGCCTGTGAAGACGTTCTGCGTGTCACGGAGCGCTTTGAAGGTTGGATACGAGAACGTGTGCGTGCCGTCGCCGTTGTTGCTGCCGATACGGCCGCCGTCGACGCGGAGTTGCACAAGCGACTGAGGCTCGGGCACCGGAAGCAAGCGCACGATGATCTGATCGGTGAGCGTGAAGATCGCGGTGTTGGCGCCGATGCCGAGCGCCAACGACAGTACCGCGGCGGCGGCGAAGCCCGGCTGCGCCTTGATCTGCCGGACGCTGTATCGAAGGTCTTGCAGAAGCGTGTCGAATACGGGAACAGAGTTCATGCGGTACTCCTTTTCGAGAGCGAGCGAGAGATTGCCGAAGCGGCGGTGGGCGGCGGCGCGGGCATCCGGCGGCGCAATGCCGCGCGCGATGTTTTCGTCGGTTTCGTGCGCGATATTGGATTCGATCTCGCCGCGGAATTCGGCGTGCCGGCGGGATCGATGCAAAAAGCGGCGCCAGGTCATGAGGCCGGCCCCAGCACGCGCGTGATAGCCCGCACCAACGTCTCAAAACGGGAACGCTCGCCGATCAGGTGGTCCTTACCGGTCTTGGTCAGGCGGTAGTATTTGGCCTTGCGGTTGTTCTCCGAGTTGCCCCAGAACGACGCTATGTAGCCTTTGTCTTCGAGCCGGTGCAGCGCCGGGTAGAGCGAGCCGTGTTCGACCAATAGAGTGTCTTCGGAAGTGGTTTCGATCACATGCGCGATGGTGTGGCCGTGCGCTGGCGCGGGCAGGAGGGCACGGAGAACCAGCATGTCGAGGGTTCCGAGAAGCATGTCGCCGTTTCGGCGTGATGGTTTGCGAGGCATCGGGAAGATGTTCCAGAAGATATTCGAGTGGAGATACGCACGAGCGCCGAAAAGGTTCCACCGGCGGACGTGACAAAATTCGTATTTGTTCGTCTGACTGAATGAACCGGCAAACAAGCCGGATCGATTTCAGGGAGAATCCAGTTCCGATGTTTTCGACAAAAACCATTCCGTTTGTATTGCTTGCGTGTTCGGCGATGGCGCAACCCGCTCCGCCAGCAACGCCAGCGCCACCCGCGCCTCCGGCGCCGCCGCGCGCCATGCGCATCGTTTCGGTCGGAGGGTCCGGCAGCTATTTGGGCGTCGGCGTTCGCGACCTGACGGCCGAGCGCGCCAAGGAGTTGAAGCTCAGTGAAGAGGCCGGCGTGGAGGTCACGCGCGTCGACACCGACAGCCCAGCTGCGAAGGCCGGATTAAAAGAGACCGATACCGTTCTCGAGTACAACGGCCAGCGCGTGGAGGGCATCGAGCAGTTCGTGCGGCTCGTTCGTGAAACGCCCTCGGGCCGCAACGTGAAACTGAAGATTTCGCGCGGCGGCAATCAGCAGATGTTGACCGCCACGATCGCCGACCGGCGCAGCGGCGAACGCGTAAAGATCGAAGCAGAGATGGAACGCGTACGCGAGAAGCTGCGGAACATGCCGGAGATCCGCATTCCGGATATGCCGAACGCGATCATCGGCTGGCGCAGCGGGATGATCGGTATCGAGGGCGAAGGAGTGAGCGAACAACTCGCGACGTTCTTCGGCGTCAAGGAAGGCGTGCTGGTGCGGTCGGTGGCTAAGGATATGCCCGCGGAAAAGGCCGGCGTGAAGGCCGGCGACGTGATCACCAAGGTCGACGGCACGCCGGTGAAGTCGGCGCGTGACATTACCTCGGCGATCCGCAACGCGAAGTCGAAGACGCCCGTGAAGGTGACCCTCGTGCGCAACAAGGCGGAGATGACGTTGGACGTGACTGTCGAAACGCAAGAGTCCTCGCCAACGCGGCGGCGCGCCATCACGGTGACCAATCCACAAGAGTTCGACTTCAAGTTCGAGTTCTGATACGGACTGACGTCGCCCGGCGATTTGCAAACCGCGGGTGCTCTTCACGCAAGAGAAACCGCGGTTTTGTTGCGGAAGTAATTAGCGCTGGACGGCGCCAGCGCGGCCCATGATCGGCCACACATCGACCAACTTGTCACCTTCGCAAACGTAGTAGCGGTCGTAGCAATTGGTCGTCGTGTCGAGATTGGTCGTGATCAGTTCGACCTTTTCGCCAAGCTTAAATCCGTTGCCGTCTTTCCACTTCAGCAGACCGAACTCGGCGCCTTGGTTTTCAACGACAACCTCCGGCCGTCCGACGACCTGATCGGTGGGCTTCAGCATCGCCTTGTTGCCGGCGTCGATCGTCACCTGTCCGGCGTGATTGCGGCTGATGACAGTCGTGAGCACATGCAACGACGTGCCGAAATCGCTGTAACGCTCTGAACCCGCGCGGGTGCCGATGTGGTTGTAGGCCGAGTCCATGAACACGTACGAGCCGGCCTGCAACTCGGTCAGGCCGATCTCCTTGTCGATGTTGTAGGTGCCGGTGCTTCCGCCGGTGATGATCGCGGCGTTCAAGCCCGCTTTCCTGCAGAGCATCGCGGTTTCGACGACGGGGCCGACGTCCTTGCGCGACTGCTCGCGCCGCTGCTCCCAACCCTTCGTGTGCGAAGCGACGCCGGAGTAACCCATCACGCCGCTGAAAATGAGGTTCTTCGACGCATCGATTTTCTTCGCTACTTCCAGTCCCGGTTTGCCGGCCGCGTGGCCGTGCCGTGTCAGGCCCGCGTAGATATCGACCAGCGTGCGCAGCTTAATGCCCGCCGCCGCGGCCGCTTCGTTGAGCAGTGCGACGGTCTCCGGATCGTCGGCGACAACCATGAATGTCGAGTCCTTCGCGCCGAGATGCACAGCGCGCATGATCTTGTTCTTGCCCGCCGGTTGGCAGGTATGCAGTACGTTGCGAATGCCCGCGCCCACCATCAACTCGCTTTCGGCGATCGTCGCGCAACTGATGCCGAGACTGCCCATGGCGACCTGCTGCTTGGCGATGTGCACGCTCTTGTGAATCTTGCAGTGCGAGCGCACCGCGATGCCGGTAGTCTTGCAATGCTCCGACATCGTGCGGATGTTCTTGTCGAAGGCGGCCTTGTCGACGACGAGCGCCGGCGTGCCGAGATCGTCCTTGGTGATGCCGCGGAAGTCGCCGCGCGCGATGCGCGCCTCCACATCGGCGTATCGGAATCCTTTCGGCGTTGTCGCCGCAAACGCCGCGGGCGCGGCAGCCATCAATCCTCGACGGGTAATCATGCGTCAAAGTGTATCGGATTTTCAGGTCCATGAAAAGGCGCTGGCGAGGGCACAAGCGGACCATCGCGGTTCCCTCGAAGCAAGAGCACGTGATAATTTTGAAGGGGAGAAGATCATCTGCATGGCCGCCGCCGTTGCCATCCGCCGTATCTCGAGGGGCCTCCTGGTCCTGTGCGGCGCTACGGTTCACCACGCCGCGGCCGCCGACCATGGCGCGCTCAAGACCGAGGCGGAGGCGTTCTTTCGGGCCAAAGTAACGCCGTTCATCGAGACCTATTGCCTGCAGTGCCACCAAAACCGGCGGCCAACGCGGGCGGGTGTGAACTTTTCGCCGGCGCTTAAGGCGCCAGGCCATGCCGCCTTCACCGATCAATGGAAGCGCGCCGCCGCCCGAGTGAAGGCGCACGACATGCCGCCGAAGGGCGCGACGCAGCCGTCGGGCGCGGATCGCGAGATGTTCGCCGATTGGATGACGAAGCTGAAGTACCTCAGCCAACAAGATCCGGGCCCGTTCATCATCCACCGGCTGACCAAGACCGAATACGGCAACACGCTGCGGGATCTGTTTGGCATCGACCCTTCGATTGCCGACGCCTTGCCGGATGAAGTCAGCGGCGAAGGGTATCTCAATTCGCTCTCGGCTCTGCAACTGGAGCAGTACCTGACGATCGCCGAAAAGGTGTTGCGCAGGATTGTCGCGCCGGAAGGCGCTTCGCCGACTGCTATGGAAAAAGGGCTGTTCGGCGCGGCGGGCACGAATCCAAGAGATATCGCGCGGGCGCTTGCCAGGAGAGCCTATCGACGGCCTCCGTCCGAACAGGAATTGGACGTCTTGGTCGAGACGTTTGAACTGGGCCGGCGGAACAGACTGGCCCGCCGTCAGGCGCTTCACTTGATGCTCAAGGCCGTTCTGGTTTCGCCACAGTTCCTGTTTATTACTCCGGTCGTCGATGCGGGGACGAACCCTGGCATCGTGCCTTTGGACGACTACCAACTCGCCTCGCGGCTGTCCTACTTGTTGTGGTCTACGATGCCGGACGACGAGTTGATGGCGCTGGCCGGCAAAGGCGTGCTGCATGAGCCCGCTACGCTGCGCGCGCAAGTCAAACGCTTGCTGGACGACCGCCGCTCGCGCGCTCTGTTCGACGGCTTCGGTGCACAATGGCTGGGCGTTGGAGGATTGAAGCGTCAGGTCTTCGATCCCGCGGTGTATCCGCAAATGACGGCGGAGATGCGGCAGGCGATGTACGACGAAGCGCGTTTGTTTTTCGAGAGCGTCGTGCGCGAGAACAAGAGCGTGATCCGTTTCACCGACGGCGACTACACCTACTTGAACGCGACACTGGCGCCGATCTACGGCCTGGAAAAAACCGTCAAGGGCTCCGCGATGCGCAAAGTGCAACTGCGAGACCCAAATCGCGGAGGCGTGCTGGGCATGCCGGGAATACTGGCGGCAACCTCATTTCCAAACCGTACGAGCCCGGTGAAACGCGGCGTGTGGGTGTTGGAGCAATTGCTCGGCGACCACGTGCCGGCCGCGCCGCCAAACGTTCCGGCACTCGATCAACAGGACCAGGCCTCCGTCGCGAACCTGACCGTCCGCGAGCGCACTGAGTTGCATCGAACAAATGCAGTTTGCGCCAATTGCCATCAAATTCTTGACCCAATCGGATTCGGCTTGGAGAACTTCGACGCGATCGGGCGCTGGCGCGAACGGGACAGCAACGGCAAGCCGATCGACGCGGCGGGCGAACTTCCGGGCGGGAAGCGGTTCTCTGGCCCCAAGGATCTGAAGACGATCATCGCCGCCCGCACCGACGCGCTTTGCCGCAACCTGGTGAATAAACTGCTCGCCTATGCGTTAGGCCGGCGGTTGGAAGGTTATGACGAGATCGTAGTAGATACTCTGGCGCAAGACGCCGCCGCGGATGGATACCGCATGCAGACCGTCATCACAGGCGTGATCACGAGTTATCCGTTTACGCACCGCCGAATCGGGAGAAAAGAGGACCTCCAATGAGAAAGAGCACGATGATGCACAGACGAACCTGCCTGAAGGGACTGGGGGTTTCGCTAGGCCTGCCGCTCATGGAGTCGATGGCCAAGGGCAAAGCCGCCAAGCCGCCCGTGCGCCTGGGCTTCATGTACATGCCGCACGGCGTGATCATGGACCAATTTTGGCCTGCCGACGCGGCGAGTTTCCGCACGTCGCCACCGCCGGCGCTGGAATCGTTGCGGCCGGTACTCGATCAGTGTCTGGTGATGAAAGGTGTCTCCGGCGTGCCGATCGCGCCCTTTAACGGCGCGCCGCACGCGTTGGAGTTATCGACATGGCTGACGGCGACGCTGCCGGCGCCCGAAAGGCGGAACGAGATCAGCATCGCGATTTCGGCCGACCAGATTGCCGCGAACCACGTGGGCGCCTTTACTACGCTGCCTTCGCTGGAGTTGGCGACGATGCCCCAGACGTGGAAGGAGAATCAGGAAGGACTGAACGAGGCCTACTATTCGCATTGCAGTTTCCGGTCTCCGACGCAGGCCGTGCCCGCCGAGGTGAATCCGCGAAACGTGCTGTACCGGCTTTTCAACAAGCGGGAATCAGAGCGAGAGTCTTCGACGATGAGCGCGTTGGACCGCAGTCTGCTGGACATTGTGCTGGGCGGCGCTCGCGAACTACGCCGCACGTTGTCCACCACCGACCAGCGAAAGCTGGATGAATACCTGGACAGCGTTCGCTCGGTGGAACGCCGCATCGCCGCCATCGAGTACCGGCAGAAAGAAGCGGCGCTGGAGAAGGCCGGCGTCAGCGCGAGCAAGCGCCGCGCCTCCGATTCGCCGCCTATCGAAATCAAGATCCCGGAAGGCGATAAGCGCAGCGAATACATGCAGGTGATGTGCGACCTGAACGTGCTGGCGTTTCAGACCGATACGACTCGTGTCAGCACCTACATTGGCTCCACGCCCAACGGCGCGTCCTATCCGGAACTCGGGTTCAACGACCAGCACCACTCGCAGACCCACCATGCCAACGAGGCGGAGAAGGTCCGGAAGGTGGCGGCCATCACTGCGTTCAACATCGCGCAGTTCGCCTACATGGTGAAGAAGATGCACAACCTGCGCGAGGCCGATGGCACGCTGCTCGACAACTGCATCATGATGTGGGGATCGGGGCTTGAAGACGGCAACAAGCATACCCGCGAAAATCTTCCCTTCGTGATCGCCGGGAAGGGCGGCGGGTCGATCCAGACCGGCCGATTCCTGCCGGATACGAAGGGGAATCAAGGGGATCTGATGACGACGTTGCTTGCGTGCGCCGGAATCCCGATCGACCGCCCTGTTGGCATTGCGACCAAACAGTTCGAAGAGATCAAGGCCTAGCCCGGATTTCAGAACGTGTAGCGCAACGCGAGTTGCATCTGCCGGTTGTCGATCTTTGTCGCCGGAATCACGCCGAAGCTCTGCGTTCCGGTCGAGCCGTTCGGGTTATCCCACAGCGGATGATTCGGCAGGTTGAACACCTCCCACCGCAACTCCAAGTTGTGCCGCTCCTTGACGGTGAACTCCTTCTGGAGCGAGAAGTCCCAGTTGATGACTCCGGGACCCGTGATGACGTTTCTGCCCGTATACCCGAACCGGAAATCTGTGCCCAAGCACCTTCCTGCCCGTCCCAATCTCGAGCATCTTCGTTCCCAAGCAAAGGCGCTGCTATCTTCGCTGCGTGAAGGTAGCGCCGAAACCGCCCGGACTCTTGTGGAGCACCTGCCCGAGTGCGCCAAACTGACCACGGAACAAGTGCTCCAGAAGAGCTTCCGGCTGGCCGACGCGCAAGCAGTCGTTGCCCGCAAAACCGGATTCGGCGCGTGGCCCTCCCTTGCGCGCCACGTGGACCGGCTGCGAAGCATGGAAGGTACGTGGGCATTTCAGTCGCTTGAAGTCGATGGGCAATCCATGCCTGCGGCGATGTTGGGAGCGTCGCATCTGCTCATCGATGGAGACCGGTTTCGGATGGAATCGCCCGACGCAACCTACGAGGGGATATTCACAATCGATGTTGAACCCATGCCTCAGCGAATTGACATCGATTTTCACGCAGGCCAGGAAGCCGGCAATCGGTGCGAAGGTCTATTCGAAATCGAGGGGGACCGGTTTCGGATCTGTCTTGGCCTGGCGGGTGCGGCCCGGCCAACCGGGTTCGGTACGTCGCCGGGTAGCGGACACGCGCTTGAGGAGTTGGTCCGCGTAAAACATGCGCGCCCTTCCGGAGTTGACGGTGGCGCCAAGCTCTTGCCGACAGCTCCTTCCGCCGCGGCGGCCGGCGACGAACTCGCCGGGTTCGACGGCCCCTTGAATTCAACCCTCGAAAGGCTGCAAGGAAAGTGGGAGCCACTGGAACTGATCACCTCAGGCTCTTCCATGCAATCGGCGTACTTGGCGTTCGGTTTCCGTTCTCACGAACATACAGAGGCGAAAGTTGTGTTCGGCGGCCAGACGATGCTACACGCCAAGATGCGGTTCAACGAAGCTGCGTTGCCGATGGAAGTGGACTATTTGAATCTTGCCGGCCGGTCGAAGGGATCGATTACACGCGGGCTCTTCCGATGGGATGGGGAGGAAGCCGTCTTCTGCGTAGCGGAACCAAACGCCCCACGCCCCTCCGATTTTAGTTGCGAGGCGAGAAGCGGACGAATCTTCAGTCGATGGAGGCGGAAGTAGGGCACATACAGTTTGTATCCTGACTTGTCGCAAGGTGTAGAGAACACCCGCCGGCTATCCAGGCCGTACCACAACACCCAAGACCCATTCCTCAGAAGCTGCAATTGCCACCGGATCGTCGCCCCATTTTCACACCGCTAAGGTACGATAGAGCTATCTAGTTGAGGTGCAACCCATGAAGCTCGCATTATTCTGCCTGTCCGCCGCTTTGGCGTTCGCGCAATCGTTCACCGCCCGCATCGTCGGCACGGTTACAGACTCCTCCGGCGCCGTCGTTCCCAACGCCGAAGTCAAGGCTGTCGATCAGGCCACCAACCGCACATTCGCGGCGACGACCAATGCCGACGGCAACTACGCCATCAACGAAGCGCCGCGCGGCGAATACTCGGTCGAAGTGGGTGCGACCGGGTTCAAACGCTTCTCCCGCAAGGGCATCCAGTTGGCCATCGGCCAGCAGGCGCGCGTCGATGTGCGGCTCGAAGTCGGAACCGTTTCCGAATCGGTCGAAGTCGTCGCCGATGCGTCGCTGCTTGAAACGGTCGACTCGGTCCTCGGCAAAGTCGTCGACAACAAACGCATCGTCGAGTTGCCGCTCAACACTCGCAACGTCTACTCGCTGCTCTACCTCACGCCCGGCGTCACCGGCAGCGTCAGCAACACCTACTCGACCGGCTTCGGCATCAACGGCGCGCGCAACTCGATGCTCGATATTCTCGTCGACGGCGTCTCCACCGCGCACCCCACCGTCAACGGCTTCTCCGGTAACTCGACATTCCCGCCCGTCGAGGCCATCGCCGAGTTCAAGGTCCTCGGCTCCAATTACGCCGCCGAGTTCGGCCGCAGCAATGGCGGCATCGTCAATGTCGTCTACAAGTCCGGCGGCAACGATCTGCACGGCAGCCTGTTCGAGTTCCTCCGCAACTCCAAGCTCGACGCCAACGATTTTTTCAACAACCGCCAGGGCCGCGCGCTCGGCAGTTTCAAGCGCAATCAATTCGGCGCGATGGTTAACGGCCCTATCAAGAAGAATAAGACCTTCTTCCTCGGCAGCTACGAAGGCCTCCGCGAACGCAGCCTCGGCAACACGCTCACATCGGTTCCGACGGCCGAACAGCGCGCCGGTGATTTCTCGCAGACACGCGCCGCCAACCGCGCATTGGTTACGGTTTTCAATCCTTTCTCAACGCGCGCCCAAGGAACCGGGTTCGTCCGCGACGCCTTCCCCGGCAACGTGATCCCGGCCTCGATGTTCGATCCCGTCGCGCGCAACTCCATGCGTTACTACCCGCAGCCAAACACGGTCACCGACGCGAATACCAACCTGAACAACTTCTTCAACACCGGCGCGCGCGGCTTCGATCAGGATCAGTTCGACGGCCGCGTCGATCATAACCTGACCGACCGGCAACGCATCTTCGGCCGCATCTCCTGGCGACAGAATCTCGACTCCCCTCCGCAGTACTTCCCCGACGATCTCACGATCGCCGAAGGCCGCGTCGAACAAGGCGTGCGCCAACCGTCGGCGTCCATCGACTACACCAACACTCTCACGTCGGCCACCGTATTTACGGCCCGCTTGGGCTTCTCCCGGTCGCTGTTTGACTACCAAAATCAAGGCCTCGGCTTCAAGCCCTCCTCACTCGGCCTTCCGTCCGCCGTCGATGGCGCCGTGGACCGCCAGATGTTCCCGCGTATTGGCCCCAGCGGATTTGTTTCGCTTGGCGGCAACGATCATCGCTTCAGTACCTTCAATACCTACACGCTGCTTTCGAATCTCTCAACCATCAAAGGCAACCACACGTTGAAGTTCGGCTGGGAAGGCCGCATGATTCGCGTCAACGTGTGGGAGGCGCGCTCGGCCGGCACGTTCAACTTCGCCGCCGGGTTCACCCAAGGCCCCAACCCCAACGCGGCGAGCGCGACCGCGGGGCACAGCCTGGCTTCGCTGCTGCTCGGCACCGGCACGTCCGGAAACGTTCTCATCCGCAACTGGAAGAACGTCGCCTCACAGAGTTTCTACCACGCCTTCTACGCCCAAGACGATTGGCGCATCACCAAGAAGCTGACCATTAACGCCGGCCTTCGTTACGAAATGGACCTCCCGCGCACCGAGCGCTACAACCGCTTCAACTGGTTCGAACCGAACGCCAAATCGCCGCTCTCGGGACGCGTGCAGGGCTTCGGCGATATCTACGGCGGCGTGCGTTTCGTCGGCGTCGATGGCAACCCGCGCACGCAGTTCAACAAGGACCTCAACAACTTCGGTCCGCGCATCGGCTTTGCCTATCAGCTCGATTCGAAGACGGTCATCCGCGCCGGCTATGGCCACTTTTTTGGGCCGTCGCGGCAGGCCGCGCAAGGCACCGTCGGGCCGTTCGGCTTCCGCGTCGAGTATCCGTGGGTTACAACGGTCGACGGCATCACGCCGTTCAACCGCTTGAGCAATCCGTATCCGGAAGGCTTCCGCGCGGTGCCCGGCGCCTCCGACGGCCTGCTGACGCAAGCCGGCGCGAACCTGCAGGCTTTCCTGCAGGACTCTCCTTCGCCGTGGAACATGATGGGTAACTTCACGATTCAGCGCGAACTGCCCGGCGGTATCCTCCTCGAATCAGCCTACGTCGCCAACCGCGGATTGTACTTGAGCCGCAGCGGCGAAGGCGGCATGGACCTGAACCAACTCGATCCGCGCCACATGGCGCTCGGCGCACAACTGAACCAGTCGGCGCCGAATCCATTCTTCGGCGTCGTGAACAACGGGGTGCACCTTTCGCGCAACATCGCGCGGGGTCAACTGCTGCGGCCGTATCCGCAGTTCACCGAAGTGCAACCGCTCTACGACGCGGGATCGAACTCGATCTACCACGCCATGCAGAACACGTTCCGCCGCCGCTTCTCGCACGGATTCCTGTTCGAAGGCAGCTACACGTGGGCCAAGCTGCTCGATACCGGCGACAGCCATCAGAACACCTATGACGTCGCCGCCAGCCGCGCGCTTGCCTCGCAAGACATCGCCCATCGCATGGTGACGAGCGTCATCGTCGATCTTCCCTTCGGCCGCGGCCGCGCGCTCAACACGGGCGACTCCAAAATCGCCAACGCCATTTTTGGCGGCTGGCAGATGAACGGAATCGTCACGCTCGAGTCCGGACTTCCGTTGGCGATGTCGGCCAATAACACCGCGGGATTATTCGGCGCGCGCACGCAGCCCAACAGCGCCGGCCGCAGCGGGAAGAAAGAAGGCCGCGTGCAGAACCGCCTCGACGCCTACTTCGATCGAACCGCGTACCTGCAGCCCGCGCCGTTCACGTTCGGAAATTTGAGCCGCTTCCTACCCGACATCCGCAACCATGGCGTCAGCAACTGGGACCTTTCGCTGTTCAAGCAGTTCCAGATTCGCGAAAAGTACAACCTCCAATTCCGGTCGGAGTTCTTCAACGCATTCAACCGCGCACGCTTTGGCGGGCCGAATACGTCGGTCACGTCCAATCAGGCGGGCGTGATCACCAGCCAGGCCAACATTCCGCGGCAGATTCAGTTCGCGTTGAAGCTGCTCTGGTAGGCTACTTCAACCGCTCCAAACGTCCCTTGCGCCGCACGATGTTTTTGTAGTCCCACTGAATATCGCGGGCCTTCCCGAGCCAGCGGCGCAAGTCTTTCACATCGACTTCGCTCACCGTCGTGTAGCGAGCTTCGGCCGCTTGAAACTTGCCTTCCTTCCGTAATCCAGCTTCCTCAAACGATTGCCCGCTCCAGAACAGCAACCGCACGCAGTCTTTCAACTTGCTGTAGCCGGTCACCGGATTCCCATCGAGAAACCATACCGGATGGGCGTGCCAGATTTTGTTTTCGGCCTCGGGGAGGGCTTTATCGATCTCCGCCGCCAGCAGGTCGCAGATCGCGGCATCGGCGGCCGAGAGCGCCTTGTTATATTTGGCCGTTTCCGGTTGCATGAGTGTACGGTAGCACGGCTGGCGTACACTCAAACTACATGCTCAATCGGGGGTATGCCTACACCACAACCATCAGCAGCAAATACGCGGGTCAAAATCTGCTCCGCCACCTGGCAAGACTTTATCCCCACTCGACGGCAGACGCCTGGCAGGAAAAGTTGGACAACGGCGAGGTCACGCTCGATGGCGCCGTCGGCACTGGAGCCGAATCGGTTGCTCTCGGCCAAACTTTGGTGTGGAACCGTCCGCCCTGGATCGAGCCGGACGCCCCTCGACACTTCGACGTGTTGTTCGAAGACGCGGATCTCCTGGCCGTAAACAAACCCAGCGGGCTGCCGACTCTTCCCGGCGGCGGCTTCATGGGAAACACCTTGTTGCGATGCGTGCAGGATAGATCCCCGGGCGCCAATCCAGTCCATCGACTTGGCCGCGCCACCAGCGGCATCGTCCTCTTCGCGAAAACGGCGCGGGCCGCATCGAGTCTATTTGCCAACTGGAACACGCCAAAGATTCAAAAGGTCTACCGGGCGTTCGGACAGAACGTGGCCGGTCAAGACGACTATGAGATCAACGCGCCCATCGGCCGCGTGCCACATCCGCTTATCGGCTCCGTGTGGGCCGCAAGTCCGGAGGGCAAACCGTCGAAGTCCTTGGCACGAGTCATCGCTCGCACGGCGAGCACAACAACCTTCGAGGTACATCTCCATTCGGGCCGCCCACATCAGATCCGAATCCACTTGGCGTCGATCGGCCATCCGCTTGTGGGCGATCCGCTTTATACCGTGGGCGGGCAGCCGCTTGCGGGACTCCCCGGCGACGGTGGATACTTTCTTCACGCGCAATTTCTGCAATTCCCACACCCGATCGGCGGAAAACAGATTCGGCTGGAAGCGGCGCTGCCTTCCGGCTTCCCAGGTTGACGATGCGAAAAGGATTTACACGCAAGCCAAAGTCCGACGATTCCTCGACGGCGGTCAAGAACTACATCACGCCCGGCGGCCTGCGGCGGCTTCAGGACGAACACCATTTTCTTCTCACCAAGGAACGGCCGGCCGTGACGGCGGTAGTCACATGGGCCGCCAGCAACGGTGACCGAAGCGAAAACGCCGACTATCAATACGGCAAGCGGCGACTGCGCCAGATCGACGGGCGGCTGCGCTTTCTCGGCAAGCGTATCGAAGCCGCGGTCGTGGTGGACCCCGAGGCGCCGCGAACCGGGCAAGCGGCGGAGCGTGTGTTCTTCGGCGCGACTGTTCGCTACTCCAACGCGGAAGGAAGCGAGCGAATGGTGAGTATTGTCGGCGTCGACGAAATCGATCTTGATCGCAACCACATCAGCTGGGTGTCTCCGCTGGGCCGTGCGTTGCTGAAGTCTACCGAAGGCGACACCGTTGTGCTGCACGCGCCCGGCGGCACGGAGCAGTTGGAGATCATCGAAGTCGCGTATCGGCGCATCGAAGTGCAGCCGTACCGCGAACCGGCGGGATCGGAAGCGGCGGGGAAGCGGCGCTAAGCTACTTTCGCTCGTCCGGCCCGGGCTTGTCGTACGGCGCGCCAGTGCCAGAGGATCCCATGAAGAACTTCTGCCCGTTGGCCAGCGTCACGTCGCGGCCGTTGGCCCGGTTCGAACGGTCCTTTGCCTGATAGCCGTCGACAACGACCACATCGCCGTACTTAATCGAGTCGCGCTTCAAGCCCCGGCGCAGCAGTGAATTCGGCGTGCCGCCCTCGACCATCCAGACTTCCTGCTTGCCGTCCTTGGTCACCTCGACGTGAATCCACGTATGCGGGTTGATCCACTCCACGCGCACGACGGGCCCTTTCAGAAGCACCGGCCGGTTCGGATCGAATTCCGCGCCGAAGGCGTGATGCGCCAGGACCGGCGCGACCTTCCACGCAATAATACCCGCCGCCACGGCGAGCGCGAAAACAGTTACCCGAAGTTTCATTTCTTCTCGACCTCCTTCTCCAAAATCCGCGCACCCTTCAAGATTCCTTCGAACGAGTAGTTGCCTTCGTGGCATGCGTACTCAAAAACGCGCTGATCGGTCGCGGGAAACAGAATCTCTCCGCTCCACGGCTTCGTCCACACATTTGAATCTTCGACCGTGAACTGATACCGCAGCGTCTTTGCGTCAATCCGCGAGAATCGTTCGATTACGTGCAGGTCGCGCGTCGCGCCGAAGAGCGCGGGAGTGTCGTTAAAATTCGTCGTGTCGACAACCAGCGTCGCGCCTTCCCACCGGCCGATCGAATCGCCCATCCAGCGGCGGATCTCGGGCGGTTCGTGTTTGCCGTTGATGCGGATAATGCGGGCGTCGTGCACCATCTCGTTCAAGATCATCACCGTGTCGTTCGTCTGCACGATGCGCTTCAAGTTGTTGTACATCACCGGGAGCATCGGCGGCCCCGACGACGTGCCAAACGCCAGCAGGCATCGCTCGGCGAGCGGCCGCAACTCGGGGTCGTCGTAAGGTCCTGGAGTAATCCCCTCCTTGATCCAGAACGCCACGCCGTCGTTCGGCCGATTGTACTTGGCGCGTTCGCGGGCTCTCTTAATCGCTTCGGGCGTCATTGCGGGCAGTTGCCCGTTGGCCGGGTTCGTGATGATCGACGTGCGGAACTTGCCGTCGATCTGAAACGCGCCGGTCCCGCGATCGACCCAGAACGAATTGTATCCGCCGACGTTGCCCGCCGGACCTTGCGAGCCGTCGCCGCCGACCGGAGGCGCGCTACGATTTGGATCGCTCTTCTGATTCCTCGCCGCGACGATCGCCGCCTCCTGGCGTTCGATCACTCTGGCTTCTTCGGCCGTCAGCGCGAGGCGCTCGCCG
Organism: Acidobacteriota bacterium; assembly: GCA_016871055.1. Taxonomy (GTDB): domain Bacteria; phylum Acidobacteriota; class Terriglobia; order Bryobacterales; family Bryobacteraceae. The sequence goes on from VFZW01000005.1 coordinate 37,982, forward strand.
AATTTGGCGGGCCGCGTCAACGGCGTAAGTGTCGCAATGTCGTAGGTCCCCGATAGATCGGGCCGGGCCTGTCCATAACAGGCGGCGAGCGCGGTCAATACGGAAAGAATTATGCGTTGCATGGTGACTGGCTCCTTTACTGACGAGGCAACGGCTTGCGCCGGTGTTCTCCGAATATCAATTCTTCCACGAACTCGACGCACTTGAAATCCATCAATCGCGCATCGGGCTCCATACGGCGGTAGAGCGGCAAGGAAATCTTCCACGGCGCCGTGAAGACCTCCGGGTCTTCCATCGTCGCTTCGTAACGAATGTGATTGGCGCCGTTCAGCGTGAAGCGCTCGGTGACCTTGAGCTGGTTGCTGTGGTGGGTGCCCGAGCGATCGAACCAAGTTTGATCGTTGAAGCCGGCCGTGACGATGACGAGCGTATCGCCCTCCCAGCGGCCGACCGACTGCCCCATCCATGAATCGGTCTCGGCCGGGCCGGGATCTTTGAACAAAATATCCCGCACCGCGCCGGCGTACTCATAGTTCATGAACACCGAGTTCGTGTTCTGAATAATCTGGAACGGGAACGGCATGTAGGTGGCGCGCGGGATGCCGGGCAGATAACACTTCACCTCCGGGTCGCGGTCGATCCAGTTCTTGCGATTCTCGTCGCGCTTGGCCGCGGCATCGGGCTTGTACGGGATCTTGCCGCCTTCCACGATTCCGATACCTCCCGGCACCGATCCCACCGCACCGAGCCGGAGCGTGGGCGCCGAGGCCAGCGGCCCATGCGGGCCGTCGCGCAGCATCAACGAAGCGCGCGCCATATGCCGTTCGACATCGTAGTGGGCGGGCCCGATCGCCTGCCAGATGCCGTTGAAATTGGGCTTGCCGTTGGGCAAGCGGGGCTGCGCGACGAGCGCGGCGGAGAAGAGTATTGGCAGTAGTTTTGTCATGTCAGTAGAATGCGACCCAACGGCCCGCGAATGCCACGCCCATCCACAACACGATTGACGCCAGCGCGATGACCGGCGCTTTATCGGCGGTTCGTGCTGCGACGCGGCGGCGAACGGTGAGCGTAAAGATGATAGCGAAAATCAACCCGCCTATTTTGTACCAGAACGGAGGACTGTAGTAACACTTGATGGCTTCGGACAAGAACATCGGCACACCGGTAAGGATCAACATTGCGATTGAGGCGCGCAGCCAAGGATGCAGCTTGCGCTCCAGATCAGGCGGCGCTTGATCGCGGAGGCCGAAGCCGAGAAGCCGCAAGTCGAGCACAAACGCCGCTCCGCCCAGCAGCCCGAGCGCAAGAAGATGCACGCATTCGATCACCGGAAACATCCACAAGGACTCGCGGACCTTCGTGCCGATAAACGTCGCTTCGAGCGATTGAAAGTACGGTAACAGGTCCATGTCAGTCAAACCACTTGTAGGCCTGCATGCGGCCACAGATGATCACGCCGCTCCAAAAAACGAGCGACAGGAGCCCGGCCAATCGCGCGCCTGGAGGCGGCTGCAGAGCGTCGCTCCAGTCATCGACACTCTTGAAAATCGTCTTGTGAAAAAACAATGCGTTGACACCGGCGAGCGCCATCAGCACCAGCTTCACGCGGAAAAAGATGTTTGTGTAGGCGCGCATCGGACTGGAATAGAACAGCAACGCGCCGCTGATCGCCATGATCACAAACCCCGCGACTCCAAACGGTTGGATGCGGCTCGTGATTTGTGAAACCGGAACGCCGCGCAGGGCGATGCCGACGAGCCGGAGATCCATCAGGGCGATGAACCCAAAGAAGAGGCATAGCGTCAGCACATGCGTCGACTCGATGATCGGGTACAACAGGATCGATTCGCGAATCGCGACGCTGCCTCCGGTGGCCTCCAGCCATTGGAAGAACTCAACCATGATCAAGATAGTATATTCTACCTATGCGAACCCATTTGCCGAATTCGCGCACAACGGACCCGCGCAGTGCCCGCACGGCCAGTGCGCTTTCGATCTTCCTGATCGCCCTGCTCGCCGGATCGTGCGCCGCTCCACCAAAACCACAGCCTCCATACAAGCCTCTGGCGACGCTCGAAGAGGTGATGCATGGCATGGTGATCCCGAACGCGCATGCCGTCTGGAAGTCGGTTGGGACGATCATCACCAAGGACGGCACGGAAGAAATTCGCCCGAAGACCGAGGACGATTGGATCGACATCGAAGCCAGTGCGACGATCCTCATGGAAGCCGGCAATCTACTGATGATGGAGGGCCGCGCCAAAGATAACGGGAAATGGTACGACCTTTGCCGCGCGTTGGTAGACGCCGGCGATGGCGTCCGCCAGGCAGCGAAATCCAAGGACCCCGAACAGCTCTTCACGCGCGGCGGCTATCTCTTCGACGCCTGCCAGCGCTGCCATTTCCAATATCGCTTCACCGAAAAAGACCCCAATACGTTTCGCTCGCATTGAGGTCCGCTTCGTCGAAAACCTACTACGTTCGCGACACCCCTAACGCACGAATGCGTTTGTGCAGACTTGTACGCTCCATGCCGAGAGCGCGCGCCGCGGCCGAGACGTTCCAGCTTGCCTCTTCCAGCGCCTTGGCGATGTGATCGCGTTCGGCGCCGCGGCGTGCTTCTTCCAGTGAATTCGGCACTTCGGGATCGCGGCCGAGGCGGAGTTCAATCGGCGCGTCATCTTTGTTCAATTCGTCGCCCGCGCCGAGAATCGCCATGCGTTCGACGACGTTGCGCAACTCGCGCACGTTGCCGGGCCACGGATATCGCTCGAAGAGCGCGATCGCCGTGGCATCGAACAATTTGGGCCGTGTGTTGTTTCGCGCGCAGAATTCGTTGAGGAAGTGCTCGGCGAGATGCCGGATATCCTGCGGCCGCTCGCGCAGCACCGGCACGCGCAGCGGCACTACGGCGAGCCTGTAGTAAAGATCCTCGCGGAAGCGGGCCGCGGCCACTTCCGCGCTTAGATCCTTGTTGGTCGCCGAGATGACGCGGACATTGACGCGCACGGGCTGTTCGCTGCCGAGGCGGTGAAACTCGCCCTCCTGCAACACGCGCAGCAACTTCGCCTGCGCGGCTTGCGGCAGATCGCCGACTTCGTCGAGAAACAGCGTGCCGCCGTCGGCAAGTTCGAACTTGCCACGGCGCATCGACGACGCTCCGGTGAATGCGCCCTTTTCGTGGCCGAACAGTTCGCTCTCCATCAACTCGTTCGGGATGGCCGCACAGTTGACCTTGATGAAGGGTCCCGCCGCGAACGGCGAGTTTTCGTGAATGTGCGCGGCGAGCAGTTCCTTGCCCGTGCCCGACTCGCCGATCAGTAATACCCGTACATCGGCGCGCGAGGCAAGCGTCGCTTGCTCGAGCGTGCGGTGAAATGGCGGCGAGGTCCCGATCATGCGGGCGCTACCGACTTGCTCGCGCAGCCGTTTGTTTTCCTCGCGCAGCGCCAACGAATCGAGGGCGTTGCGAACGGCGAGCAGTACGCGGTCGCGGTGCAGCGGCTTTTCCAGGAAGTCGAACGCCCCCGCCTGCACGGCTTCAACCGCATCGGCGATTGTGCCGTGTCCCGAGATCATAACCGCCGGCGCGGCTATACCTCCGGCGCGAATCTCGCGCAGCAGTTCGATACCGGAAGCGTCGGGCAGCCTCACGTCGAGCAGGAACAGCGCGACCTGATCGCGGTTCGCTGCACGGCGAAAATCGGACGCGCTCGTGAACGCCGTGACGGCGAACTCTTCTCTCTCCAAAATCATGCGCAACGACAGGCCTATGTTCGACTCGTCGTCAACGATCCAGATGCGCCGCATGCGGCTCCTCTCGCCTGGCCGCCGGCAGACTCACGCGAAACGCCGCGCCTCCAAGCGTGCTTTCGTAATGTTCGATTTCGCCGCCGCACAGCATCACGCTGCGGCGGGCGATGGACAACCCAAGGCCCATGCCGTTCTTCTTGAAAGTGATCGAAGGTTGGAACAGAGTCGATCGCGCGAGTTCGGTCAAGCCCGGGCCGGAATCGGCCACTTCCACAACCGCGCGCGCCTTCGCAGAACGTGCGCGTTTGAATTCGTCCGCCCGGCCCAACCGCCTGCGCGGCGTTCTCCAACAGATTCGTCAGGACGCCGCGCACAAGATCCGGATCGGCCGTTGCGCCGGCGTGTTCGGCGAGTTGAATGTCGTAGGCGACGCCGGGATGGGAGGGGCGGAGAAACGCGACCCGTTCAGCCACCAGCGCGTTCAGATCGGTCTCGCGCGGATGCGCGGGCGGCTCGGCGGCGAAGTCGGAGAAGGCACGAACACGTTTTTCGAGAGTGGTGACTTCGTCGGCGACAATCTGCGAGGCTTGTTTCAAAAACGTCGAATCGACCGATCCGTTGCGCGCGCCGATCTCTTCCATCGTCAGCCGAATCGGCGTCAACGAGTTCTTCAATTCGTGCGCCATCTTGCGCGCCAGCATCTGCCAGGACGCCACGCGCGTCAACCCCACCAGCTTCTCGCGCGACTCTTCCAACTGCGCGGCCGTTTCGTTGAAGGCCGCGATCGCCTGGCCCGCTTCATCGGCGCCATCGCCCTCGATCCGCACCGCGAAATCGCCCGAAGCCAACGTTTGCAGACCTTGCTTCAGCGACCGCATCGGCCGGCTGACGCGAAAGGCAATCCACATCAGGATCGACAGCGCGAGCACATAGACGCCGGCCGCGGTAACCAGCAACGCAAACGTCACTCCGCGCCGAACGTCGGCGGCGCGGGCGCGCTCGACAAGTTCACGCGCGCCCGATATCTGTTTGGTCAGCTTGTTCATCGCAACGCCGCCCAGAGGGCGTGAGTACTCCCACACCTCGCCGTCTTGTCGCGTGACCAAATAGTTTAGCCGTTCACCCTGATCGCCGCTGAGGAAGAATCGCTCGGGCTCCTTGCTGGCCACAAAACGAACAACGTGCGGCGGCCACGCGTTCACTTCAAACGGCAGGTAACGGCGTGGCGCGACGCGACCGGCGAGCACGTCGTGCTTTAAGGCCTCGCGCGACTTTTGGTACATCTCGCGGCCGGTGGTTTCAAGCGATCGGGAGAGTTCGTCGAGCTCGGCTGTTGTCGCATAACGCAAGCTTTGATCGAGCAGGCTGGTGGTGACCCAGATCATCACTGCCATCGGCGCCAACGTCGCGGCAAGGAAGACCAGTATCAGTTTGGTTCGCAGGCTCACGGTTAGAGTCTAGCGCTCCACTTCATGCAAACGGAATGGGCCGCGGTCGATCGACCATCGGAGCGCCTCGCCTCGCTGCGAGCGGCCGAACCACTCGACCAGCCGCGACAACGTGACCGAGGGGTCGAGCAGGAAACCGGCGGAATCGCGAGGCTCGTCGGCGCGGAGTTCGGCGCGAATCCAGTGTGGCTCTCCGGCGGCGAGACCATACAACGCGATGCCGGTGTGATCGAACAGGAGCCGTTCGGCGGCATCGCGGGTGAGATGCGATTGTTGATACTTCACCAGCCCCAGCCGCACCACCGCGAACTTCTCTTCCCAAAGGTCGAAGCTCACAACAAACCGTTCGACCTGCCGGCGCGCGATCGTGCGGAACTGATCGTTAGAGATGGAGAGTTGCATTGTGAAAACAAGGCCCGCGCCGTCCTGCAACTTCCGCAGCGTCTGGCCTTCGAGGAAGTGAAAATCGCCCGGCGGCAGGACGCGCAATACGCCGTCGTCGCGGCGCACACCGATGGCGCCGGCGCGCAGGTGCGGCGCCGTCGCAAGAGCCATCAGAAACTCGCGTCGCGACTGCCGCATCAGAAAGTCGCCCCGTCATGAATATCGGTTCAACGCGGCCGTCGCGCAGCGGGAACGCGACGTACATAAAGAAGCCGTCGCGGGTCCGGAATCCGCCGCCGACGGAATTACGGAGTGTCGCCGTGCCGCCGCGCATCCAAACCGAGCCGGCATCGTAGAACGCCGCCGCTTCGAATTTGCCCTTGAGCGAGTGGCCGTACTCAATCGAAGTGGCAGTGAGTCTGTCGGCGCCGAGCGGCGCGAGCTCCATCTTGTTCCAGCCGCGCAGGATTGTCGTGGTTCCACCCGTGAAGCGATCGCGCAGCGGCGCTCGGCCGTTCAACGAGCCCGCGACGAAATCGGCGTTGATCCGCGAGGCGGCGCGGCGGTATTCGACGTCCGCTCGCGCTTCATGCCGGTTGAACTTGTAATCGCTCGACAACGCGCCCGTTCCGTTTGTAATCCCGTACGATGCGCGCAGGGTCGTAAGCCCACCCGCCACATCACCTCGCACGCGCCGATATCGCAGAGAATTTACCAGCGCGTGAGAGGCAACATTACGATCCGGCCCGGGGGACTCGAGCACGAACCGCTGTAGCCGCATGCCGATCTCCACGGCCAGCTCTTCCCGATCATCCCCTTGCCAGGGGATAAGCGTGACCGTGGGTTGGAAACTATCGACGCTACGGTACAAATCGTTGGGCTTCGCCGCTTGCAAAGTGCGGGCGTCATATTGAGCGTGTGAAGTCGAAAACGCAAATCCGGGCCGGATGCGATCCCGCAGCGTCGAAAATCGATACGCTGCCTTCACACCGGCCGACCGCTCCGTGAACGTGTCCGCGTCGGAAAACAATCCAAGCGACAAATGTTGTTTTCGTCCGTTGTGCAACCCGGCAATCAATTCGCCCGTCCAGCCTTGTCCCGAATACCACGCCAAGCGCGATTGCTGCGTGTCGAGCACAACATGGTGGCCCATTACGTCCAACACGACACGTACGTTGTCGGGCGAACTGCCTTTCTTGAGCTTGTGCGATACCAGCCGTGCTTTTAGCTCGCGGCGCACACGTTCGCTCAATTTTCCGAACGCTTCCGGCGAGAACCGTTGACCGACGTAACTTTGTAGCTCCTCGCGCAAGTCTTTGGATAGCCGGGCTGCGTTAGCGCCGGAGATTTCCACGCTTTCCACGGTGTACCGTGAATTGACGTTCGCTTCGTCGGGTGCGTTCCAAGAGAATGCGCGGGCGGAGAAAACGCCGAACAGGAATCCCATCACGAATACAGTGGTGACCATTCGGCGGAAGGCTTTGTTACTTCGCATGCGCTGATTAGTGTAATCCGTTGGCCAATTTATAAGTCGTTGATTTGGCATGCCTGGGCGCCGTTATTGCCGTGTAACGTGGGTCACCTGTGACACACGTTCACACCCAATCATGCGGTAGGCTAACGGCATGGATCAATCTACGCTTCGGGCATGGTGGGCGCACCGGCAGGGGTTGGACGGCTCGTTTACACAAGCATCTTCGGAGGTGATTCTCGATCGCTCCGGCTGGGCGCGGTCGGTCGGCGGCGCCAACCCGTATCTGACGCTCTACGCCCGCGCGGGCGTTTCGCGAGAGCAAGCCGATGGCGACGCCGCCGCGCTGCGGATTCACGAATTGCCTTCGGCGCGCGGGTGCACTTACGTCGTTCCCGCGTCCGACTTCGCACTCGCGCTGCGTTGCGGACGCGATGCGGCACAGACGCCGCTGAAGGTGGCGGCTAAGATTGGAGTCACCGCGAAAGAGGTCGATGCGTTGTGCGAGGCGATCGCAACCTCGCTGAAGAAAGGGCCGCTCGACCCCGACGGCATTCGCGAAGCTACCGGCGGCGCCTCGCGCAGTCTAGGCGCCGAATGAGTCAAGAAGGGAATGACGACCACGCTGCCGCTTGCGCTCGGGTTGCTGCAGTCGACGGGGGGTAATCCGCCGCGTGCCCGTAAACGGACGGCTCGATCAGCAGCGGTACAAATACGCGCTGTGGAGCTTGAAGCCTTTGAAGATCTCCGACGACGAGGTCTTCGTCGAACTCGCGCGCCGTTACTTCCGGTGGATCGGCCCGGCGACAATGGCGGAGTTCCAGTGGTTCTCCGGCCTGGGCGTGAAGGCGGCGAAGGCGGCGGTCGAACCGCTGCGCCTCAGCGCTGTCGATGACAATCGCCTGCTCTTCCCCGACGATCTTGAGGCGCTCCGCGCCTTCAAGCTTCCGAAGAAACCAGTCATCAGCCTAATCGCCAGCATCGATTCGCTGATCCATCACCGGCGCGATCATCTGTCGATGCTCGACTCCGCCGATACCGCCTTCGCCGGCGACAAAGGGCCAGTGAGCGGCGGGCGCATCGCCGGCCTTCCGAACCATGCCATCGTCGACCGGGGGCGGATTGTCGGAGTTTGGGAGTATGATCCCTCAGCCGAAAAAATCGTCTATCTCACTTTTGGCGAAGCCTCGAAGGAAATCGCCTCGGCCGTCGCCCACACCGAAGCGTTCATCCGCGATCAACTCGGCGACGCGCGTTCGTTTTCACTCGATTCGCCCAAGAGCCGCGAGCCGCGATTGCGGCAGTTGCGCGGGGCGTAAGATGAGAGATATGAACTGGTGAGATCGAATTAGCGTAAACCCGAGTGTGTGCCACGGCAAGGTGTGTATTCGCGGAACCAGGGTCATGGTGTCGGTGGTAATTGACAACTTAGCCGCGGGGGTCTCTAAGTCCGACATTCTCAGGAGCTATGGAGCGCTGACGGAGCAAGACATCGACGCGGCGCTCGCCTACGCGGCAGCCAACTGTAACACTTCATCCCTATTTCTTGACCGTGCTACTTAGCCAATCGAATGATCTGCTCGCCTCTCGGCTTCCGCTTTCTCGGACGCATGCCTTCGAGCGTGATTCGGCCAGACTTGTTCCAGTTGATTACCAGTTGGTCTACGTCACTCTTCCAAACCAAGGGAATCTCCATCAGTGATGGCTGGATTTCCGCGAACGTTCGTGGACCGCGCGCGAGAAGTTGAAGCAGCAGTTCTTCGGATTGCTTGAGGCGGGGCGTCCGCTCATTCATCAAGCCCTTTGAAATCGTGTCCGAGATAGGCATTAGATCGAAACTCTGCTGGCCAGTCCTCTGGAACTGGTGTTCATGTTGAGCTTGCTCGCGAACTCGGTCTTGCTCTGGCATCGCTTTCTGCTCCACTTCCCGAAACTTGAGGATGCCTGTCGGATGGCGAGCCGCGTACGCGAGGTGGAAATAGGCGCGCTCGTGCTGGGGTTTCAGGATGCGCGTATAGCTCGCGAAGTCGAACTTCGCGAGACTCTTTATCTGCTTGACGTATAACTCGACGAGTTCTCGCTCCCGCAATTCCGAATCGAGATGCGCCCTCCACTCCGTTGTTCCGTAATAACGATCGATCGATTGCTTGATCGCGGGTCGCTGGTCTCCCGTGAAGCGATTCACAAAGTCGAACATGAAATTGATCATCGCTTCACACTGCCCAGCACGAAGAAGGCTCGTGAGATTGTCCATATCCAAATCCCAGCCGGTCGGATCGATAAAATAGAACGCGAACCGCGAGCCGACAAATCTGGAGATGTCGTCGAGATGGTGTTCGAATATTCCATTGAGAGAAACCGCGTCGACCTCTCCAGCGTGGTCCCGCAGCAGATGTAAAAGCCTCTTGTATGCGATCGGATCTTTCTCTACGAAAAGCGCCCTGAGTCTCGGTCGTCGTTCGATCTCGGACAGCCCACGAGAGACGCTGTTCAACTTTTCGAGGGCGATTCGAACCGATGTATCTCCAAACTCAGGATCCTCCGCCTTCCACGGGCCGGAGAAACAATCGACGTAACAAAAATCGTCGCGGAAACTCCCGATTCGGTATGCGACACGCTCGAGATAGTGCTCCAAAAAGTAGTGTTTAACGTAGGTCTGTTCGCGGCCCTTGTAATGTTCGATCGGCGGCATTTTGATCTAAGCAGAGGCCCGGAGCGCCGTCTGTCCAACCAATTCGACCCGCTGCTCCCGCGCGAATTGCTTAGCAAGATCGATCTCGATCAATCGACGTTCCGCTCTCGCCGCCATCGGACAGCTCGACAGCATCGGCATTTCGTCGAAGGTTCTCCCATCAAGCTCCCGTCCTTGTTTGGACTTCTGAATGCCGCCCCACTGCTTAAAGAAAAACCGCGCGCCAGACTTCCTGCAGGCTCTCAAGATGGAGTGAACCCATTGCGGCTGCATCGCCCGCGCGCCCGCGCCACTCTCCCCGCCGACGATCACCCAATCGATTCCAGCCAAATCAACATCTCCAAGATCCTCAAGCAGCGGCTCCACACTCAAGAACCGTGTTACCGCGGGCGCAGAGCGGAGTGCGTCTAGCCGCGGAATTCCGTACTGCTGATCCTCAACGCTGACGCCCCACCAAATATGACTCGCGCAAGAAGCATCAGCTAACGAGCCGCGAAGCATTGAGGCGAGACGCGAGGCCCGCTTGGTGAGAACCTGATAGGTGTGCCACGGCGTGTGAAGCATCACGTCTGCCACACAACGAATATAGAAGTCCGGCACCGATTCGTGAAATAGATCGCTCATGCTGTTCACGAAAACCGTTTTCCGGCTCGGCCACGCAAGCGGCTCCAGTAACTTCTCTGGAACTAATCGCAAATCGAAACCCTGCTCGTATGGGTGACCGGGAACGCCACGAAACCTCTCGGCAAAGGTCTCCGCATAACAATGCTTGCAACCGGGGCTTATCTTCGTACAGCCGCGAACTGGGTTCCAAGTGGCTTCGGTCCACTCGATCTTCGAATGCTCGCTCACGTTCGGCAATCCTCAGAAAGGAACATACTACATTATTAACCGGATCTGTTTTGGTCTACCGCAACTGCACCGGCGTAACCAATCGCCGCCGCATCTTCGCCGCCCGCTCAAACTCCTCGCGCAAGCCCGCCCCGCGCAGTTGCTCCCGCATCGCGCCCAGCGCCGCGATCATCTCGCGCAGTGCCGCGTCGATCGGCTCCGGATTCGTCGCCAGGATGTCTTCCCACATCTCGTACTGGCTCAGCGCCAGCCGCGTCATATCGATCAATCCCGGCCCGCCCGCCTGCAGTTCCACGCCGTCGACGGTGCACGCCAGCGCCGTCGACACAAGCTGCGGCAGATGCGAAGTATGCGCCACCGTGCGATCGTGCTCTTCGGCATCGAGGATCAACACATGCGCGCCGATACGCCGCACCCAGTCGACAAACGGATGATCACAGGCGCGAGTCAACACCCACGTTCGATTGCGAAACAACGACGGATCGGCGCTTGCCGCACCGCGCGTCTCCTTGCCCGCCATCGGATGACCGCCCACGAACTGCGCCGCTGGAATGTGCTGGCCCGCCTCGGCGCAAATCGTCGCCTTCGTCGATCCGGCATCCGTCACCAGCGTGTGCTTGCCGATCGACGCGCCGATCAGCGGAATCATCTCGACAATCCTTCGAATCGGCTGGGCGAGAAATAGCAAGTCCGCCCACGCCGCCGCTTCGTCCAACGCCATCGACGAATCGATGACGCCGCTTGAAAGCGCCTCCGCGATCGTCCTCGGCGAACTAACCCCCACAATCTCGCCATCGAATCCGGCCTGCCGGAGCGCTAGCGCGAAGCTGCCTCCGATCAATCCAACACCGGCGATGGCGACGCGCTTCATGGTCAGATCGACCGGCCCACCGCGGTCGCAATCCCGCGAAGTTGCCCCATCAACTCGGCAAATTGATCCGGGAACAACGACTGCGCCCCGTCACTCAACGCATGTTCCGGATCGTGATGGACCTCGACCAGCAAACCGTCCGCGCCGGCCGCCACCGCAGCCCGCGCCATCGGCGCTACAAGGTTCCGCTTACCCACTCCGTGCGAAGGATCGGCCAGAACGGGCAGATGGGTCAACTGCTTCAACACTGGAATCGCCGAAATGTCCATCGTGTTGCGCGTCGCGGTTTCAAACGTTCGAATCCCGCGCTCGCAAAGCATAATCTCGTAGTTGCCGCCCGACATGATGTATTCGGCCGACAGCAGCAACTCTTCGATCGTCGCCGCGATGCCGCGTTTCAACAGCACCGGCTTTCGGGCCAAGCCCAAGTCCCGCAGCAGATTGAAGTTCTGCATGTTGCGCGCGCCGACTTGCAAAATGTCGGAATACTCGCCCAACAGACCAATCTGCGAGCGGTCCATCACTTCGCTGACGACAAGCAAGCCGTTCCGATCCGCCGCCGCGCGCAGCATCTTCAAGCCTTGTTCGCCAAGCCCCTGAAAACTATACGGCGACGACCGCGGCTTGAACGCCCCGCCGCGAATCACCTTCGCGCCGGCCTTGGCCACCAACTCCGCCGAGAGCGAGATCTGCTCAGCGCTTTCCACACTGCACGGCCCGGCCATCATTACCACTTCCGGCCCTCCGATCTTCACATTGCCAATCTCAACGACCGTACCTTGCGGACGGAAACGCCTGTTCGCCAGTTTGTACGGCGACACAATGCGATGGCACTCCTTCACGCCTTCCATTACTTCGAATTCCGCCGGCTCGAAGTTGTCCATCGGCCCGACGCCGCCCAGCACCGTGTGCGACGTTCCGGTCGACCGGTGCACGGTGAAGCCCATCGTCACCAGACGGTCGATCACACGCTGCACGCTCTCTTCGGCCGCGCCCTCCTGCATGACAACTAGCATTGGTTACTTCCCTTCCATGCGCGTCCGTTCGAGCGTCCGCATTTCATCGATGATACGTTCAAACACGCGCTTGATCGCCGCATCCGGCAGTGGCCCCTGATTGGCGGCCGCGATGTTCTGGAACACCTGCTCCTCGCGCTTCGGATCATAGACCGGCAGCGCGACCTGCTGCTTGATATCGCCGACGCGCTCGACAACGCGCGTGCGCTCGTTCAACAACGCCACCAGCCGCCGGTCGACATCGTCGATTTCCAGACGGCATGCGCCGAGCGCCGATTTTGCTTCTTCGATCGTCATGCCTGAGCCGTCATCCTACTTCGCATCGCGCCGTTTTTCAACTCCCGCGCCAGCGCTTCAATACGCGGTTCCAACTCCGGCGTGCCCGCGTGCGCTTCGATCAACTTCACAAACGCGCTGCCGACGACAACACCATCGGCCAATCGCCCGACCGCCTCGGCGTCGGCCGCTTTCGCGATGCCGAAGCCAACCGCGAGCGGCAAAGACGTGTGCTCGCGCATGCGCTCGACGAGCGGCAGCGCCTGCGACGAAACCTGATCGCGAACGCCCGTCACTCCGGTTCGGCTTACCAAATACACGAAGCCCGACGAGAAGCGGCCAACCAGCGCCAGGCGCTCCGGCGTGCTTGTCGGCGCGGCGAGAAACACCGTGTCCAGACCCGCGTCGCGCATCGAAGCGACATAGGGCTCGGCTTCTTCGACGCTGACGTCGGTCATCAACACACCATCCACACCGGCCGCGTGCGCATCGGCCGCGAGCTTGGCGAAACCGTATCGCATCAGCGGATTTAGATACGAAAATAGCAGGATCGGAATATCGCTCACGGCGCGGATTCGCGCCGCGCAATCCAGCACGCCGCGCAGCGACGCGCCGGCGGCCAGCGCGCGTTCGGCGCCCTTCATTATCACGGGCCCATCGGCGATAGGATCGGAGAACGGCACGCCCAGTTCGATCACATCCGCGCCGCCGCGCTCGAGCGCCGCGACAATCCCCACCGTCGCGTCCAAAGTCGGATCGCCTGCGGTGACGTACGCCACCAGCGCCGGTTCATTCTTCGCGCGCAGTTCAGCGAACCGCCGCGCTATTCGACTATTGGCCATCCAGTTCCTTCAGGTTCTCGCGATAGATATCGATGTCTTTGTCGCCACGCCCGCTGAGATTGACGAGGATGACTTTGCCTTTTTCCGACGGCGCGCGGCGGATCGCCTCCGCCACGGCGTGGGACGATTCGAGCGCCGGAATAATGCCTTCCATGCGCGACAACATCATCGCCGCGTTCAACGCATCGGCGTCGGAGCAATTCACGTACGAAGCCCGCCCCAGGTCGGCCAGATTCGCATGTTCGGGGCCGATCATCGCGTAATCGAGGCCTGCCGAAATCGAATGCGTCAGAGCGATCTGCCCGTCTGCGTTCTGGAGAACGTAGCTATAGCAACCTTGCAACACGCCCGGCGACCCGCCCGCGAAACGCGCCGCGTGTTCGCCCAGCGTTAGATTCCGCCCGCCCGCTTCCACGCCGATCAACGCCACGCCCGCATCGCCGACAAACGCATGAAACATGCCGATCGCGTTCGATCCGCCGCCCACGCAAGCGATCACGGTATCGGGCAAACGGCCAGCGGCTTCCAGCATCTGCGCCCGCGCTTCGATCCCAATCACGGAGTGAAAATCGCGCACCATCAGCGGATACGGATGCGCGCCCAGCGCCGAGCCCAGCAGGTAATGCGTGTGTTCGATGTTTGTGACCCAATCGCGCATCGCTTCGCTGATCGCGTCTTTCAGCGTGCGGCTGCCGTAGGTCACACCGACAACCTTCGCGCCGAGCAGCCGCATGCGGAACACATTCAGCCGTTGCCGCCGCATGTCTTCTTCGCCCATGTACACGGTGCAGTCGAGGCCGAACAGCGCGCAGACCGTTGCCGTCGCGACACCGTGCTGGCCGGCGCCCGTCTCGGCAATCACGCGCGTCTTGCCCATACGCTTGGCGAGCAGTATCTGGCCGAGGCAGTTGTTGATTTTGTGCGCGCCGGTGTGCAGCAGATCTTCGCGTTTAATGTATATATCCGCACCGCCCAGATGCTCCGACAACCGCCGCGCGCGCCACAGGGCCGTTGGCCGCCCCGCGTAGTTCTTCATCAGTGAAGCGAGTTCGGCGTGAAAGGCGGGATCCTTGCGCGCCTCCGCATAGGCGTGCTCCAATTCTTCAAGCGGCGCCATCAATACTTCGGGGACGAATCGTCCTCCGTACGGGCCGAAGTGCCCGCCTGCATCCGGTTGCGACGTAATTGTCATGCTGCTAACGCCGCGGCGATAAATCGCGCCATGCGGCTATGATCCTTCCTTCCCGGCGACGATTCCAACCGCGAGCAGGCATCAACGCCCCAAGGTCTCGCAACGCGAATCGCCGTTTCTACATTGTCCGCATCGAGTCCGCCGGCAAGCAAGATCCGCCGTGACGCTCCCCGCGCTCGCGACCAATCGAACGTGTGCCCGCTGCCGCCATAAAGCTCCGTCGGTGTGTCGAGCAAGAACGCTTCCGCGGGAAACGCTTCGATGTCCTCAAGCCGAAACACGTTGTTCACCCGAAACGCCTTCCACACCCGAACGCCCTCCGGGGCCTCCGTTTCGTTGCCGTGCAACTGTGCGATATCAAGGCCCGCCTCGGCGACGATCTCCCGCACGCGCGGTTCATTCACAAACACCCCAACTCGCAAGATCCCCGGAGGAACCGCAATTGCGGCAGCATCCGCCGGCGCGATGTAGCGCGGGCTCTTCGGATAGAAGTTGAATCCAAGCGCCCCCGCGCCCGCTTCCACCGCGGCCATCGCATCCTCGCGGTTCGTAATGCCGCAAACCTTCACCATCACGCCCGTAGCGCCTCCAGCGCCGCCGCCGGATCGGGAGACTTCATCAAATGCTCGCCGACGAGAAACGCCCGGTACCCAGCCCCACGCAACGTTTTCAGGTCGTCGGCCGAGTGAATGCCGCTCTCGCTCACGCGCAATGCGCCGGGCGGAATCGACTCGGCCAATCGCAACGATGTCTCGAGCTTCACCGAAAAATTTCGCAGATCGCGGTTGTTCACACCGATGATTTCCGCGCCGGAGTCAATCGCCTTCACCAACTCCTCGCCATCGTGAACCTCTACCAAGGCATCGAGACGAAACGCCGCCGCCAGCTCCCGAAACCGCCGGAGTTCGGAAACGTCCAGGATGGCTGCAATCAAGAGAATCGCATCGGCCCCTCGCGCCGCGGCTTCGACGACATGGTAGCTGTCAATCGTAAAATCCTTGCGAAGCACCGGAATGTGCACCGCACCGCGCGCCTCATTCAGATGCTCGAACGAGCCTTGAAAGAAATCGGCGTCCGTCAACACGCTGAGCGCCGCGGCGCCGCCTCGCCGGTACGCCAGCGCGATCGACTTGGGGTCGAAGTTCTCCGACAACAGCCCTTTACTGGGCGACGCCTTCTTGATCTCGGCGATGATCGCCGGCGTCGAGGCCTCCAGAGCCGCGCGAAAACCGCGGCGCGTCGCCATCGAAGCCTCCGCCAGCGCTTCGATTTCACGCGTCTTCGTGGAACGTTCCGCCAGTTCCTGACGCTTCCGTTCCACAATACGAGCCAGAATGTCGGGGACCGTCTGCACCATGCCGCGGAACCCTTATCGTATCACTTGGCCGCGGTTCGACCGGTGACTTTCACGTCCACGCCGGCCCGCATCGCCATCAGCCACTCTCGATTTTTCGCGTTCTTATAGCGCCGCACCAAATCCTCGCGCACCGACGCGTAGCTCATCGGCTCCCACGCCATGAGCTTGTAAATGTACACGCCGTTCGGCAGTTTCGTCGGACGGCTGAACTCTCCCGGCTTTAGCGCCCAGATCGCGCGCTTGGCTTCGCCGGGAATGTCGTCGCTGACCTTTGCGGGCGGGTAATCGCCGTTCTTGTCGCGTGTCACCGGATCGCGCGAATACTGTTTCACCATCGCGACAAAATCCGCCCCCGCCTTCAATTTTTCGTAGATCTCGCCGGCCTGTTTCATCACAGCTTCATCGGCCTTTTCGTCGCCCTCGGCGCCCGGCAGATAGATCAGCTTAATCTTCGCCAGCGAAACGAAGATCTTGTTCTCTTCGTAGACCTTTTGAATGTCGGCCTCGGTAAACGCGACTTGCGATTCGCTGACCTGCATCAAAGCATTAGTCAGCGCCTGCAA